>JBGPMS010000053.1:0-19458 GCA_041487115.1 Gammaproteobacteria bacterium
CCGTGCGCTCCGCAGCCGAAGCAGTGGTAGAACTGCTTGGTCGGGCTGACGGTGAAGGACGGCGTCTTCTCGCTGTGGAACGGGCAGCAGGCGACCAGGTTGGTGCCGGCCCGCTTGAGCGGCAGATAGGATTCGATGACGTCGACAATGTCGACCCGCCCCAGCAACTCCTGAACGAACGACTTGGGAATCATCGCAACGCTGTAGGCGGGCTCGCTCGAAAAGGTCGGAAAGCGCAAGGCGTACGCTGCACTGCAACTCCCGGACGCCGCAACCGACGCGGGCGCCCTAACCTGGGGACGATTTCATTATAGGTCGTTTTCTCCAGGCTTCCAGCACCGGAAGCGGTGCTTGCGCAGATGCCCCGACCAGCCTGGGATTCCCTCGCTCGGCGTTCTCCGCAGCGGCGGATTCCGCAAACAGCGGCCCTCAGGACGAGAGCCTGGCCTTGACCAGTGCGGAGACCTTGGCCATGTCTGCACGGCCCGACAGTTTCGGCTTCAACGCAGCCATGACTTTGCCCATATCCTGCGCGGACTTCGCACCGGCCGCAGCGATCGCATCGGCGATAGCGGCATCGATCTCGGCCTGGTTCAGCGCCTGCGGCATGTAGGCGGTGAGAACCTGGACCTCGAACTTCTCGGCATCCGCCAGGTCTTGCCGCCCTCCCGCCTCGTACTGGACGATCGAGTCGCGGCGCTGCTTGAGCATCTTGTCGATCACCGCGACCACGTCGGCATCGGTCAGTTCGATCCGCTCGTCGACCTCGCGCTGCTTGATGGCCGCCAGCAGCAGCCGCACGGTCGAGAGGCGCGCGGTCTCCTTGGCGCGCATGGCCGCCTTCATGTCTTCGGTGATGCGTTGCTTCATGGTCATGGCAGGATCGCTTTGGTGCTCCAAATGCAGCGCGGCAGGGAAGTCCCTGCCGCAAGCGACGGGCGCGGAGCGGCGACTAATACAACCGCGGAGGCAACTGCTGACCACGCAGCCGCTTGAAGTGCCGCTTGACGGCGGCGGCCCGCTTGCGCTTGCGCTCGGAGGTCGGCTTCTCGTAGAACTCGCGCGCCCGCAACTCGGTCAGCAGGCCGGTCTTCTCCACGGTGCGCTTGAATCGGCGCATCGCGACTTCAAACGGTTCGTTTTCCTTCACCCGCACAGTCGGCATAATTCCGTTTCCCTGAATTTCGCAGTAGTTTCCCTGAATGGAGCCCGGAGATCGGGCCGGCTGGGCTTTTGGAAAGTGCGGGAGTATAGCAGAACTGCACCCGCCGCTGCCAAGCCGGTCCAGCACCCACCCAGGTGTCCTTTGAGAGCCAATTTCCCCATGCTGGTGCTAGGCATCGAGACTTCCTGCGACGAGACCGGGGTCGCGCTGTACGAGGCGGGGACCGGCCCCAACGCGCAGGGCGCGGGGTTGCTGGCGCACGCACTCTACTCCCAGGTCTCGATGCACGCCGACTACGGGGGCGTAGTGCCCGAACTGGCCTCTCGCGATCACATCCGGCGGGTATTGCCGCTGGTGCGCCAGGTACTGGCCGAGAGCGGACGCAGCAGCGCGGACCTGGACGGGATCGCCTACACCCAGGGCCCGGGGTTGGCCGGCGCATTGCTCGTCGGCGCCTCCGTCGCCAGCGGCATGGCCTTCGCGCTGGGAATCCCGTTGATCGGCGTGCATCATCTCGAAGGCCATCTGCTGTCTCCGCTGCTATCGGGTGACCCACCCCGCTTTCCTTTTGTCGCTCTGCTGGTGTCGGGCGGGCATACCCAGCTCATGCGCGTGGACGGCGTCGGACGCTACACCCTGCTGGGCGAAACGCTGGACGACGCCGCCGGCGAGGCCTTCGACAAGACGGCACAGCTGCTCGGGCTGGGCTACCCCGGTGGACCGGCCGTGTCCCGGCTGGCCGAGCATGGCGACCCGGCTCGGATCAAGCTCCCGCGCCCGATGCTGACCAGCCCCGACCTCCACTTCAGCTTCAGCGGGCTCAAGACCGCCGTACTCCTTGCGCTGCGGCAGCGGCCCAACGATGAGCAGGCGCGCGCGGACCTCGCCGCCGGCGTGGAAGCGGCGATCGTGGATGTGCTGGCGGCGAAGACTCTGGCGGCAATGGAGCAGACCGGGCTGGAGGAACTGGTGGTGGCGGGCGGCGTCGGCGCCAATCGCCGGCTGCGCGCCCGGCTATCCGCGGAAGCCAGCGAGCGCGGGTTTGCCGTGCGCTACCCCGAGCTGCAGTTCTGCACCGACAACGGTGCCATGATCGCCTTCGCGGGAGCGCTGCGGCTGCTGCACGCGCCGGCTCAGCACACCGGCTTCACTGTCCGGGCGCGGTGGGATCTGGGCGATCTGGCGCCCGCAAGCTAGCCGGCCGGGTCTGCGGGCGGGGTTTGGCTGCGGTGTAACCTGAGCTTGACCTCGGTGCCGGAGAGCAGGCGCCGGATGTTGGCAAGGTGGCGCCATAGCACCAGCGCGGCGATGATGGCGATGGCACCTGCATACGGACTGGAGCCCATCTGGATGGCACTCACGACCACGACGGTCACCGCCGCCGCGATGCTGGCCAGCGATACGTATCGAGACAGCGCCGCCACCGCGATGAAAACCGCCAGGCCGATCAGAGCCACCCACGGGCTCAAGCCCAGTACGACGCCAAGGGCGGTCGCAACCCCCTTGCCGCCCTTGAACCCGAAGTAGACCGGGTAGAGGTGTCCAAGGAACACGGCTACGCCCGCGGCCGCGACCGTCCCGTCTCCAAAGCCGACGACGGGCGCCAGCTGGCGGGCCAGCACCACGGCCGCGAGCCCCTTGGCTGCATCGCCGATCAGCGTCACCAATGCCGCCGCCTTCCTGCCGCTGCGCAGGACGTTGGTGGCGCCGGGATTGCCGGATCCGTAGGAGCGCGGGTCGGGCAGCCGGAAGATCCAGCTCGCGACCATGGCGAAGGAGATGGAGCCCAGCAGGTACGCTGCCACCACGCAGACAAGAGAGGACATGGCCGATATCTTACAATCTCCGCTGGCCGCCCCACACGCACCCAATGGACATCATCTCCATCCACGACTTCCGGGTTGAAACCCTGGTCGGCTTCTATGCTTGGGAGCGCCAGTTGCCGCAGAGCATCCAGCTCGACCTCGAGTTCGCCATTCCGACCAGCAGCGCGGGGCGCAGCGATCGCCTGCGTGACACCATCGACTACGGCGCGGTGGTGGAGCGGTTGCGCGAGTCGCTGTCCACCACGCATTTCATCCTGCTCGAGCGGCTGTGCGAGCACGTCGCCGCCGTCCTGCACGACGATTTCAACTCCCCCTGGGTGCGGGTGACCGCGACCAAGAACGGGGTGATCCGCGGGGTGAAGCGGGTGGGAGTGACGATCGAGAGGGGGGCGAGGAACTAGTTGTTCAGCCGCGCGGATGGTGCTTCGCATGCAACTGCTTCAACCGCTCGCGCGCGACATGGGTATAGATCTGCGTGGTCGAGATGTCCGCGTGCCCCAGCAGCAGTTGCACCACGCGCAGGTCGGCGCCGTGGTTCAGCAGGTGTGTGGCGAACGCGTGGCGCAGGGTGTGGGGCGAGATGGCCCCGTGGATCCCGGCCTGTGCCGCGTGGCGCTTGATCAGGTGCCAGAACGCCTGACGCGTCATGGGCTGGCCGCGCGAGGTGACGAACAGCGCGTCGCTCTGCCGCCCATCCAGCAGCGGCGGCCGCGCTTCCAGCGCATAGCGCTGCACCCAGTCCAGCGCAACTTCGCCCACCGGCACCAGCCGCTCCTTGGCTCCCTTGCCGAGAATGCGCACCACGCCCATGTCGTGCGACAACTGCGCGACCTTGAGCGTGACCAGCTCGGAGACCCGCAACCCGCTGGCATAGAGGACCTCCAGCATGGCCCTGTCACGCAACCCCAGCGGCGTCTCCAGCCGCGGCATGGCCAGCAGCCGCTCCACATCCTGTTCGGTCAGGCTCTTGGGCAGGTGGCGCGGGAGCTTGGGCGAGTCGATATTGAGGGTGGGGTCTACGTCGAGCTTCCCCTGCCGTAAGGCGAACTGATAGAAGCGCTTGAGGCTGGACAGCAGACGCGCGGTCGAGCTGGGCCGCACCTTGGCCTGGAACCGATGCGCGAGGTAGCCGAGAAGATCCGCGTGGACCGCCTCGAGCAGCCCGGCACTACGCGTCCGACGCAGCCATGCAGCGAACTGGGTCAGGTCGCGCCGATAGCTTTCCAGCGTATTGCGCGCGAGCCCGTCCTCCAGCCACAGCGTGTCGCTGAACTCGTCCAGCAGCGGCTCGGCGGACGGGGTCTTGTGGGCGCTAGGTGATTGCACCTTCGTGTCGCAGCAACCAGCGCTTGATCTCCAGCGGCTTGCCGCCGCGGCTGTGCATGAAGCCGCCCAGCCCGCTGCTCCCCACCACGCGATGACAGGGGATCAGCAACGGGATGCGATTCGCGCCGCAGGCGGTGCCCACCGGCCGCGGGGCAGAGCCGATCTGTTGCGCCACGTCCAGATAGCTCCGTGTGGCACCACGCGGAATGGCGCGCACGGCCTCCCATACCCGTTGTTGGTAGCCGGTACCCTGCCATTCGAAGGGTAGATCGAGACGAAACTCGGGATCGTCGAAGTAGCCGTTGAGCTGGCGACACACTTCGCGCGCGAACCTGTCGATGGGCTTAAGCGTCGCCGCGCCGAGCGGCAGATATTCCAGCTCGGTCAGGCGCTCGCCGCGCGTGCGCACACCGATCACTGCGAACGGCCCTTCCAGTTTCGCGCAATAGCCCTCGAGCATCGCCTGTCCTCGCTAGGGGCCCGGCCGGCGCCGGCACGTTTCCCACACGGCCCGCTTTCGGGCCCGACATGCCTTTTGTCGACACACCCGTACAATGATTGTAGCAACGAACTGCGGACACCCAAAAAAAGGGCGGCCCCAAGGACCGCCTTTTGAAAAGACACGTCGGGCCCGAAATAGGGCCGTCGATGCCTCAGGTAAGCTATTCGGATCCGCCGGCGGCCGGCTTTTCGGCGCTGTGCAGCTTTTCGCGGATGCGCGCCGACTTGCCGGACCGCTCGCGCAGGTAATAGAGCTTCGCACGGCGCACGTCCCCGCGGCGCTTGACCTCGATGCTGGCGATCAACGGCGAATGGGTCTGGAATGTGCGCTCCACCCCTTCACCCGAAGAGATCTTGCGCACGATGAAAGAGGAATTGAGCCCGCGGTTGCGCTTCGCGATCACGACTCCTTCGTATGCCTGGACGCGCTTGCGATCGCCTTCCACCACGTTCACGTTGACCACCACCGTGTCGCCCGGCGCGAAGCCGGGGATCACCTTGCCCAGGCGGGCGATCTCTTCCTGTTCGATCTTCTGGATCAGATTCATCGTCGTTGCTCCCGAACATCAGTTTGCGCGCGCGGTTTCCTGCTCTTCCGCTTCGCGTTTGTATTCTTCCAGCAGCGCCTGCTGCTCTGCGTTCAACTTCAACTTCGCCAGCAGTTCCGGCCGTCGGCTCCAGGTGCGTCCGAGCGACTGCTTCAGGCGCCAGCGCCTGATCTCCGCGTGGTTGCCGGACATCAGCACCGCCGGCACCGGGATGCCTTCATAGACCTCCGGCCTGGTGTAGTGCGGGTAATCCAGCAACCCGTGCACGAATGAATCCTGGGTCGCCGACTCCGCATCGCCCAGTACGCCGGGGATCTGCCGGATCAACGCGTCCATCAGTGCCATCGCGGGCAGCTCGCCACCGGACAGCACGTAGTCGCCGATGGACACTTCGTAGTCCACCTGGCGTGGCACCAGACGCTCGTCCACACCTTCGTAACGCCCGGCCAGCAGGATCAGCCCGTCGTGCCCACCCAGCTCGACCACCAGCGCGTGATCCAGCAGTCTGCCCTGCGGCGTGAAGTACACCACCTTGGTGTCCTTCACACCGCAGCTGCGCTGGCGCTGGCGCGCCGCCTTGAGCGCCTTCTCCAGCGGCTCCGGCATCATCACCATGCCCGGACCTCCGCCGTACGGGCGGTCATCCACCGACCGGTAGGCGTTGGTGCTGAAATCGCGCGGGTTCCACAGCACCAGCTCGTACAGGCCGCCTTCGAACGCCCGCCGCGTCACCCCCGAGCGGGTGATCGCGTCGAACATCTCCGGAAACAGGGTAACCGCGTCAAAGTGGATCAAAAGTCCGCATCCCAGTCCACGGTGAGCCGGCCGCCGGCAATATCCACCGATTCCACTACCGCGGCGACGAACGGGATGAGCCGCTCGCGCTCACCCTGCACCACCAATACCGGATTGGCGCCGGTTTCCAGCAGCCCCGTCACGCGGCCCAGTGTCACGCCCTCTCGGCTGGCCACGTCCAGCCCGATCAGCTCACTCCAGTAGTACTCGCCTTCCCGCTTCGCCGGCAGTTCGCCGCGCGGAACCGCTACCTCGCGGCCGGTAAGGCGGGCCGCCGCATCGCGGTCGTCGCAGCCTTCCAGCTTGACGATCAGGGACCGGCCGTGGACCGTGCCCTCCTCGACCCTGATTTCGTCCCATCCGCCGCCTTGCGCCAACCACCAGGTCGGGTAATCGAGCAGGCCATCGGTCGACTCGGTGAACGGCTGAACCTTGATCCAGCCCTTGATCCCGAACGCACCGCTCACGCGGCCCATCACGACCATTCCGACGCCGCCAGGCGACCCGACCCCTGCCGACGGCCGGACCAAATCGATCGCGGGCGGGTCAGCTCTGGGGGGGCTGCGCGGCTTGCGCGGCCCCGAACTGCCTGACCAGGCGAGCGACCGTGTCGCTCAGCTTGGCGCCCTTGCCTTGCCAATGGGTGAGCCGATCCAGCGCTATGCGCAGCGACTCGCGCCCTGCCG
Source organism: Gammaproteobacteria bacterium (assembly GCA_041487115.1). Taxonomy (GTDB): domain Bacteria; phylum Pseudomonadota; class Gammaproteobacteria; order Burkholderiales; family SHXO01; genus SHXO01. Next base: position 6,848 of record JBGPMS010000053.1, read on the forward strand.
GCGCCTTGGGGTCGTAAAAGCCCAACCGCTCGATGAAGCGGCCATCGCGCGCATCGCGGCGGTCCGCGACCACCACGTTGTAGAACGGGCGCTTCTTGGCCCCACCGCGCGCCAGTCTGATAACCACCATGTGTCGACCCTCTCTAGCGAAGCCGGTGATTTTAAGCCGGATTTACAGTCATTTGCAAGCCAAACCCAGCGGCAGGGCAGCCTGGGGCTGGCTTCGAGCTCATCGACTGGCCGCGGCGGCCGGGTCCCCGGGGTGGAACACCTGATCGAGGAAGGTCACGACGATCTCCGTCAACTGGTCCTCCTTGCCTTCGAAGAAGTGCAGTGCGTCCGGCACCACCACTTGATCGGACCCCTTGATCTTCATGATCTGCTTCTTGCGCTCATAGGCGCCGACCTGGGTGATCTCCCAGTCCTTGCTCCCGAACACGTCCAACACCGGCATCTTGATGCGGAACATCTCCTCCAACCCGTTGATGATGCCGATGAATACCCACGCGTTGACCGTCTTGTCGTCGGTCTTGATCAGATATTGGTTGGCCATGGCCGCGCCCAGGCTGTGCGAGACGATGGCGACGTTCTTGTAGCCCTTCGACTTGAGAAAGTCCGCAGCGATCTGGAAGCGCTCGGCAGCGTCCGGAAACGTGTACAAGTAGTCCCCGATCTTGGCACCGCCGCCCAGCACCGGAAGCTGGATGGCCAGCGTGGTGTAGCCCTGCTCGGCGATCTTGGTGCGCAGAATCCCATACAGCTCGTAGTCGGGGCTCCAGCCGCGGCCGTGCGCCAGTATTACGGCGCCGCGCGCATTCTTGGCTTCGGTATACAGAGCGAGGAACTTGTGTCCCTCGTTCTGCGTCAGCCAGACGGCATCGCCCACCATCAGGCTGGGCAGGATCTGGTCGGCCCACCGCTGCTCTCGCTGATAGTCCTGCCCCCAGGCAAACCCGGACAGGCAGACAAAGACAAGGGCGATCAACTGGCGCATGAAATGGGCTCCGTGGCGGGCGTCATCGGCGAGGCGCAATTGTACAGCCGCAGCTAGGCGCCTCTGGACGCCTTGGACCCGTTGCGCCCGCCGGTGTTCGCGCCTCACCTCATCCCCGGCAGCATGCCGCGCATGGAGCGCATCATCTTCTGCACGCCACCCTTGCCCATCATCTTCATCATCTTCTGCATCTGCTCGAACTGCTTGAGCAGGCGGTTGACTTCCTGCACCGGCACCCCCGCGCCGGTGGCGATCCGGCGCTTGCGCGAGGCCTTGATCAGCTCCGGCTTGGTGCGCTCGGCGGGCGTCATGGAATCGATGATGCCGATGGTGCGGTTGATCACCTTCTCGTCCACGTTGGCACCCTGCGCGAGTTGGCCGAGCTGGGCCGGCAGCTTGTCCATCACGCCGCTCAAGCCCCCCATCTTCTTCATCTGCAGCATCTGGGACTTGAAGTCCGCGAGGTCGAAGCCCTTGCCGCTCTTGACCTTCTGCGCCAGCTTCTCGGCCTGCTCCATGTCGACGCTGCGGCGTGCTTCCTCCACCAGGCTCAGCACGTCGCCCATGCCGAGGATGCGTGAAGCCATGCGCTCGGGGTGGAAGGGCTCGAGGTTGGCGAGCTTCTCGCCTACGCCCGCGAATTTGATCGGCTTGCCGGTCACCCGCCGCACCGACAGCGCCGCGCCGCCACGGGCATCGCCATCGAGCTTGGTCAACACCACGCCGGTCAGCGGCAGCGCATCGGCAAAGGCCTTGGACACGTTGACCGCGTCCTGGCCTTGCATGGCGTCGACCACGAACAGGGTTTCGGCGGGCTTCAGCGTGGCGTGCAGCGCGCGGATCTCCTGCATCATGGGCTCGTCGATGGCCAGGCGCCCAGCGGTGTCGACGATCATCACGTCGTAGTAATGCTTGCGGGCGTAGTCCAGCGCAGCCTCGGCGATGGCCACCGGCTTCTGGTCGGGCGTCACCGGATAGAAATCGATGCCGAGCTGCTCGGCCAGCGTGCGCAACTGGTCGATTGCCGCGGGACGGTAGACGTCGCAGCTCACCAGCAGCACCTTCTTGCGCATCTCCTCGCGCAACAGGCGCGCGAGCTTGCCGCTGGTCGTGGTCTTGCCCGAGCCCTGCAGGCCGGCCATCAAGATCACCGCTGGCGGGACGGTGGCCAGATCGAGCGGGACGTTGGCCTCGCCCATCAAGGCGGTGAGCTCCTCGAACACCACGCCCACCACCGCCTGGCCAGGAGTCAGGCTGCCAACTACGTCCTGTCCGAGCGCACGCTCGCGCACCCGCGCAATGAAGTCTTTCACCACGGGCAAGGCTACGTCGGCTTCCAGCAGCGCCACGCGCACCTCGCGCAGCGCGTCCTGGACGTTGGACTCGGTGAGCCGCGCCTGGCCGCGCAGCGTCTTGAGTACATCGGAGAGGCGATGGGTCAGGTTGTCGAACATGAAACGGGATCCGAGTGGGTTGAAGAAGCGCTTGGATGCGCCCGGGAGCTCGTCGAGCGGGGCATACACCGGTATCGGCAGTACGATGTCGCGAGTACCCGCGCGTCGACGACGCCGGGCCGCGTCCACTGGACAATCCGCCACTCCCGAGCGAGAAACTGCCGGCAGGGGATGATGTAGACTCTCCCCACTAAGCGCGCGAGATCCTCAAGCGCGCGAGTGCCATGCTCGAAATTCTACTCTATCTCTTGTGCTCGGCCCTGTATGCCGCGGTAGCCGTGCTGCTCGCACGAGCCCTGTCGCGACCGGTGCTCGAGCGGCCACTGGGCGCACACACACTGCACCTGGCTACTGCGCTGCCGCTGGTGCTGCATACCGCGCTGCTGTACCGCTCGGTGTTTGCCGGCGGGCAGATGTTTCTGGGTGTCGGCAATTCGGTGTCGGTGATCATTTGGCTCACGGTCCTCATCTACTGGGCCGGCGGCTTCTTCTACCGCCTCGAAGGCCTGCAGATGCTCATCGCGGGCGCGGCTGCGATCCTGGTGTGGTCGCCGGTCGCGTTTCCTTCCACGCATCCGCTCACCCACACCGATCTGCCCGCCTTCCGGCTGCACCTGGTCATCTCGCTCCTGGCCTACAGCCTGTTCTCCATTGCCTCGCTGCAGGCGCTGATGATGGCGCTGCTGGAAAGGCGCTTGCACCTCGGCCGCGTGCCGGCGTTCCTGCAGTCGCTTCCGCCGCTGCTGACCATGGAGCGACTGCTGTTCCGGATCATCGCGATGGGTTTCTTGCTGCTCACCTTGACCCTTGGCAGCGGCATGCTGTTCTCCGAGGAGCTGTCCGGCCACCCGCTGAAGTTCAACCACAAGGTCGTATTCGGGATCCTCGCCTGGTGCATCTTCGCCGCCCTGCTGGCCGGGCGGCAGATCTACGGATGGCGCGGGCGTCTTGCCCTGCGCTGGACCCTGGCCGGCTTCCTCGCGCTCGTGCTGGCCTACCTCGGCAGCAAGTTCGTGCTCGAGGTCATCCTCCAGCGCTAGGGAAGGTCTGCCTTCCCTAGCTTGACAGCCCGCTTTTCGCCCGCCGATACTGAGCTCGTGTTCGTCTGCGCGAGGTAAGCCCCTTGGACGAGATTCCGCTGCACTCGCTTCTGGTCGCCTTCGTCGTCCTGCTCTTCATCTCCGCGTTCTTCTCCATCTCCGAAACCAGCATGATGGCGCTCAACCGCTATCGGTTGAAGCACCTCGCAAAGACCGGCAATCGCGGCGCCAGGCTGACCGCACAGCTCCTGGCCCAGACCGACAAGCTGCTCGGCGTGGTCTTGCTGGGCAGCAGCTTGGTGAACGCCGGAGCGGCATCGCTCGGGACCGTCATCGCATTTCGCGTGCTGGGAGAGCGTGAGCTGGGGCTGGCCATCGCCACCGGGGCGGTGACCTTCTTTCTGCTGGTATTCAGCGAGATCACCCCGAAGGTGATCGGCGCCGCCTACCCCGAGCGCATCGCCTTCGCCGCAGCCTACGTCCTCACGCCTCTGCTGCGCCTGCTGACCCCGCTGGTCTGGTTCATCAATCTGTTCGTGAGAGCCCTGCTGACATTGCTGCGCTTGAAACCACGCGCTGCCGGCCAGGCCCCCTCCATCAGCCTCGAAGAGTTGCGTACGCTGGTCCTCGAAGGCGGTCATTTCATCCCGCCCAAGCACCAGAAAATCCTGCTCAATCTTCTCGATCTGCAGTCGATAACCGTGGATGACCTGATGACCCCGCGCAGCCAGATCGAAGCGATCGATATCGACGCCCCGCCCGAAGACCTCAAGCGCCAGATCAGCAGCAGCAACCATACCCGCCTGCCGGTGTCGCGCGGAAGCCTGGACAACATCATCGGCGTGCTGCACGTCAGGAAAGTCCTTCATCTGGGTGCCGACGACATCCGCGCGGAAACGCTCATGCAGCTCATGCGGCCGCCCTACTTCGTTCCCGTCGGCACGCCACTGCTGGCTCAACTGCAGAACTTCCAGGAGGAGGAAGAGCGCCTGGGCCTGGTGGTGGACGAGTACGGAGAGCTGATGGGCCTGATCACGCTGGAGGACATCCTGGAGGAGATCATCGGCGAGTTCACCACGCATTCTCCGCTGCAAGCCGGCGGGATCACGCGTCAGGAAGACGGGAGCGTGCTGGCCGAAGGTGTGACGCCGCTGCGGGAGCTCAACCGCAAGCTCGGCACGCATTTCGCATTGGACGGTCCAAAGACGCTGAACGGGCTTATCCTGGAGCATCTGGAGGACATCCCGGAGCCGGGTACGACGGTGAAGATCGCCGGGCACCCGATCGAAATCGTCCAAACGCAGGATCGAGCGGTGCGCTCGGCCCGTATCTACCCACCTGATCGACCAAATTAATCAATGGGTTCTCGCTTTACAATCGAGCAGCTTACGAGCATTATCTTTAAGTAAATTCTGGATTTCACTGGTTAAATGGTTGCCGCCGTTACACAAAGTCAACTATCCGGCCTGGGGCGAGCGATGGTCCAGAAGGGGCTCCTCGCCGAGCGCGATGCCGAGCAGCTTCAGGTCGTCGCCAACGAGGCGGGGATCACGTTCGTCGAGCAGTTGATCGTGGCCAAGAAGTTCGGTGAGTCCGAGGTCGCCGAGTTCGCCGCCCAGACATTCGGCTTCCCGCTCATCGACCTTGCGTCCTTCGAGCCGGACCACCTGCCGGTCAAGTTCATCGAGCCCAAGGCCTTGCAAAGCCGCCGGGCGCTGCCGCTGTTCGTGCGCGGGAACCGACTGTTCGTCGGCATCTCCGACCCCACCAACCGCGCGGCGATGGACCAGATCAAGTTCCAGACCGGGCTGCACATCGAACCGGTTGTGGTCGAGGATAGCAAGCTCGGCAAACTCATCGAAAAGCTGCTGACTGCCGCCGGCGTCAACCTCAAGGACCTGGCCGACGAGGAAATGGCGGCCGACCTGACCGAAGCGGAGCCCGAGGGGGCAGGCGACGCGCCATCGGTCGAGATCGACGACGCACCGGTGGTTCGCTATATCCAGAAAATCCTGCTCGACGCGATCAACAGCGGCGCTTCCGACATCCACTTCGAGCCCTACGAGAAAATCTACCGCATCCGCTACCGCGTCGACGGCGAGCTATACGAAGTGGCGACCCCGCCGCTCGCCATCAAGGAGAAGGTCGCCTCCCGCATCAAGGTGATCTCCCGGCTGGACATTTCGGAACGGCGTGTGCCCCAGGACGGACGCATGAAGCTCGTGCTGTCCAAGCAGCGCGCGATCGACTTCCGCGTCAGCACGCTGCCCACGCTGTTCGGGGAAAAGCTCGTGCTGCGTATCCTCGACTCCGCCAACGTGCAACTCGGCATCGAGGCGCTGGGTTATGAGCCGGAGCAGAAAGAAGCACTGCTGCACGCCATCAACCGGCCTTACGGCATGATCCTCGTTACCGGCCCCACCGGCTCCGGCAAGACGGTGTCGCTGTACACCTGTCTCAACCTCCTCAACCAGCCGGGCACCAATATTTCCACCGCAGAGGACCCGGCGGAAATCAACCTGCCGGGCATCAACCAGGTCAACATCAACGAGAAAGCTGGCCTGACTTTTGCATTGGCTCTCAAGGCTTTCCTGCGCCAGGATCCCGACGTGATCATGGTGGGCGAGATCCGCGACCTGGAAACGGGCGAGATCGCCATCAAGGCGGCGCAGACCGGGCACTTGGTCCTGTCCACGCTGCACACCAACGACGCGCCCACGACCTTGACCCGGCTCATGAATATGGGCATTGCCCCGTTCAACATCGCGACCTCGGTGATGCTGATCACCGCCCAGCGCCTGGCGCGCAAACTGTGCACGAACTGTAAGCGGCCGGTGGACATTCCCAAGACGGCACTGCTGCGCGCCGGATTCACCGAGAGGGACCTGGACGGCAGCTGGCAGCCGTACATGCACGTCGGCTGCGAGGTCTGCAAGAATACCGGGTATAAAGGGCGTACGGGTCTCTACCAGGTGATGCCCATCAGCGAGAAGATCAACATGATGATCATGCAGAATGGCAATGCCATCGAGATTGCCGCCCAGGCGAAGCGCGAAGGAATCAAGGACCTGCGCCAGTCCGGCCTGATCAAGGTCAAGCAGGGCCTCACCTCCCTGGAAGAGGTGGAAGCGGTCACCAACGAATAGTCTGGAAAGGAAACCATCATGGCAACTGCTGCTGCAACCGCCGGCCGTCGGGACGTAAAGGAAGTTACCTACTCGTGGGAAGGGCGGGATCGCTCGGGCAAGATCGTCAAGGGCGACATGCGCGCGAGCGGCGAGGCAGTGGTCCAGTCCACCTTGCGCCGGCAAGGCATCGCGGTGATCAAGATCAAGCGCCAGCGCTCCGGGCTGGGCGGCAAGATCACCGACAAGGACATCACGCTGTTCACCCGCCAGCTCGCCACCATGATGAAGGCCGGGGTGCCGCTGCTGCAAGCCTTCGATATCGTCGGCAAGGGCCACTCCAACCCGGCGGTAGGCAGACTCCTGCTCGACGTGAAGACCGAAGTGGAGACCGGCAGCTCGCTCAACCAGGCTTTCCGCAAGTACCCTCTCTATTTCGACGCGCTGTTCTGCAACCTGGTGGGCGCGGGCGAGGCGGCCGGTATTCTCGACTCCCTGCTGGATCGGCTGGCCACCTACAAGGAAAAAATTCTCGCCATCAAGAGCAAGATCAAGTCGGCGCTGTTCTATCCGATCTCGATCATCGTGGTGGCGTTCGTCATCACCGCGGTGATCATGATCTTCGTGATCCCGGCGTTCAAGGAACTGTTCTCCAGCTTCGGTGCCGACCTGCCCGCGCCCACCCTGTTCGTGATGGCGGTGTCGGATTTCTTCGTCCACTACTGGTGGGCAATCTTCGGCGGCGGGGGGTTCGGCATCTGGTTCTTCTTCTATACCTGGAAGCGGTCGATCAAGATGCAGGCGTTCATGGACCGGCTGATCCTGAAGATACCGGTGTTCGGCGAGCTCATCCGCAAGGCGACGATCGCGCGCTGGACCCGCACGCTGTCTACGATGTTCGCTGCCGGCGTGCCGCTGGTGGAGGCGCTGGATTCGGTGGGTGGGGCCTCGGGCAACTACGTCTACGTGCAAGCCACCAAGAGGATCCAGCAAGAGGTGAGCACGGGTACCAGCTTGACCGTGTCGATGCAGAACGCCAACGTGTTCCCCCCCATGGTGATCCAGATGGTCGCCATCGGCGAGGAGTCGGGCGCGCTCGATGGGATGCTGGGCAAGGTCGCCGACTTCTTCGAAGCCGAAGTGGACGACGCCGTGGACGCGCTGGCCAGCTTGATGGAGCCGATGATCATGGTGGTGCTCGGCACGCTGATCGGCGGCATGGTTATCGCCATGTACCTGCCGATCTTCAAGATGGGCCAGGCCGTCTAAACCGACGGCGCCTGGAGCAGTGCTCGCCAGGCGCGTTTTTTCCAGGCTCGAGTTCCAAGTCCCAGTGCCGATCCCGGGTCAGGGATCGGCGTGAGCGTTCGACTAGCCTGGATAATTCATGAGGGACTCGGGATGATGGCGAGTCGAGTTGCGAGTCAGATGCGGCTCGACTGGCGCAGCCGTTATCCAGGCTAGGCCCTCGGAGCTCGCTACTCGTCCCTCAATCCTCGCCCTTCGGAACTGTTGCATGATCGAGCTGTTGCAATCCTCCCCGGCTGCGCTCACCGCAGTGGCTGTGCTGCTCGGCTTGCTCGTGGGAAGCTTTCTGAACGTGGTCATCCACCGGATGCCGCGGATGCTGAATCGCGAATGGCGCACGCAGTCGCTCGAAGTGATGTGCGAATGGGCCGAGGACGAGGCGGCGCCGCAAACCCTGCGCAAGGCGAGCCCGGAGCTGGCCGAGGTGCGCCAGTCGCTGGCTGCAGCGCAACGCTACAACCTCGTTATTCCGCGCTCCGCCTGCCCGAAGTGCGGGCACCGGATTAGCGCTCTGGAGAACATCCCCGTGCTGAGCTGGCTCTGGCTGCGCGCGCGCTGCGCCGGTTGCGGGACATCCATCTCGGCGCGCTATCCGGTCGTGGAGGCGATCACCGGCCTCATCTCGGGGTACGTGGCCTGGCACTTCGGCTTCAGCCTGGCCACTGTCGGCGCGCTCCTCTTCTGCTGGGCCATGATCGCAGCCACCTTCATCGACGTCGACACCCAGTTGCTGCCCGATGACATCACGTTGCCGTTGCTGTGGGCGGGCTTGTTATTCAACCTGGGAGCGACTTTCGCTCCACTGCCGTCGGCCGTGATCGGCGCGATAGCGGGCTATCTCGCACTGTGGAGCGTGTACTGGGTGTTCAAGTACGCGACCGGGAAGGAGGGGATGGGCTATGGCGACTTCAAGCTGCTCGCCGCCATTGGCGCGTGGCTGGGCTGGAAGATGCTGCCCGCGGTGATCTTGCTGTCGTCCCTGGTGGGAGCGGTGGTGGGGCTGCTGCTGATCTGGCTGGCCAAGCATGGCAGGCAGGTCCCGATTCCCTTCGGCCCTTACCTGGCAGCCGCCGGTATCATTGCGCTGTTCTGGGGCGACGCCATCAACCGGGCCTATCTGCAGCATTTCTGAACCATGCCAACGACCCGCTCCGAGGAACCCGCCGAAGGGGTGTGCGGGGCTGCGCCGGTGGGGCTGGTGATCGGCGTGACGGGCGGGATCGGCTCGGGCAAGAGCACCGCAGCACGACTGTTTCGAGAGCGCGGGGCCGATCTGCTGGACACCGATGCCCTCGCACACGAGTTGACCCGGGCGGGACAGCCCGGCCTGCTGCAGATCGCAGAGCGTTTCGGCCGCGACGTCCTGGCAGCCGATGGCTCGTTGGATCGCGCAACGCTGCGCAGCCGGGTGTTCTCCGATCCCGCCGCGCGACGGGAGCTCGAGGCGATTCTTCACCCGCTGATCCGGCGCGAGGTGGAAGCGCGCGTGCGCGCGTGCGCTGGACCCTATGCGCTGGTGCTGATTCCGCTCCTGGTCGAGACGGGCGGGTACCCCGACCTACTGGATCGCGTGCTGGTGGTCGACTGCAATGAGGAGATCCAAGTGCAGCGCACCATGCAGCGCGGCGGGATCACGGAGCCCGAGGTGCGCTCTATCATGCAAACGCAGGCGAGCCGCGCCGCGCGGCTGACGCTGGCCGACGACGTGATCCACAACGATGGCGACCTCGCCGAGCTCGCACGCCAGGTCGAAGCGCTCGATGGCCGCTATCGCGCGCTGGCGAGAGTCCGATGAACCCCGGGCGCACGCACCCGCCGAGTTTATTTTTGGGTCGATTTAGGCAATACTGCCGGAATTCCCGTCGCTCCGTCCCGCCTGCGCTGTGATCAGCTACGACTTCCCGCTGAACGAGCGAATCCGCACCCTGCTGCGCATGGAGGCTCTGTACGAGCGGGTGCACTTCTTCTCCGGCAAAGAGCATCCGCTCGAGCACCATGCGGCCTTGCTGTCCCTGTTCGAGATCCTCGATGTCGCCGGTCGTGCCGATCTCAAGTCCGAGATGATGCAGGAGCTCGAGCGCCAGAAGCAGACGCTGTCTGCCTTGCGCAGCAACCCCGCGATCTCGGAGGAGGCGCTCACCAGCGTGCTCGCCGACATCGACCGCGCGGTGTCCGACCTGCACCAGTCGTCGGGCAAAACCGGCCAGGAGCTGCGTGAGAACGAGTGGCTGATGGGGATCAAGCAGCGTTCGGCCATCCCCGGCGGGGTGTGCGAGTTCGACCTGCCCTCCTACCATTTCTGGTTGCACCAGGACGCTCCCACACGGCGCGGCGACCTGGAGGCCTGGCTCGCCCCATTCATCCCGATGCAGGACGGGATCAGCATCATCCTGCGCATCCTGCGCGAAAGCGGCCGCACCAGCCAGCAGATGGCCACGCAAGGGCTCTACCAGCAGATGATGGGCGGGCGCGTGGCGCAACTGCTGCGCCTGCGGCTGGAGGATGGCTTCGACTGCGTACCCGAGGTCAGTGCCAACAAGTATGCGCTCAACATCCGCTTCACCGTCACCGGCGACAGCCAGCGGCGCGTGGCGCAGGTCGACATCCCGTTCGAGCTGACGTTCTGTAACCTGTAGTCCCGTCTTTTGCCGTCCAACGGCATCCGGTATTACACACCAAGTCCATATTCAACAAAGAAGCTTTGTCTTGTACTGCCCCGTATGGTCCACCGGCATCCGGTGGTTATTGAGTAGCTAAATTTAGTTGGGTAGTCAGGCAGGTACTGAGTAGCTAGAAGAAGCGCGTCGAAGTGCAGCAGGGCGTCGATGTCGCCAGAAAAAAAAGGCCAAGCTGGAGACAGCACAGGCGTGGACCTGCAAGCGTCTCGCCAATGACTACCTTTCAAGAGCGGCCGAACGTCTCGCGGCGCTCACAGTCGAGGGACGGCGGCAACAATTGCGGGATTACGTCCACGGACGCATCGGCCATCTGTCCGCGCGCGAGGTATCGCCCGGAGACATCATTGACGCCGGAAGGCAAGCTCCGCGTGAAGGTGAATGGCGTCGACGTCTTCAAGCCCCAGACCGGCGAAGTCATCAGCGACGGAGTCGACGGCATCGCTTGCTGGTTCATCGACACCGACTACAACGAAGAGAGTTTCTTTGTCCGCCACGCCTACTTCCTCGGCGCGAACGACCCCTACAGCGCTCTGAAGACGACGCTCAAAGCCGAGATCAACCAAGAAGCGTGGGCCACACTAAACAGCGACACCTCGCGCCCGTTCGAGAAGCCCAAGTCAGGTCGCATCGCCGTCAAGGTCATCAACCACCTTGGGGACGAGGTGATGAAGGTGTTTCGGGTATAGGTTCCTGGGATAGACCGCCCCGATTTGACAAAGATTAGGGAGCTTATCTAGTTTTTGTAAATCGCTTGTCGAAGGCGATCTCGTGCAAGACGCCGTGCTTTTCGTGAAAGTAGCGGGCCAGCAACACGTTTGGCGTGCGCCGAAAGAACTGTAGATGGGAATACTGCCCGGCCATGGCTTTGCCCCTTGGCGTCGGTTGAATCACCGCTATTGGACGATGCAGGATTATACTGTACATTGCAGTATATTCGCAGTACAAACGCCGTATGAGGAGCACGAATGGCAGCGGGCAAGACCACCACCCTGACTTTTCGTATCGAACCGCCGCTAAAGGAGGCGCTACGCACCGCGGCCGACCGTGAGCATCGTTCGATCGCCAACATGGTGGAGGTGCTGATCCGGGACTATTGCGGTCGTAACGGTATCGCGATTCCCGAGCAGGGCGCATTGTTTGATGAGAGCCAGGAACCACGCTCGGGTACCAAGTAAGCGCGAGCGGAATGGCATTTCACAGGAAGACGTGCAGGTGACGTGGAGGGAGACTCGTGAAGCTCGTCCGCAACACAGGCACCGACCGCGTCATCGACCTGCTTCGCCCGGGGCTCACAGCGGGGCGCCAGCTTGACGTTGTGACTCCAGATTTTTCGCTCTTTGCCTTCTCCGAGATGATGCATGAACTGGCCGCACTGGCGGGATGCCGCCTACTACTGCCGCCAGATAACACGGAGCTTGCGGTCCTGGGATCGGACGCCGACCGTGCCGCGCGCAACCGTCTGACAACGCGCTGGCTTGCAAGACGACTCTCGCAATGGATTGGGGACAAGACCGAGGTACGGCGAGCCCATGGCGCGGTCCCGCAGGGTGCTTTCGTCCTGCGCGACGGGGAGGCACTCCCCCTGCAGGTACTTCTCGGCTCGCTTGCGTTCAGTACTGATGGGCTCGGGTTGACGCCGGGCAATCCGTTGAACCTGATCCAGGCTTCTGAGACGCCCGAAGAAGCCAACTTGCTCAGTCAGTGGTTTGACGTCCAGTGGTCCAGCCTTGTGGCTGACTCCGCCGCGAAGGCTGCCTTGATCGGCGACCTGCAATCGCTCGCAACACACCGCGACCCATTCCTTGTCTACACGCTCATCCTGCACCACATCTTCCGCGATCGTGGTGACGATCTCGACGAAGAGCGCATCATCAAGTCGGCGACTGGCATCCGCAACACGGTGGTCTGGAAGAAGCTCTACAGGTTTCAGCGCGACGGTGTCGTCGGCGCGATCGACAAACTCGACCGCTTCGGCGGATGCATCATCGCCGACAGCGTTGGCCTCGGTAAGA
>JBGPMS010000054.1:0-19366 GCA_041487115.1 Gammaproteobacteria bacterium
CCGAACCGGTCATCTTGTTCTGGCGACCGAGCGACAGGATCTGGGTGAAGCCGACGTAGAAGAACAGCCCTTCCATGATGCAGGCGAACACGATCAGGCTTTTGAGCAGCTGCTGATCGGCTTCCGGCGTGCCGGTCTTGAAGGCCGGATCGGTGAGGGTATCGATGAAGGGGATCAGGAACTCGTCCTTGTCCCGGATGCTGGAGACTTCATGGTACGCATTAAACACCTCGCCTTCGTCGAGCGCCAGACTTTCGACGATGTATTGATAGGCGTGGGTGTGAATCGCCTCCTCGAACGCCTGCCGCAGCAGATACTGGCGACACTCGGGCGCGCTGATGTGGCGGTAGGTGCCGAGCACGATGTTGTTGGCCGCCAGGCTGTCGGCCGTGACGAAGAACCCAAGGTTGCGGGTGACCAGCCGCCGCTCGTCTTCGGTAAGACCATTGGGATCCTTCCACAGGGCGATGTCCCGGCTCATGTTGATCTCCTGCGGCATCCAGTGATTGGCGCAGGAGGCCAGGTACTTTTCCCAGGCCCATTTGTACTTGAACGGGACGAGCTGATTCACGTCGGTCTTCCCGTTGATGATCCGCTTGTCCTCGACCCGGATGCGGCGGAAGGGCTCCGCCGGAGGGTTGTCGGCCCGCAGCGCAGACAGGTGCGGCACTACAGCGGCGAGCGCGGCGGGAACAAAACTCGCCGTCGCTTTCAAGCCGACATTCAATCCGGCTTGCAGGCCGAGTCCGGCTACGTTGGTTGTCTCTTCGAATTGCAGCATTCGTCTGTTCCTGACAGTCTCATTTCGTAAGCAAGCTCTATGCCGCTCAGATAGTTAGCATCACTGGCAAGCCTCGCAGGTCGGATCGTCGATCGCGCAGAACTGCGGTTGCGCACTCTGCGAAGCGGACGGCGATGCGCTCGCTGCAGCGACTGCCGACCGGGTCGACAGTCCACCGTCGGACGGAACCGCGTTGAGCGCACCGGCCTTGACCGTGGACTTTTCCGCGTGGGTCGCACCCATGGTGCGCAGGTAGTAGGTGGTCTTCAGGCCACGCAACCAGGCGAGCTTGTAGGTCTCGTCCAGCTTCTTGCCCGATGCTCCACCCATGTAGATGTTCAACGACTGCGCCTGATCGATCCACTTCTGGCGGCGGGCGCCCGCCTCCACCAGCCACATCGGATCGACTTCGAAGGCTGTCGCGTACAGGCTACGGATCTCGGCCGGGATGCGGTCGATCTTGGCCAGGGTGCCGTCGAAGTACTTGAGGTCGGCGACCATGACTTCGTCCCACAGGCTGAGACGCTTCAGGTCGGCTACCAGGTACTCGTTGGCAACCGTAAACTCGCCGGACAGGTTGGATTTGACATAGAGGTTCTGGAACGTCGGCTCGACGCTCGCCGACACCCCGATGATGTTGGCGATCGTCGCCGTGGGTGCAATAGCCAGGCAGTTGGAGTTGCGCATGCCGAACTGCTTGATGCGGGCCCTCAGGCTGCCCCAGTCCATGGTCGAGGAGGTGTCCACCTCCACGTAGCCGCCGCGCTCGTCGCGCAGCAGGGCCAGGCTGTCCTGCGGCAGGATGCCCCGGTGCCAGAGCGAACCTTCGAACGTGGAATAGGGCCCGCGCTCGGCGGCCAGTTCGGTAGACGCCCAGTAGGCGTAGTAGGCCACGGCTTCCATCGAGCGGTCGGCAAAGTCCACCGCCTCCTTCGACGCATAGGGCACCCGCATCAGGTGCAGGCAATCCTGGAACCCCATGATCCCCAGCCCTACCGGGCGATGCTTGAGGTTGGAGTTGCGCGCCTTGTCGACGGCGTAGTAGTTGATGTCGATCACGTTGTCGAGCATGCGCAGCGCCGTGCCGATCGTGGCCTTGAGCTTGTCGCGGTCCAGCCGGCCGTCCTTGATGTGGGCCGCCAGGTTGACCGAGCCCAGGTTGCAGACCGCGATCTCGCTGCTGCTGGTGTTCAACGTGATCTCGGTGCAGAGGTTGGAGCTGTGCACCACGCCCACGTGCTGCTGGGGCGAGCGGATGTTGCAGGGGTCCTTGAACGTGATCCAGGGGTGCCCGGTCTCGAACAGCATCGACAGCATCTTGCGCCAGAGCTGGCTGGCGGGGATTTTCTTGAACAGCTTCAATTCCCCGCTGGCTGCCCTGCGCTCGTGCTCCACGTAGGCCTTCTCGAATGCCTTCCCGCACTTGTCGTGCAAGTCGGGGGTGTCGGCGGGCGAGAACAGGGTCCATTCACCGTTCTCCATCACCCGCTTCATGAACAGGTCCGGCACCCAGTTGGCGGTGTTCATGTCATGGGTGCGGCGGCGGTCGTCTCCCGTGTTCTTGCGCAGCTCGAGGAACTCCTCGATGTCCAGATGCCAGGTCTCCAGGTAGGAGCACACGGCGCCTTTGCGTTTGCCGCCGTTGTGCGCCAGGCCGCTGGAGGTCATGTACGACTCGTCGACATCGACCTCCAGGTCTATCACGAACGGCTTGACCGGGACGGATTCGATCTTCCGAACGCGAGAGAACACGCAGCCTTCGTGCTCGATCCAGTTGCGCTTCGAGATCGGTTTGCACCCTACCAGGGCGGCCACTTCCGGCATCGCAGGGATGCGCAGATCGTAGGCGCTCGTCGTACCGTCGAACCGAGCCTGCGACCCGTCCGACCGGCGCGCGGTATGGGCGTTCTGGCGCTCCCTATGCTGCCCGGCGGTCGGGACACCCAGGCGAAGAAGCTGGTAACGCAATCCGTCGATCAGCGGACGAGACGTGTTGGTGAAGCAGATCTCCTTGCCTCGCGATACCCCGCCGTCTGTCTCCAACAGGCCCTGCACCAAGGCAAGGGTCTGGGACCTTGGCAAGTGCGAGAATCGGCGAGCGATCCGCTTGCGCCCCTGCTCGTCGTACAGCTCGTCGCGAGAAAACGGCAGAGTGGGCTCGCCCGCGCCCAGGATGCGGCCGGTGGTGCCATCGCGCACCGCACCGCGGCCCGATGCCCAATGGACCTGGAGGTAGGTCTCTCCCCGTCCCGTTTCCGAGAAGTGAATACCCCGCGCCGACAGGTAGGCGCGCGCAAACTGCAGATGCTCGTCGCTGCGCGGGTTGCCCGAAACGCCCCACTGGCTGCCCTGCTTGGACAGATGGCCGTCCCCCAGCAGGATTCCGTAGAGGCGGGCGTCGTCTTCGGTAAATCCGGCGACCGGTACCACCTCGCTCGGAATGACTTGGGCGACGTAGTCCCCAGTCTGCAGGACCCCCGCGTCGACCCACTCCGCCTTGACCTTGCCTTTGGCGATCCAGTCCCGCGTGCGGTGGTTCGCCTGCTCCAAGGGAATGCCGCGGATGGCGTAGAACGGGTGACCGGCGGTGACGCAGAGCGGCTCGACGGCATGCTTTACGTGCACCGCCACCATCGGATCGCGCTGGTTGTAGACGAAGGTCTTGGTGACCTCGCGGTAGGTGCCGCTCTTGCCGAGGACCAGATCCCCTACGCGCACGTCGCGAATAGCCTTCGCGCCGTTCGCCGTGTAGACCGGTGTCTCGGGCGCGAAGCATTGGTTGACCGCCACGGCCGTATCGTTGACTACTTTCAGAAACGGCACTACCCCCTGCGACTTGCCGTTGGTCCCCTTGATGTGGGAGCCGAGCGCCCGCACCGGCGTCCAGTCGTTGCCCAGGCCGCCGGCGAACTTGGACAGCAGGGCGTTCTCCTTGATCGCGTCGTAGATGCCTTCGAGATCGTCCGACACGGTCGTGAGATAGCAACTCGACAGCTGGGAGCGGTGGGTACCGGAGTTGAACAGCGTGGGGGTCGAGCTCATGAAGTCGAAGCTCGACAGCACGTTGTAGAACTCGATCGCCCGGGCTTCCCGCTCCACTTCGTTCAGGGCGAGGCCCATGGCGACGCGCATAAAGAAGGCCTGTGGGAGCTCGATGCGACGACCGTCCACGTGGATGAAATAGCGGTCGTATAGCGTCTGCAGGCCAAGGTAGCCGAACTTGAGGTCGCGGTTGGCATCCAGCGCCGCGCCCAGGGCATTCAGGTCGAACTTCTTGAGCTTGGGGTCGAGCAGGCCGGCGGCGACGCCGCGCTCGATGAAGAGCGGGAAGTACTCCGCGTAGCGGACGTGCATGTCCGCCTGCGTGGCCTCACCGCCCAGCACCTCGTGACGGACGCTGTGCAGCAGCAGGCGTGCGGTGACATAGCTGTAGGCGGGATCCTTCTCGATCAGGGCGCGAGCGGACAGAATGGCGCCCTTGCGCACCTCGTCCATCGGAACGCCGTCGTACAGGTCCTTCAGCACGCTCTGGAGAATCAGGTCGGGTTCCACCGCGCGCCCCAGCCCTTCGCAGGCTTCCTTGAGCAGCAAGCGCAGCCGCTCCATGTCCAGCGGCCGCCGCTGCCCGTCCTCGGATACGCTGAGAACCTGAGCCGGGCCATCGGCCTGGGCGGCTGCCTTCTGCTGGGCGCGAGCGCGCGAGCGCTCCTCACGGTACAACACGTAGGAGCGCGCCACGTCGTGCTCACCGGAGCGCATCAGGGCCAGTTCGACCTGATCCTGGATATCCTCGATGTGGAAAGTTCCGCCGGCAGGCTGACGGCGGATCAGCGCACCGACGACCTGCTCGGTCAACCCAGCCACCAGCTCGCGGACGCGCGCGGAAGCCGCACCGGTGCCGCCGTTCACAGCGAGGAAGGCCTTGGTCACCGCCACCGAAATCTTGGACGGCTCAAAACCGACCACCGCACCGTTGCGCCGGATCACCTTGTATTCGGCGTAACGCGGATCGCGCTGTGGCTCACCGGCAATCGCACCTTCGGCCGGAAGGCTGGCCGCGGGCGCTTTGAGCGCGGTCTCGGTGGAAAGCTGCATTCGAATTTCTCCTCCTGAAGTTCTTCTTCTGCCGGGTTCGATGTCGCCCGAGCGCGACATGAGCGCCTGCCGGCAGGTCGTTTCGGTCCTGAGAAAACCACTACATCTTGTGGTTGCGACTCAAAGTGGCACCAATTCTAGTGGTACAGAGCGCGGTGTCAAGATTTTTGTCATCGCCCGGCAATATTCCGGTGGGCGCGAGGTGCGCACCGGGAGCATGTGGAGCCAGCATTCATGCGGGGTGCAGGCGATCGAGCAGCCGCCGCGGCGGCCGCGAAGAAATCGCGCAACGGCAAGCGCGCTCAGGTCAGCTCGCGCGCGCAGCCGCGCGAGCTCAGCCGGCGAGTCGGGCCGCCGTGCGGACCGTCGTGAAGTGAATGTCGACCGAGTCTTCGATGTGGCGGGCGTAGCCGCCCGCCATGGTGATCGCGACCGGGATACCGGCCGCGCGGCAAAGATCGAGAATCATCCGGTCGCGCGTGGCCAATCCCTGCTTGGTGAGGTTCAGGCGTCCGAGCCGGTCGCCCTCATAGGGATCGGCGCCGGCCAGATAGATAGCCAGGTCGGGCTGCGCGGCGGACAGCGCCGCGCACACGCCGCGCTCGAGCGCCGCCAGGTATTCGGCGTCACCGGTGCCGTCCGGCAGCTCGATGTCGAGGTCGCTGACCTCTTTGTCGAAGGGATAGTTGTTGGCGGCGTGAATCGAGAAGGTGAATACGCTGAAGTCGCCGGCCAGGATGGCAGCGGTGCCGTTGCCCTGGTGCACGTCACAGTCCAGCACCACCACGCGCTTGACCTGTCCCTCGGCTTGCAGTGCGAGGGCGGCGACCGCGCTGTCGTTGAACACGCAATAGCCCTCGCCGCGGTCGCGGAACGCGTGATGCGTTCCGCCAGCCAGATTCACTCCGACGCCCTCCTGCAATGCAGCACGGCAGGCCGCCAGAGTGGCTCCGCTGGAGCGACGCGAGCGCTCGACCATCTGCTGCGACCAGGGAAAGCCGATGCGGTGTTGCTCGGCGGCCGTGAGTCCCCCAGTCGTCACCCGGCGCAGATACTCCGCGTCGTGGGCCCGCAGCAGCTCCTCGTCCGTCGCCGCCGGCGGCAACTGCAGGCCGTCGGCACCGGACAGCCTCGCCTCTTGCACCCGTTGCCTGAGCAGCGCGTACTTCTGCATCGGGAACCGGTGCCAGGGCGGCAGCGGCAGGACGTAGTGGTCGGCGTAGAAGATCTTCAATGGCTGCGCCGGTGAGGCGTGAAGAGTGAAGGGTGAAGAGTGAAGGGTGAAGTGCAAAGTCCCCCTCTCCCCCGTCACCGGGGGAGAGGGTTGGGGTGAGGGGGATCACCCTTCACTCTTCACCCTTCACTTTCTGACCCTTCACTCTTTGACCCTTCACGCAATCAGCAAGCGATACCGCACCCAATCAAAGTACGGCCCCGGATCGGTCTTGCGGCCGGGAGCGATGTCGGAATGGCCCACGATGTCTTCGATCGGGTAGCGGCTACGGATGGCTTCGGTCAGCCGCGCCAGCTCTGCGTACTGAGGGTCGGTGAAGGCCACCTCATCGGTTCCCTCCAGCTCGATGCCGATGGAAAAGTCGTTGCAGCGCTCGCGCGCACGCCACCGGGAAGCGCCGGCGTGCCAGGCACGCCGCTCGCAAGGCACGAACTGGATCGGTTCGCCGTCGCGCCGGATGAAGAAGTGGCTGGAAACTTCCAGCCCACGCAGCGTCTGGTAGTAGGGATGGGCGGCGTGGTCCAGCCGATTGAGAAAGAGATCGATGACGCCCGGGCCGCCGAACTCGCCCGGGGGCAGGCTGATGTTGTGGATCACCAGCAGCGCCACCGCGCTTCCGGCGGGCCGTTCATCCTGATTGGGCGAGGCGAGCTGGCGCACTCGCGTGAGCCGGCCGGCGATGTCCAAATCACCGGTGTCGAAATCGGCGGCGTCGAAATCGGCAGGGGACATCGCCCGAGTGCGGACCGGCAGCTCGCGAGCCGCGTCCTTGCAGGTCAGACCCGTTGCCGGCGTTCGGCTACTTGGCCGGCTCGGCGCCGGCTGCTGCGGGGGTGCTGGCAATCGGCTGCACCGACTCGGGAGCCTTCACCCGGTAGTCGTGCGGCGCCTTCCACAGCACCACGGACCCGAGCTTGCTCTTGGGATGGGCTTTGCCCACCGGTGTCAGCGCCGGCGCGCTGCCGCTCAGGCCTACCGCCTTCAACGGCTCCCGCTCGACGTAGCGCAGGCGGTCCGTGAGCTTGGCGTAGGTGACGACCACGTCGTTGCCATCCATCGTCCACTTTCCGAACGTGGTGGAACGGCCGCGCCGCTTGCCCGGCTGGCCCGGCAGAGTGAAATCGTACTCGGCCACGATCTCGGCCTTGCCCATGTCCCTCAACACGAGGTACACCCGCTCCTCGTCCGGAGTGTGCGCCGCCTCCCAGGACCCGGTCAGTTTCGGCGGTTCAGCGCTCGCCGCGCTCGATAGCGCCCCAGCGGCGAGCAACAGAAAGGCTGCGAAGGTCTGCTTCATGGGTGCGGGTCTCCTAACCTGGATAATTCATGAGGGACTCGGGATGATGGCGAGTCGAGTTGCGAGTCAGTTGTGGCTCGACTGGCGCAGCCGATAGATCACTCTATCGGCAAGACAGTCGAGCCGCAAATGGCCGCAAATCGGCCGCCAGCGCCCGAGTAGCCCGGCGCAACACCCTGTACCCGGCATGAATCGCTCACCAGCCACAGCGCGCGCGACCTTCGTTATCTCCGGGGGCGTCTTCATGAATTATCCAGGCTAGGGTGCCCGCCGAGGCAAGCCGGGCGGTAGAGTCAGTTGATGCCGAGGCGTTCCATGCGGTAGCGCATGGCGCGAAAGGTGATACCCAGCAGCTTGGCCGCCGCTGTGCGGTTGTAGCGAGTCTTCTCCAGAGCTTCCAGGATGGCCTCTTTTTCCACTCGATCGAGGTACTCCTGCAGCGGCCACTTGCCGTTGCCGCCTTCGGCGGCGGGCGAGAGCTCCACTGTCTCCGTCGGGGTGAGCTGCAGGTCCAGCATGGTGATGCGCTGCCCGTCGCACAGAGCCATGGCGCGCTCCAGGATGTTCTCCAGCTCGCGCACGTTGCCCGGGAAGTCGTATTGCATCAGCGCCTGCAGAGCGTCCTGCTCCAGCTCCGGGCGTTGGACCTTGGCGTGGACCGCCAGCTTGTCCAGGATCGCGCTGGCGATGTCCGGAATGTCCTCCCGCATGTCTCGCAGCGCCGGCATGCGCAGCTCGATCACGTTGAGGCGATAGTAGAGGTCGTGCCGGAATTTGCCCGACTCCACGCAATCGCCGAGGTTCTGGTGGGTCGCGCTGATGATGCGCACGTCGACCGCATCCTCTTGCGTGGAACCGACCTTGCGCGCCTTTTTCTCCTGGATCGAGCGCAGCAGCTTCACCTGCATGGGCAGCGGCAGGTCGGCTACTTCGTCGAGGAACAGCGTACCGCCGTTGGCGGCCTGGAAAAAGCCGTCGCGTTCCGCGTCGGCCCCGGTGAAGGCCCCCTTCTTGTAGCCGAAGAACTCGCTCTCCATCAGGTTCTCGGGAATCGCGCCGCAGTTGACCGGCACGAACGGTTTGTCGCGCCGGGCGCTCTTCTGGTGGATGAGCCGCGCCGCCAACTCCTTGCCGCTGCCCGATTCGCCGGTGATGTGAACCGGAGCCTCGCTCCGCGCCAGCTTCTCGATCAACCCTCGCACCGTCTGGATGGCCGGGGAATCGCCCAGCAATCCTTTCTCGCCCTGCGCCTGCTCGGCTACCTTGGCGTCGTTGGCCTTGGGGAGCGACAGGGCGGATTTCACCAGGGTCCGAAGCTGGTCCAGGCCAACCGGCTTGGCCAGGTAGTCGAAGGCGCCGGCCTTGAGTGCCGCCACCGCGTTCTCGGTGTTGCCGTGGGCGGTAATGACGGCTACCGGCAGGTCCATGCTGGTGCGGGTGATGTGCTCGACGATCTCAATGCCGGTGCCGTCAGGCAGGCGCATGTCGGTCAGGCACAGATCGAAGTGGCGGCCAGCCAGCTTGGCGGTGGCCTCCTTGACGTTCATGGCGCGCTCCACGTCCAGGCCCATGCGCAGCAGGGTCAGCTCGATCAGCTCGAGGATGTCGACCTCGTCGTCGACCACGAGCACGCAACGCTGCGGCGCCGACGCGCGCCCGCCCGGGGTCCGCTCGCTCCGCTTCAACTCCTGACCCCCCTGAACACGATCATGAACATGGCGCCGGCGGACTGCTCGACGTACTCGAGCGAGCCATGGTTGGCATCGCAGATTTCGCGCGCGATATACAGTCCCAGACCGGTGCCGCTCGCCGCGGTGGTGAAGAACGGTTCGAACAGGTGCGGCCGGATCGCCTCCGGCACGCCCGGACCGTCATCGGCGACCGCCAATTCTACCCCATTCGCCGGCTCGCCCGCACGGACCGAGATGCGGATGCTGCCGGGCTTGCGCTGGCAATAGCGCAGCGCGTTGCGGCACAAGTTCCACATCACCTGATTCAGGTGACTGCGGTCGAAAGTGACGGGCGGGTCGAGTGCGACCCGCAGGTCGACCACCTCTTCGGCCAGCTTCTCGATCTGGCAGAACTGCGCCACGAAGGTGTGGAGAAATCCGCCGAGCTGGAAGGTCTCGCGGTGGGCGCGGTCGCGGCGGTTGAGCTTGAGCACGTCCTGCACCATGCGGTCCAGCCGCTGGGTATTGTCGTGCACGATTTGCAGCAGCCGGCGCTGGGTCTCGCTGATCTCCGGCTCCTCCAGCAACAGCTCGGCGGCATGGTTGATGGCCGACAGCGGGTTGCGGATCTCGTGGGCGATGTTGGCGGTCAGCCGCCCCATTGCGGCGAGCTTAAGCTGCTGCGCCTCGGCCTGGATCCGAGTCAGATCCTCCAGAAACACCACCACGCCGACGTTGCGGCTCTTGCCTACCGGCACGAAACGCGCCCCCATCAGCCGATGGGTGAGTACGGTGCGCATGGGGTCGAACCCGGCGCCCGGGTCCTCGCGCCAGCGCTGCAGCCTGTCGGCCAGCGCCGGAATGTAGTCGCGCAGCGTCAGCTCGTGGCTGGATTTGGGCAGCGGCCCCAGGATTTCGACCGCGCGCCGGTTGATCTGCCGGATGGTCCCGCGCTCGTCCACCACCAGCACGCCGTCCTTCATGTCCTGGATGACGAGCTGGTTGACCTGCGCCATGCTCGCCAGGTCCACTTCGCGCTGGGCGGCGAGCCGCTCGCTGGCCTGCGTATAGCGCGCCAGCGTGTGGGCCAGCCACGCGGTGGCGAAGTACCCGACGCTCAGCAGCCCGACCTGGATGTAGTGGCCGTAGCTCTGGTCGTGCATCAGCACCTCGAGGGTCTGCTCCAGCAGCATGGCCACGGTGGCGAGCGCGGCGAAGAACAGCGTCATGCGGCCGCGGCTGATGATGCCGGCCGCCGCCAGCGAGGCCAGCAGCAACAGGCCCAGCCCGCTGCTCACCCCGCCGCTGGCATAGACCAGCAGCGTGACGAACACCACGTCCGCCACCACCTGAGCACCGAGCTGGAGGGCGAACTCCGGCCGGTGCGAGGTGATGGTGGCGAAAGAGAAGACGGAAAACAGGATGTAGGTGACGGTCGCGTAGAGGAAAAGCGTCAGGCTGCGCGAGCCGAACACCGAGTCCTCGAACAGCGCCGCCGTGATCAGCAGCAGGGTGGCGACGATCAGCCGATAGACGTTGAAGTAGAATAGCGAGCGCCAGTAGGCTTCCGGGTAGCTGGTCTCCGGGCTCACCGCGCGTGCGCGCAATGCCAGTTGCTGCGGGGCCATCGCTACCGTCGGCGCAATCCAGTGCTAGCCGCGGCGGCGCGGACCGGGGTTTTACACCCCGGCGCTTGGCGCCCCGGATCACCACACAGTGGCGCCTTACACACCGTCGTCTCTACACACCGAGCCGGCGGTGCTCGTCGGTGCAGAAGAATTTGCCGCGGGAGGTGAAGCTCTCGCTGCGCGGCAGGTGGACGCCGCAGACCGTGCAGCGAACCATGTCTTCGGGTACGTGTTTGTCGCGAGGCGGAGCGGGCCGCGCGGAATCCTGCATGCCGGCATGACGGCGGAACCCCCTAAAGAGGCCATAAACGACGATCGCCAGCGCGATGAGAAGCAGGAATTTGGCCAAGGAGAGGTCCGGACGAGTTGCAGCAACGCATCATAACCCACGGTATCCGGCGTAGCCAGACGGCCCGCGGCTCGAAGCCTGCCGGGAACGACCCGTTATTGCGGTGTGCCGGATACGGCCGTGGCCAGCGCCAGCACGCGCCCCTCCAGCTCGGGAGAGGACAGATTCAGGACCCGGGCCGTGAGCGGCATATCCTGCACCCAGGACGGGCTGGACCGGCCCAGGCGCAACGCCAGCGCCTGGTTGACCAGGACCGACAGCGCCACAAGCTGGCGGGCGGGCCAGGGAATATCGAAGCCGTCGAGCCTGGCCATGTCGTGGTGGTACCGGACGCCCAAGGCGATCTCCTCGGGCAGGCCCCAGGTGCGCACCAGCGCCTGCCCCAGCGCGGCGTGGTCGCTGCCGTAGCGCGCACGTTCCAGCTCCGGCAGATTGGCGGCGTCCTGCTTGAAAAGATCCGCGTAGCCGGAAGCGTGGAGGAGCAGCAGCGCCATCCCGCAGTGTTCGAACAGGCCGCAGGTATAGGCACGGTCAGGCGGCAGCACCCGCAACTCCCGCGCCGACCGGCTCATGAGCGCGCCACGCTGGGCCGATTCCTCCCACAGACGCTCCATCAGGGGGTCGCTGGACGGAAAGCTGCGCCGGAGCAGCGCGCCGGTGACGATGCTGAACACGGAAGCAAGCCCGAGATAGGTGACCCCCTGCTGCACCGAGGCGACCTGGCGTGCCAAGCCGAAGTACGGCGAGTTGACGGTCTTGATCACCGCTGCCGCAAGCCCTACGTCGGCGCTGACCAGCGCGCTGACGCGGGAGATGTCCGGCTCCTCGCTGTCCATCTGCGCGGTCAGAGAGACCAGCACGGCAGGACGCGGCGGCAGCTCCGCCTGCAGCAGCTTCTCGGCAGTGCTCATGGGTCGATTCCAGGCCAGGGACAACGGGCTTAAAGCGCGCAGCGGGCGCCTGGACGTTAATCGGTCGAAGCGGGCGCAACTTTAGCGGAATGGTCGGGGCGAGAGGATTTGAACCTCCGACTCCTGCGTCCCGAACGCAGTACTCTACCAGGCTGAGCTACGCCCCGATGCAGACGACACACCGCCGGCTCCCGCAGGGCGCGCCGGCTTGAATTCGGGAGCGGCGTGCCGCGGATGGAATCGACCGGATCGGCGATTAGTAGGTGCGGGAAACCGCAAAGGCCGATAATTGTAGCAGACTGTCCCGGTACGATGAATGCGCCAGGCTCGCCACCGCCTCCATCGCGCGCTGGGATTCGAGAGTTGCCTGGCGGCGGGTGTACTCCAGCGCACCGGTGTCACGGATGGTCGCCAGCACCGGCTGGAACTCCTGCAGGCCACCGCGCTCTACCGCATTGCGAATGAGGCCGGCTTGCTCGGGCGTGCCACGGCGAATAGCGTAGATCAGCGGCAGCGTCGGTTTGCCCTCCGCCAGGTCGTCGCCGAGGTTCTTGCCGGTCCGGGCATGGTCGCCCGAATAGTCCAGGACGTCGTCGATCAGCTGGAATGCCGTGCCGAGATGCATGCCATAGCGGGCAAGGCTGTCCTCCACCTCCGGCGTGGCCTGGCTGATGATGGCGCCGATCTGGGCCGCAGCCTCGAACAGCTTGGCAGTCTTGTAGCGTATGACGCGCAGATAGTCTTCCTCGGTCACCGCCGGGTCGTGGCAATTGAGCAGCTGCAGGACCTCGCCCTCCGCGATCGTGTTGGTGGCGTTGGCCACCACCTCCATCACGCGCATGTTCTTGAGCTCCACCATCATCTGGAAGGCGCGGGAATAGAGAAAATCCCCCACCAGCACGCTGGCCGCGTTGCCGAACAGCGCGTTGGCCGTGGCCTGGCCGCGGCGCAGGTCGGAGTCGTCGACTACGTCGTCGTGCAGCAGCGTGGCGGTGTGGATGAACTCCACCACGGCAGCCAATTGATAGTGCGCGTTCCCGCTGTAGCCGCAACCGCCGGCGGCCAGCAGGACCAGGGCCGGCCGCAGGCGCTTGCCGCCGCCGTTGATGATGTACTCGCTCACTTGCCGGATGAGCACCACGTCCGAGTGCAGGCGCCGGCGGATGACCTGGTCCACGGCGCTCATCTCGTCGGCGATCAGGCGCTGAAGCGGCTCGAGGGTAGCGGTGGACATGATGGAGGACGATACCGAGTGCGCGGCTTAAGGCCGGCGTCATCGCCAGCATACCATCCCGGCGCCACGCCGGCCGAGCCCGCGCCGATGTTTGACCGGTCCGATAAGTGTCTGTATACTTCGCGTTTTTTCCAACGCCTCCCGACAGCTGGTACAGCCAGCCTCCGCTACGGGGACAGGTAAGAGGGCGAAAATCATGTATGCGGTAATCAAGACCGGCGGCAAGCAATACCGGGTGTCGGCGGGAGAGAAGCTCAAGGTCGAAACGATTGCGGCCGAAGTCGGGTCCGAGATCGTGCTGGACCAGGTTCTGCTGGTGGCCGACGGCGACAAGGTCACGGCCGGGACACCGTTGGTTTCGGGTGCGGCAGTCAAAGCGACCGTGGTGTCTCATGGCCGCGGCGAGAAGATCAAGATCTTCAAGCTGCGCCGGCGCAAACACTTCCGCAAAACGCTCGGCCATCGCCAGAACTATACCGAGATCCAGATCAGCGGGATCACCGCTTAAGGCGTTCGCACAAGCGGCGCTAAGGCTTCAGACCAGCGGCACTTCGGCTCAGGAGCAAACCATGGCACACAAGAAAGCAGGCGGCAGTTCGCGCAACGGGCGCGACTCCAACCCCAAACGGCTGGGGGTGAAGCGCTTCGGCGGGCAGCTGGTTTCGGCCGGCAGCATCATCGTGCGCCAGCGCGGAACCCAGGTGCACCCCGGTCCGAATGTCGGTATCGGCAAGGACCACACCTTGTTCGCCAAGATCGACGGCATCGTCAAGTTCGCCGTGAAGGGCCCGCGCAAGAACAAGACGGTGACGATCGTACCCGCCGTCCAGTAGACGACTGTTCTTCCCGTCGAAAAGCCCTATCATTCGATAGGGCTTTTTAGTTTGTACCCCAACCCGAAGCCCTAAGCACAATGAAATTCATCGACGAAGCGCTGATCGAAGCCCACGCCGGCAACGGCGGCGACGGCATGGCCTCGTTCCGGCGCGAGAAGTACATCCCCAAGGGCGGGCCGGACGGCGGTGACGGCGGGCGCGGCGGCAGCGTCTACGCGGAGGCCGACCGCAACATCAACACGCTGGTCGAGTACCGCTTCGCGCGCATTCATCGCGCCAAGAACGGAGAAGGCGGACGCGGCTCGGACTGCTACGGCAAGGGCGCCGATGACATCGTTCTGCCGGTGCCGGTAGGCACGGTCATCACCGATGCGCAGAGCGGCGAGCCGATCGCGGACCTGGCGCAGCATCGGCAGCGGGCGCTGATCGCCAAGGGGGGCAAGGGGGGCATCGGCAACATCCACTTCAAATCGAGCACGAACCGCGCGCCGCGCCAGTTCACCCGGGGTGAGCCCGGCGACTCGCGCCGGCTCAGGCTCGAGCTCAAAGTCCTGGCCGACGTGGGCCTGCTCGGGCTGCCCAACGCCGGCAAGTCGACCTTCATCCGTGCCGTGTCCGCGGCCCGGCCCAAGGTAGCGGACTACCCCTTTACCACCCTGCATCCGCATCTGGGCGTGGTCAGGGTCGACGTGAACCGCAGCTTCGTGGTCGCCGACATTCCGGGTCTGATCGAAGGCGCCGCGGAGGGCGCCGGGCTCGGACATCAGTTCCTGCGCCATCTGCAGCGCACGCGATTGCTGCTCCACATCGTGGATCTCGCGCCCATGGACGAAGGCGCGGATCCCGTGCGCGACGCCAAGGCGATCGTCGAGGAATTGCGCAAATACGATCAGTCGCTGTTCGAGAAGCCGCGCTGGCTGGTCCTCAACAAGGTGGACCTGATCACAACCGAAGACCGCGCGGCCCGCGTGAAGGCATTCGTCGAGGGCTATTTCGGCAAGCGCGGGCGCGGCCGCAAGACCGTTGACGAGCCGCGCGTGCTCATGATCTCGGCCCTCACCGGGGAAGGATGCCGCGAGCTGACCTATGCGACGATGGAGTTGCTGCAGCAGTCCGCCGAACCGGCGATGGCCGAGGAGCCGGCCGCTGCATCCGAGTAGCGGCGACAACGATGCCTTCCGTTCTGGCTAAGGCCAAGCGCCTGGTCGTCAAAGTCGGCAGCAGCCTCGTAACCGACCAGGGGCACGGTCTCGACCATGCGGCCCTCGCTCAGTGGGCGGAGCAGATTGCTGAGCTCAAGCGCCGCAGCCGCCAAGTCCTGCTGGTCTCATCCGGCGCGATCGCCGAGGGCATGCAGCGGTTGGGCTGGAGCCGCCGCCCGCGTCAGCTCCACGAGCTCCAGGCTGCAGCAGCAATCGGCCAGATGGGGCTGGTGCAGGCCTACGAGTCCTGTTTCCGCACCCACGGACTGCATGCCGCCCAGATCCTGCTCACCCACGAGGACCTGGCCGACCGGCGTCGATACCTGAACGCGCGCTCCACCCTGCGCACCCTGCTGGCACTGGACACCATCCCGGTGATCAACGAGAACGATACCGTGGCCACCGACGAGATCAGGTTCGGCGACAACGACACGCTGGCCGCTCTCGTGACCAACCTCGTCGAAGCCGACGTGCTGGTCATACTGACGGATCAGCCGGGACTTTTCACTCGCGACCCGCGCCGCTACGCCGAGGCCACCCTGGTAGGCGAAGCCATGGCCGCCGACCCGGAGCTGGAGCGGATGGCCGGAGGCGCCGGGAGCCACATCGGCAGCGGCGGGATGCTGACCAAGATCCGGGCGGCCAGACGCGCGGCGCGCAGTGGCGCCCACACCGTCATCGCTTCGGGACGCGAGCCCGCCGTGTTGCTGCGGCTGACCGACGGCGAGATGATCGGCACACAGCTGACCGCCGAAACCATGACGCTGGCGGCACGCAAACAATGGCTGGCCGATCACTTACAAGTGCGCGGGCAGCTCAAGCTGGACGCAGGCGCCGTTCGAGCGCTGGCGCAAGACGGCAAGAGCCTGTTGCCGATCGGCGTCTACGAGCTCGCCGGTGACTTCGAGCGCGGCGAGGTGGTAAGCTGCCTCGACCCGGACGGGCGCGAGATTGCGCGCGGGCTTGTGAACTACAGCGCGGCGGAGACACGCCGCATCCTGCGCGCACCGAGCCATGAGATCGAGGCGCGGCTCGGCTACATCGACGATCCCGAGCTGATCCACAGAGACAACCTGGTGCTCTTGTAGTACGCCCGGTTGTGCATCAGGAATCGCGATGCGTTGGCTGATCGTTCTGGCTGCCCTGCTCTTCCTGGCCCGTACCGCGGCCGTACTCGCTGCGCCCGACATCCACGAAGGGCTGTGGGAGGTCTCCGTCGAGGCGGGGGTCGGGGGTCAGCCGATCAGCGCCACGCCCATGGTCGTGCGCCAATGCATCGGCAACCAGTCGGTCCAGGAGATGATGGCCCAGATGGGCGGCGCGGGCGGGTGCAACATCTCCGATTTTCAACAGGATGGGCCCCATGCGCGCTGGAACCTGGCCTGCTCGGGGGCGATGGACGTGAGCGGAACGGGAGAAACGGAGATCGCTGGCGATCAGTTCTCGGGGCGGATGAACCTGGTGATCAAGATGGGCGGCGAAAGCATGCCCATGGTGCAGAAGTTCCAGGCTCACCGCGTGGGGGAGTGCCGATGACAAGCGATCTCGCCCGCAATGGCTTCATTGCCTGCGCGGCACGCGCGGATCCGGCTGCGTCGGGTTCTTCAGCAGCTTGACCAGTTTCACGGCGTCCCCCACGGGCTCGGTGGACAGCACCCCTCCAACGCAAAAATAGTCCTCGTAGAGCGTCCGCTGGTAAGCGTTGAAATTCAGGTCCTGGATACGACGCCAGCTCGCATCTTTGTCGGGTACCCAGGTGCGGTCGTCACGCGCGAAC
Organism: Gammaproteobacteria bacterium; assembly: GCA_041487115.1. Taxonomy (GTDB): domain Bacteria; phylum Pseudomonadota; class Gammaproteobacteria; order Burkholderiales; family SHXO01; genus SHXO01. The sequence continues at coordinate 17,015 of JBGPMS010000054.1, forward strand.
GCGTAGTCTTTCCACTCGCGATCGCTGCAGCGCAGTCCCGAAAAGCTCACGTTCTTCACGTTTTCGATCGTGCGGATCACCAGAACGAATCGCACGACCCTGTCTTTTTCCACCGTCAGCGACGATCCGTCGATGAAGAACCGGTTGGTCGTCAATCCGCGCAGCTTGAACTCGATCAGGTTCGAATCGGTGGGGTAGGGCGGCGGTGCGAGATTCAACTCGACGAAGGACTCTACCTGCGGCGCACCGTGCAGCGGCCCCACTTGTTGCCCACGCTGCTGCGTCCCGCGAACCGGCTCCGTCGGCGCGTGCGAGCACCCGACGAGCAGGAGGAGCACAACGGCCCCGGCACCGCGCCAGGGAGCTCTGGCGGGGGAGCCGGAGCTCATGTGCGATAGATATGCTCGCGCGTAGGCGGATATGGCGCCAGGCCGTCAGGCTGCGTCTTGATTCCGAGCAGTTGATAGATCGACATCCAGCCGCGCCCAAACGCGTGCGCCGAGCCCGCCATATAGATGAGCCACGTGCGCAGCCTCTTCTCCCCGACCAGGCTGCGCGCCTCGTCGCGGCGCGCTTCGAGACGGTCAACCCAGTGCCACAGCGTCCTGGCGTAATGCGGACGCAGGCATTCGGCGTCCCACACTTCCAGCCCCTGCCGCGACATTTCCTCCGCCACCACGGTCACGTGCATCAGCTCGCCGCCGGGGAACACGTATTCATCCACGAACGCCCCGATGTCACCGCCGAGCTCTGCGTCCTCCAACGAGTTGTTGGTGATACCGTGATTCAGAACCAGACCGCCGGTACGCAGCAGCCGGTTGATCTTCTCGAAGTAGGTCGACAGGTTGCGCCGGCCCACGTGCTCGAACATGCCGACGCTCGCGATCTTGTCGAACAGCTCGTCCTCGGGTACGTCGCGGTAGTCCTGCAGCCGCACCTCGCAGCGGTCGGCGAGGCCCCGCTCCCGGATGAGCGCGTTGGCGTGCTCGCACTGGTCCTGGCTCAAGGTGATGCCGAGTGCCTTGACGCCGTAGTTCCGCACCGCCCACAGGATCAGCCCACCCCAGCCGCAGCCGATGTCCAGCAGCCGGTCTCCAGGCTCGAGCCGGAGCTTGCGGCAGATGTGGTCGAGCTTTTGCTCCTGGGCCAGGTCCAGGGAATCGTCGGACCGCCTGAAGTAGCCGCAGGAGTAGATCCGGTTGCGGTCCAGCCACAAGGCGTAGAAGTCGTTGCCGACATCGTAGTGTTGCTGGATGCTGCGGCGGTCGGCCGTCCGGCTGTGGCGCCACCACTTCCACCTGTGTTGGTGCCGTTTGTATACGCGGTGGTCGCCGGCTACCAGGGATTCGCTCAGCCGAAGCACATCGCGGAAGTTCCCTTCCAGGTCGATCTCGCCCTCGACATAGCTTTTGGCGAGCTTGCCCAGGCTCGGATTGGCCAGCATCATCAGGGCCTGGGGTGAGCGCACCGTCACCGTGACGGGCGCGGGCGCCGGCGGGGCCACGGCGCGGCCGTTCCACAACCGCAAGTTGACAGGCGCCTGCGTATCCTTCAGGCGCCGCTCGACCAGCGACAGGACGCGGTCTTCCACGGACGCACTTGCCATTTTTGGTCTCCGTGCGCCCCTTGGTTGATGTCGGGTATTGAGTTGAGTCCGGGTGCGCAACTCCATTTTACCGGGCGGCGCCCGGTTGTCGAGATGTCTCGCGCTGCCCGGTCGGTCGGCGTCTCCTTAGAACGTCAGGTCCCTGAGTAGGGACTCGCGCACTGGCAAGGGCACCGGATCTATCGTCGCCTGATAGTTGGGGTGGTCCACACCCATGCGGATATTGGACCCGGAAGTCAGCGCCTTTTTCATGGACGGATCCAGCTCGAAGCGCAGGAAATGGACAGAGGAGGTCTTCTGCTCGTTCTCGCGCTCGAGATCCTCGTCGGCGGTGGCGTAGACCTTGGGACAGCCCTCCACCTGGATCCAGATCCGGTCCTCCACGCCGATCATCCGGGACAGGGCCTGGCGGCGCTGCTCGATGTCGGGGTACTCGATCATCATGGTCGCCTTCCAGTTGCTGCCGTCGGGAATCAGCGGATTGTAGGCGTCCAGTTCGTCCTGGATGCCCGCCTCCTCGAAAATCCGCTCGACGCGCAGCATCTCCTGTATCTGGTAGCGCATGGTCATCTCGTCCTCGAACAGGAGCGTGACGTGGGCACCCAATTGCACGGTGCGGGTCTTCTTGTGCGCTATCACGTTGGCGCGGAATTCCTTGCGCACCTTGGAATACGCCTCCAGGCTCATCAGGCTCTCACGGGTGACAGCAGGCATCTTGCGTTTCCTTTTTGCAGCAGCACTCAGCA
>JBGPMS010000055.1:0-19252 GCA_041487115.1 Gammaproteobacteria bacterium
CTCGAACCATGCGACTGATACTGCTCGGCGCACCCGGCGCGGGGAAAGGAACCCAGGCGGCCTTCGTCACTCAGAAGTTCGGCATCCCGCAGATCTCCACCGGCGACATGCTGCGCGCCGCGGTGAAGGCGGGCACGCCGCTCGGCCTGGAGGCGAAGAAGTTCATGGACGCCGGAGCGCTGGTGCCCGATAACGTGATCATCGGGCTGGTGAAGGAGCGCATCAAGCAGGCAGACTCCGCCCAGGGCTTCCTGTTCGACGGCTTCCCGCGGACCATCCCGCAGGCGGAGGCCATGCAGGACGCCGGGGTGGAGTTGGACTACGTGGTCGAGATCGACGTGGGCGACGCCGAGATCATCAAGCGACTTTCGGGCCGGCGTGTGCACGCAGGCTCGGGCCGCACCTACCACGTGTACTTCAACCCACCGAAGGTGGCGGGCAAAGACGACGTAACGGGCGAAGAGTTGATGCAGCGCGCGGACGACACGGAGGAAACCGTGCGCAAGCGCCTGGAGGTCTACCACAACCAGACCCAACAGCTGGTGGACTACTATTCGCAGTGGGCGGCGAAGGGCAACGCGCGAGCGCCCAGGTACCGCAAGATCTCGGGAACCGGCAGCGTGGATCAGATCCGCGATCGGCTGTTTGCTGCGCTTTCCGATTGATCGAACCGCACAGGCGCCCGGACGGTTCAAGATTAAGATCTTGCAGTTCTCCATGCTAATACGTGTCTCGAGCGGTCAACCTGGCGGGTTAGAGGTCGCACATGAAAAAAATGAACGCGTTCTACGCCCAGTCGGGCGGGGTAACGGCGGTGATCAACGCATCGGCCTGTGGCGTAATCGAAACCGCGCGCAAGCACAAGAGCAGGATCGGCAAGGTGTACGCCGGGCGCAACGGGATCATCGGGGCGCTGACCGAGGACTTGATCGACACCGGCAAGGACACTGCGCAGGCCATCGCCGGCCTGCGCTACACGCCCGGCGGGGCATTCGGCTCAGCCCGCTACAAGCTCAGGAAATTCGACGAGGATCGTTCCCAGTACCAGCGCCTGATCGAGGTGTTCAAGGCGCACGACATCGGTTACTTCTTCTATAACGGCGGCGGCGACTCGGCCGACACCTGCCTCAAAGTGTCGCAGCTGTCGCAGCAACTGGGCTACCCCATCGTGTGCGTGCACGTGCCCAAAACCATGGACAACGACCTGCCGATCACCGACTGCTCCCCCGGTTTCGGCTCGGTGGCCAAATACCTCGCGGTCAGCATGCGCGAGGCAGGCTTCGATGTCGCCTCCATGGCCAAGACGTCGACGCGCGTGTTCGTGCTGGAGGCGATGGGCCGTCACGCCGGGTGGACCACGGCGGCGATGGGCTTGGCCGCCGAGAAGGCGGGCGATGCACCGCACGTGCTGCTGTTCCCCGAGATCACTTTCGAGGAAGTCACGTTCCTGGGCAAGGTCGATGCCGCGATCACCCGATTCGGCTACTGCTGCGTAGGGGTGTCGGAGGGACTGCGCGGGCCGGACGGCAAGTTCCTGGCCGATGCGGGACTGCGGGACGCCTTCGGCCATGCGCAACTGGGCGGGGTCGCACCGCTGCTGGCCAGCCTGGTGAAGGACAAGCTCAAGCTCAAGTACCACTGGGCCGTGGCCGACTATCTCCAACGGGCGGCGCGCCACCTTGGATCCAAGACCGATGTGGCGCAGGCCTACGCGGTCGGCAAGGCGGCAGTGGAGCTGGCGCTCAAAGGCAAGAACGCCGTCATGCCCACCGTCGTGCGCAAATCCGGCAAGCCGTACAAATGGACCATCGGCGTGGCCAGCCTCGAGGATGTGGCCAACGTGGAAAAGAAGCTGCCACGCGACTACATCACCGACGACGGGTATCACATCACGGCCAAATGCCGCGCCTACCTCTCCCCCTTGATCCAAGGCGAGGACTACCCGCCCTTCAAAAACGGCCTGCCGGCCTACGTCAGCCTCAAGAACGCGGCGGTGCGCAAGAAGCTCGCGAGCGAGTTTAAGGTTTGAAGCCTAGAGACTAGCCCCTGCACTACCCCTCAATCGCCCACGAAAAATCCGGTAAACTCGCGGGTTGCTTGCCCGCGGCCGTTCGTAGCTCCTCTCGAACAGGCGGGGCGCCCGGCACGACCACGGCCGTCCGGCCCCGGGTCTGGACGCCGCCGGAGCCGGTCAGAGTCTTTTCACAACTACAGTTTCGTCAAGCCAAAAAAACCTGACAGGGGGATTCATGTCTATCGGACCCGGCCTCATGATTGCCGTGGGGTGCGCGATCATCGCGTTGATCTACGGCCTCGTCTCCATCCGCTGGGTGCTGGCCAAACCGGCCGGCAACGCCCGCATGCAGGAAATCGCCGCCGCCATTCAGCAGGGGGCCCAGGCCTATCTCAACCGCCAATACACCACCATCGCCATCGTTGGCGCGGTGCTGTTCGTCGTGCTCGGCGTAGCGCTCAATTGGCTGACCGCTTTCGGGTTCCTGGTGGGTTCGGTCCTGTCCGGCGCGGCCGGCTACATCGGCATGTTCATCTCGGTACGCGCCAACGTCCGCACCGCCCAGGCCGCGAATGACGGCATCAACGCCGCACTGGCCGTCGCCTTCCGCGGCGGCGCCATCACCGGCATGCTGGTCGTGGGCCTCGGCCTGCTCGGGGTCGCCGCATACTACGGCATCGCGCTGTGGATTTCGGGCGATCCGGACCTCGCGCTCCACTCTCTGGTGGGCCTGGCGTTCGGCGGTTCGCTGATCTCCATCTTCGCGCGGCTCGGCGGGGGCATCTTCACCAAGGGCGCGGACGTGGGCGCCGATCTGGTGGGCAAGGTGGAAGCCGGCATCCCCGAGGACGACCCGCGCAACCCGGCGGTGATCGCCGACAACGTAGGCGACAACGTGGGCGACTGCGCAGGCATGGCCGCCGACCTGTTCGAGACGTACGCCGTGACCATCGTCGCCACCATGCTGCTGGGCGGCCTCATCCTGAAGGACGCGGGCACCAGCGCCATCCTCTATCCGCTGATGCTGGGCGGCGCCTCCATCATCGCGTCGATCATCGGCACCTTCTTCGTCAAGGCCAGCGAGGGTGGCAAGATCATGAACGCCCTGTACAAGGGCGTAATCGTGTCGGGCGTGCTGGCTGGCATCGCCTTCTACCCGATCACCGCCTGGCTGATGCCCGGCAACGTCTGGCCGCTGTTCGGCGCCGCACTGGTCGGACTGGCACTCACCGCCGCCATGGTGGTCATTACCGAGTACTACACCGCCACCGAATACGGCCCGGTTCAGCACGTGGCCGCAGCGTCGCAGACCGGCCATGCCACTAACATCATCGCCGGCCTGGGCGTTTCCATGAAGGCGACGGCGTTGCCGGTGCTGGCGGTATGCGCTGCGATCTGGGCCTCCGACGCTCTGGCCGGCCTGTACGGCATCGCCATCGCGGCCACCGCGATGCTGTCCATGACCGGAATGATCGTAGCGTTGGACGCCTACGGCCCGATCACCGACAACGCCGGCGGTATCGCAGAGATGGCCGAGCTCCCGTCCAAGATCCGCGCGATCACCGACCCGCTGGACGCGGTGGGCAACACCACCAAGGCGGTGACCAAGGGCTACGCCATCGGCTCCGCCGGTCTGGCAGCACTGGTGCTATTCGCCGACTACACCCATAACTTGAAGGCTGTCGGCAAGCTGGTGGAGTTCAGCCTGTCCGATCCTGCCGTCATCATCGGCTTGTTCATCGGCGGCCTGGTGCCCTATCTGTTCGGCGCCATGGCGATGGAGGCGGTGGGCCGCGCCGCCACCTCGGTGGTGAACGAAGTGCGCCGCCAGTTCAAGGAGATCAAGGGCATCATGGAGGGCACCGCGAAGCCAGACTATTCGCGCGCGGTGGACATGCTGACCAAGGCGGCGATCAAGGAAATGATCGTCCCGTCCCTGCTGCCTATCCTCGTGCCCATCGTTCTGGTGCTGGTGATGAACTGGCTGATGGGTCCGGGTGCCGGTACCCGCGCGCTCGGCGGGTTGCTGATCGGCACGATCGTGACGGGGCTCTTCGTAGCCATCTCCATGACTACCGGAGGCGGTGCCTGGGACAACGCCAAGAAGTACATCGAAGACGGCCATTACGGCGGCAAAGGCTCGGACGCGCACAAGGCGGCGGTGACCGGCGACACGGTGGGCGACCCGTACAAGGATACCGCTGGCCCTGCGGTCAACCCGCTGATCAAGATCATCAACATCGTGGCGCTGCTGCTGGTGCCCTTGCTGCCAGCCGGTAGCGGCCCCAGCAGCGCGCTGGCGCCGGAGCCGGTGGCGACCGCCGCTGCGGTCGCGCTGGTCGTGCCGATGAACAAACTCGATGTCATAACCGCTCCCGGCGTTCAAGCCGATGGGCGGCGGGTGGAAAGCACCGTGGCGCGATGACGCCGGGTCAGCAACGTCACAGGGCAGGCTCGCGGTCTGCCCTTTTTCTTTCCGGGATGTCGACGGCGGTGTGGTCCGGTCGATCCGGAGAAGGCGGCGTGTGAGTGCAGACTCGCAGGTGTCAGCAGCCCGGAGGCGAGAGATGTTGGCCATCGGGACCCTGCTTGCAGGCCTGGTTTGTCTGCTTCCGATCGCCCGTTTCGCCCGCGCTGCGGACAGGGCCGAAACGGCGATGCCGCACGCTGGCGCATTGCAGGCCAATCCGCTGTCTGAGGCGCCACGGCCGAACCACGGGGGTGACGTGCGGTTGGCTGGACCCTATTGGCTGGAACTGGTGGCAAACAGGAGCGCACTGACGGTCTACGTGACCGACCGCGCCGGAAACGCGGTGGACGCCGCGGGCGGAAAAGGCAAGGCAGGCCTCCACACCGACGGCAAGGCCACGCAGGTCGAGCTACGGCCCGCGGGTGGCAACCGGCTCGAAGGCAAAGGACGGCTGAGCCTGAAACCAACGACGGTGGTGTTCGTGACCGTGGACCTGCGCGGTCAGAAGCCGCATCGGACCGTGTTCCGCCCGCTGGCGACAAGCCACGCGGCGGGAAGTCGCTAATGCGGAGTTGCGGAACCTGCCCGATCTGATGCTATCCGATCCCTGAGCCGACTTTTTCACCCATGCGATCCGACACGCCAGAGTCCGAGCAGCATTTGAACCAGTTCCAGCTGCTGCGCACGCGCCGCTTCCTGCCTTTCTTCGTCACGCAGTTCCTGGGCGCGCTGAACGACAACCTGTTCAAGAACGCCATGGTGCTGCTGCTCACCTTCCACGCCGCGCAAGCGTCTATGCTCAGCACCGGCGTGCTGGTCAACCTGGCGGCCGGCATCTTCATCCTGCCTTTCTTTCTGTTCTCGGCCACCGCCGGGCAGCTCGCCGACAAGTACGAGCGCTCGCGCATCATCCGCCTGGTCAAGGTGTTCGAGATCGCGATCGCGTTGGTCGGTGCCGTCGGCTTCGCTCGCAAGGACGTGACGCTGCTGTTCACCGCGTTGTTCATGCTGGGAGTCCATTCGACGGTATTCGGTCCGGTGAAGTACGCGATCCTGCCGCAGCAGTTGCGCGAGAGCGAGCTGATCGGCGGCAACGCACTGGTGGAGACCGGCACCTTCGTCGCGATCCTGTTCGGCACCATACTCGCCGGCGTACTGATGGGGCGCGCCGATGGGGGGCATTTGAGCGTTCCGGCAATCACGATCCTCGTCGCCGTCGCAGGCTACATCGCGAGCCGCAGCGTACCGACGGCGCCTGCGTCCGACCCGAGTCTCAAGATCAACTGGAACCCGTTCTCGGAAACCTGGCGCACCATTCAGCTCACGCGCGGCAACCGCGTCGTCTTCCTGGCGATCCTCGGTATCTCCTGGTACTGGTTCCTCGGTGCGTTGATGCTCTCCCAGTTTCCCGGCTACGCCAAGGACCACCTGGGCGGAAACGAGAGCGTGGTCACGTTGCTGCTGGCCGTGTTCGCGATCGGAGTCGGTGTAGGCTCGTTGCTGTGCGAACGGCTGTCGGGGCGCAAGATCGAGATCGGACTGGTGCCCTTCGGCTCCATCGGCCTGTCGCTGTTTATTCTGGACTTGTTCTTCGCCAGCCCCGCGGCGGGCGTCCTGCCGCACGCCAACGCCTGGGAATACCTGAGCCAGCCGGGCGGCTGGCGCGTGCTGATCGACCTGGTGCTGATCGGCGTGTTCGGCAGCTTCTACATCGTGCCGCTCTATGCGCTGATTCAGAGCCGCTCGGAACTGTCGCACCGTTCGCGCATCATCGCCGCGAACAACATCCTGAACGCGTTGTTCATGGTTGTGGCGGCAGCATTCGGCGCCGGTACGCTCGCAGCGGGAGCGACCATACCGCAGTTGTTTCTGGCCTGCGCGTTCCTCAACGCGGCGGTGGCGCTCTACATCTACCTGCTCGTTCCCGAGTTCCTCATGCGCTTCCTGGCCTGGATGCTGATCCACTCGATCTACCGCCTGCGCAAGAGCGGGCTGGAGAACATTCCCGAGACCGGCCCTGCGGTGCTGGCCTGCAACCACGTAAGCTTCGTCGATGCCGTGGTCATTCTCGGTGCGTGCCCGCGGCCGATCCGCTTTATCATGGATCGTCAGATCTTCGGCATCCCCGTGCTGGGCTTCGTTTTCCGCACCGGCAGAGCCATCCCCATCGCGTCAGCCAAGGAAGACCCGCAGATGCTGGAGGCAGCTTACGCCGAGGTCGCGCGGGCACTGAGTGAGGGCGATCTGGTAGGGATCTTCCCCGAGGGCCGGATCACCGAAACGGGCGAGCTGTCCGCGTTCCGCGGCGGGGTCAAGCGCATCGTCGATACCACCGCTGTGCCGGTCATACCGATGGCGCTGCGCGGTCTGTGGGGAAGCATGTTCAGCCGCAAGGGCGGACCCGCTTTCCTCAAACGCCCGCGCCCCCTGTCTCTGGTAGAGCTGGTAGTGGGAGCGCCGATACCGCCGGAGGCGGTGACGCCGGAGGGACTGCAGCAAGTCGTGCAGGAACTGCGCGGGGACAGGCGCTAGCAGCCTGACGCAAAACCACAACGCGAGCGCCAACGCGAAGTTTGCGTGAGGCGCACACGCGCATAAATGCTAGAACGTGCGACAGGTCGTGCTTCGACTCTGCGTGCAAAGTACGCCTTCGCAGAATTTCGCATCAACCTGTCAGTGGGCGCGGCGGGTCACGACCGTCTTGGATCGACCCGCTCGCGGCCCACCTGCCACTCTTCTTCTTCTTCCTCCTCTTCCTCCTCCTCGTCGTCTTCGTCGTCGTCCTCTTCCGCGTCGTCCTCGTCCTCATCGTCATCGCCATTGCCATTGCCGTTGGCGGACGGGACCGACACCCACAGCTCGTAGCCGTCCGGGTCGGTGAGGAAGAACTCGTTCGCCCCGTAAGGGGTGGCGGCAACATCGGAGATCGCGATGCCCGCCTTCTTCAGCCGCGCGTGGGTGGCCTTCAGGTCGTCGGGACGGATATAGATCACCCAGCTCTGGCCGATGGCAGGATTGAGAGTGATCTGCTGATCGACGCTCAACTGCTGCAGCATCAAGTCGGCGCCGCCGGTCGTCAACCAGCACCAGGTCATGCGCCCCTCGTCTTCGTAGGAATCCTGTACTTCGAAACCGAAGAACTGTCGATAGAACGCGGCCGAACGGTCGATGTCCGATACCCCCAGGCTGGGGATGAGCTTGCTCACGATAGGGCGGGACATAGATTCGCTTTTCGCTGGGCTGGTTAACGCCGGTCGGAGGAGAGCGTGCAACGGCCGTCGATGCATGCCACGCGCGGTTCCGGCAGCACCGCGCACGCGCCGGCCGCGGAATTTTTGCGGTTCACCTCCTCCTCGAGGAAGCTGTACTCGTAGGCCTTGGCTTCCAGCATTTCACGGTTCCCCGTGCTGCTGGAGTAGGCCAGATATTCCGACGGCCCCCCGCACGGGCGGGCACCCAACGGGAGCACGCGGCAGTGAACCAGGTTTATGCAGCGCGCCTCGCCGATCGACTTGACGATCTGCTCGCGCATCGTCTTGAGTGCCGCCTCGTCGCTGCCAGCGGCCGGCGACCCGTCGCCACCGTGCACCAGCGCCGGAGCCATCACCAGCCCGCCCAGCGGAACCAGGAGCCAGGACGCGACTCGCTTGAGCAGCGGCTCAGGCGATGGTGATGCGCTTGTCGAGGTACACGTCCTGGATCGCATTGAGCAGCTTCACGCCCTCGGCCAACGGCCGCTGGAATGCCTTGCGCCCGGAAATGAGGCCCATCCCGGCGGCGCGCTTGTTGATCACCGCCGTGCGCACCGCCTCGGCGAAGTCGTTCTCGCCCGAAGCCCCACCCGAGTTGATCAGGCCGGCGCGACCCATGTAGCAGTTGGCCACCTGGTAGCGCGTGAGATCGATCGGGTGGTCGGTGGAGAGCTCGGTGTACACGCGCTTGTCGGTCTTGCCGTAGGGGGTGTCTTTGCTGTTGAGGATGTTGTAGCCGCCGTTGTTCTCGGGCAGCTTCTGCTTGATGATGTCGGCCTCGATGGTCACGCCCAGGTGATTGGCCTGGCCGGTGAGGTCGGCCGACAGGTGGTAGTCCTTGTCCTGCTTGAAGGCGGGGTTGCGCAGGTAGCACCACAGCACGGTGGCCAACCCCAAGTCGTGGGCCAGCTCGAAGGCCTTGCTCACCTCGACCAGCTGGCGCGCCGACTCGGCCGAGCCAAAGTACACGGTGGCGCCGACCGCGACCGCACCCATGTCCCGCGCCTGCTTGATGCTGGCGAAGAAGATCTGGTCGTATTTGTTCGGGTAGGTCAGAAACTCGTTGTGATTGAACTTGAGCAGGAACGGGATCTTGTGCGCATACTTGCGCGCGCAAGCGCCGAGCACACCGAGCGTGGAAGCCACCGCATTGCAGCCGCCTTCGATCGCCAGCTTGACGATGTTCTCCGGGTCGAACACGGCCGGGTTCTTCGCGAAGGACGCGCCCGCGCTGTGCTCGATACCCTGGTCCACCGGCAATATGGAGAGATAACCCGTCCCCGCCAGCCGGCCGTGGTTGAACAACTGTTGCAGGCTGCGCAGCACCGGCGTGGAACGGTCGCTCAACGCGAACACGCGGTCTACGAAATCCGGCCCCGGGAGGTGCAGCGTCTCCTTGGGGATGCCCTTGCATACATGATTGAGCAGGTTGTCGGCGCTCGCGCCGAGCAAACCCTCGATATCGGTGGTTCCCTTGGCAAGGGCTGTGACGGCACTCATGGCACTTCCTCCATACGGGGCTCGACACACATTATCACGCCGCCCGCGGCCGCGGTAAATGCGCACTCCTCCACACGGCGTCGAGCGGGGCCGTCGCTATAATAGGCCGCACTGGCAGGGGCGTTGATGTTCGATCGGCTGCCAACTCCAATAACCTCTCGGAGCCTCGATGAAATACTCTCTCGGCGAGCGCCGCGTCGAATGCCACGGCGATTGCTTCATCGCCCCCAACGCCACCGTCATCGGCTCGGTGGTCCTGGGCAACGACTGCAGCGTCTGGTTCAACACCGTGATACGCGGCGACAATCATCCGATCTTGATCGGAGAGCGCTCCAACATCCAGGACAGTTCGGTGCTGCATACCGACGAGGGCGTGCCGCTGACCCTGGGCAGCAACGTCACCGTCGGGCACCAGGTGATGCTGCACGGCTGCATGATGGCGATCGCGGCGTCGCTTCCCGGCGTCAATTCTTAGGCCGGGCGAGCCTCGGAATACCGTGGATGCGAATGACCGACAGCGCCCGCATGAGCCCGGCCCCCCCGGCTTCTAAAGCTGGCACAAAAGCTGCCGTAAAAGCTTCGTAGCGACAACACTTAATTAGCGGAGGAGTAGAATGCTGCTCGCAAGCCATCACGGGAGCCGGGGGATAGGGATGATGAAGTATGGCTTCAAGATCCGCACCCGAAGCGGACTGGTCGTTGACAACCTGTTGATTCCGGGGAAGGACCAGGCCGATGCGGAGCGCAAGCTCACCCAGATCTATCGTCACTGCGAGATCCTGGAGTCGAAGACGCTGCAGCACCAGCCGGGACGGGAAGAGGCGATGGATATCGACGGGATCATCTCCCTGATATCGCGCCAGGACAAAGAAAAGGCGTCCTAGGACGGCTTACGGCAGGAACCCCGTCTCGATCAGTTCATCGAGCAGGGCCTCATAGTCTTGTGCACCGCGGCTTCCCGGTGCGTGCGTGAACACATCTTCGTTGGAAGCCGGGCTCTCCGCCACGCTGACGTTCTCCGAGATCCGCGCTTTGCACAGCTCGTCGCCGTAGCGCTCCAGGATCTCCTTGTAGATGTCGTGGGACATCCGCCGGCGCGAGTCGAACCGCGTGACCACGAAGCGCCGCGGCAGGCGCTTCTTGAACACATGCTCCAACGCCTTGAGGGTCTTCTCCACCTGCAGCACCCCCTTTACCGCCAACCAGTCGGCCGACACCGGCACCAGGATGCGGTCGCACGCGAAGATGGCGTTCAGAGACAAAACCCCCAGGATCGGGCAGCAGTCGATCAGGATCGGCCGGCCGGTGTTCAGGCTCTCCTTCACGATGCCCACGTTGAGCTTGTTGAGCGCCTGGGGACCCTTGCCCGACTGGGAGTCGATCTTGGACAACTCGACGTGAGCAGGAATCACCGGCCAGCCGCCGCGCCCCGCGCGGATCAACTGGGCCAGCGGTTTTTGAGTGTGGTAGAAGCCGTAGATGCTGTCGTCCGCGTTGCTCACCGCGGTGCCGGTGATGGAGGACAGATGCCCCTGCGGGTCCATGTCGATCGCGAGCGGCGCTTGTCCGCGGCGCGTAAGCGCAGCAGACAGATTCAGCGACGTGGTCGTCTTTCCGACGCCGCCTTTCTGGTTGAAGATCGCGATCTTGGCCATGGATTCCGATACCGAGCGGCCGCTCAGGCAGCAGGAGATTAATTAGCTACAGTACTAATAAAATCAGTCCCTTGTCAATGTTAGTTCGCAGATTATCCGAAGCGCGCAGCCGGTTCGCCCCGGTTCCGGTCAATCCGGCTCTTTGGCCCATTCTTTAGCCCGGGCTACTGCCTGGCGCCAGCGCTCCCGCAGCCGGTCGCGCTTGGCCGCGGCCAGCCGCGGCTCGAACACCCGCTCAGCCTTCCACTGGGCGTCGATCTGTGCCCCATCACGCCAGTATCCCACTGCCAGCCCGGCCAGATAGGCGGCTCCCAAGGCCGTCAACTCCAGCAAGACGGGACGGACCACCGGCACGTTCAGGATGTCCGCCTGGAACTGCATCAGCAGGTCGCTCCGAGTTGCCCCGCCGTCCACACGGAGCTCCTTGAGAGCGACGCCGGAATCGGCCTGCATCGCCTCCAGGATGTCGGCCGTCTGGTACGCAATGGACTCAAGCGTAGCGCGTGCCAGGTGGGCGGCAGTCGAGCCCTGAGTCAAGCCCAGGATCGCCCCGCGCGCATAAGGATCCCAGTGCGGGGCGCCCAGCCCGGCGAACGCGGGGACCATGTAAACGCCCCCGTTGTCCGCGACAGAGGAGGCAAGCCGATCCACTTCGCCGGCGGTGTCGATGATCCCCAGCCCGTCGCGCAGCCATTGCACCGCCGCCCCGGCGATGAACACGCTGCCTTCGAGGGCGAACTCGCGCTGGCCGCCCAGGTCCCAGGCCACCGTGGTCAGCAGGCCGTTGTGCGAGTCGACCGGGCGATTCCCCGTATGCATGAGCATGAAGCAGCCGGTGCCATAGGTGTTCTTGACCATGCCCGGCGCGACGCAGCGCTGGCCGAACAGCGCCGCCTGCTGATCGCCGGCGATGCCGGCTATCGCCAGCGGAGCACCGAACAACCCGGGGTCGCTGTCCGCCACCCGGCCCGACGACGCCACGACTTTCGGCAGCGTGCTGCGCGGAACGCTCAACAGCCGGAGCAGCTTGTCGTCCCAATCGCCGTTGTGGATGTTGTACAGCAGCGTGCGCGAGGCGTTGCTGGCATCGGTGACGTGCGCGCGCCCGCCGGTGAGGTTCCAGATCAGCCAGCTGTCCACCGTGCCGAAGCACAACTCGCCGGCCTCGGCCCGTGCGCGCGCGCCGGCAACGTTATCGAGCACCCAGCGCAGCTTGGTACCGGAGAAGTAGGCGTCCAGCACCAGACCCGTGCGGCCGGTGAACAGCGCCTCGAGGCCCTCGGACTTGAGCCTGTCGCAGATCGCTGCGGTGCGCCGATCCTGCCAGACGATCGCATTGCACACGGGTTGTCCGCTGCGACGGTCCCAGACGACAGTGGTCTCGCGCTGATTCGTGATGCCGATGGCTGCGACCTGCGCGCTGGTCGCGCCCGCCGCCGCCAGCGCTTCGCGCGCGCAGCCGAGCTGCGAGCTCCAGATCTCCAGCGGGTCTTGCTCCACCCAGCCGGGCTGCGGGTAGATCTGCGTGGTCTCGCGCTGCGCCAGCCCGCGCACCGACCCTACTTCGTCGAATACGATGGCACGGGAGCTGGTCGTCCCTTGATCGAGAGCGAGCACGAATGTCATGGCGAGTCGCGCGCAGCACCGGATGTGTTAGATTGCAGCCTTGATCGCGCCGTGCTGGAGTTCTCGAGCGGCGCGACGCGGCCTCGGTAGGATACACCCGGAAACGCAACCCACATGCCAACAGACGGAGCAGACTCCGCCGGTACGGCAGATTTCCTGGCAACACTCGCCCGCATGGGCCTGCTCTCTCCCGGGGAAGAACCCCGCATCACGCCGCTCACCGGTGGCGTCTCGTCCGACATCGTGCGTGTGGATCTGTTGCGCGGTCCGGTGTGCGTCAAGCGCGCTTTGCCCAAGCTCAAAGTGAAGGCCGAGTGGCAGGCGCCGGTGGAGCGCAATCGATGGGAGGTGGCATGGATGCGCAGAGCCGGCTCGATCGTGCCCGGCGCGGTGCCGCGCATCCTGGGGGAGGACCCGGGTGCCGGGATGTTCGCAATGGAATACCTCGCGCCCGCGCAGCATCCGGTGTGGAAAGAACGGTTGCGCGACGGCGTGATAGAGCCGGCCTTCGCCGCCGAAGTCGGCCGTCGGCTGGTTCTCATCCACGCCCACACCGCACGGCGCGACGATGTCGCTAGCGCGTTCGCAACCGACCACGTCTTCTACCCGATCCGGCTGGAACCGTACCTCGCCGCCGCGGCCCGCGCTCACACCGACTGCGCGGCGCAACTGCAAGCGCTGATCGACGTCACCTCCGGTACCAAGCTCGCGCTGGTGCACGGCGACGTGAGCCCCAAGAATATCCTGTGCGGGCCACACGGCCCGGTGTTCCTGGACGCCGAGTGCGCCTGGTATGGTGACCCCGCCTTCGACCTCGCCTTCTGCCTCAATCACACGCTGCTGAAGTGCGCATGGCGCCCGCAATGGGCCGACGCCTATTTGAACTGCTTCGACGCGCTGGTGCAGGCCTATCTCCAGGCGGTGAACTGGGAGCCCGCCGCGAGCCTCGAAGCGCGCACTGCGCATCTGCTGCCGGGTCTGTTCCTCGCGCGCGTCGACGGCAAGTCGCCGGTGGAGTACATCACTGAAGACTGGCAGCGCACGAGCGTTCGGAGGGTCGCCAGGAGTTTGCTGCAGAAGCCGGTCGACACCTTGTCGGAAGTTCGCGACAGCTGGACCAAGGAGCTGCGCGCGCGGGCGCCGCACCCTCTCACACAGTCACTGATTCTCGATCCCTGATGCCTGACACATCGATCACCGCCGTGAAGGGACGGCGGGTATGGGACTCGCGCGGCCGTCCCACCGTCGAGGCCGAGGTGCACCGGGCGTGCGGTGCGGCGGGCCGCGCGATCGCCCCCGCGGGCGCCTCGCGCGGCTCGCGTGAAGCCGTCGACCTGCGCGATGGGGGAAGCGTCCTGGGCGGCATGGGCGTCGCACGCGCCGTGGCCAACGTGAACGGCGAGATCGCGCAGACGCTCGTCGGTCGCGATGCCGCTGGCCAGGAGTCTGTCGATCAAGCCCTCGTCGCGCTGGACGGCACGCCTAACAAGGCACGGCTAGGTGGCAACGCCACCATCGCGGTATCGATGGCGACGCTCCAGGCGGCGGCGGCCGCCGCGGATGAGCCGTTGTATCGCTATATCTCGGCCGGCCAGGCGCGCCGGCTGCCGCTGCCGGAGATCCAGATATTCGGCGGCGGCGCCCATGCCGGCCGGCGCGTCGACGTGCAGGACTTCATGGTCATGGCGCTCGGCGCGCAAAGCTTCGACGAAGCCCTGGTCATGACCGCCGAGGTATACCGGTGTGCCGGAAATCTGATGCAGGCGCGCGGCCTGCTGCAAGGTGTGGCCGACGAAGGCGGATGGTGGCCTGCGTTCGACAGCAACGAAGCAGCGCTGGAGATGTTGCTGCGGTCCATCGAGAGCGCCGGATACACGCCGGGCGAACAGGTGGCGATATCGCTCGACATCGCGGCCTCGGAATTCGGCCACGGCGGCCGCTATCGTTTCGGCCTGGAGCAGCGCGACTTCGATAGCGATGGGCTGGCCGAAGTGCTGCTGGGCTGGATCGAGCGCTACGCCATCGTTTCGGTGGAGGATCCGATGGCCGAGGACGACCTGCAGGGCATGGCGCGCTTCACCGCCGCCGTCGGTGAGCGGGTGCAGGTGATCGGCGACGACTACCTCGTTACGTCCGCGGCCCTGGTACTGCAGGCGGCCCAGGACCGGGCCTGCAACGCGGTACTGATCAAACCCAATCAGGCGGGCACC
The DNA here is from genome assembly GCA_041487115.1 of Gammaproteobacteria bacterium. Taxonomy (GTDB): domain Bacteria; phylum Pseudomonadota; class Gammaproteobacteria; order Burkholderiales; family SHXO01; genus SHXO01. Next base: position 14,727 of record JBGPMS010000055.1, read on the forward strand.
GTCACGGAGACCAACGCCGCTCTGGAAGCCGGTCGCCGCGCGGGCTTCGGCACCATCGTTTCCGCGCGCTCGGGTGAAACCGAGGACACCACCATCGTGCACCTGGCGACCGGCTGGGACGCGGGCCAGCTCAAGGTCGGCTCCTTCGCGCGCTCGGAGCGCATGGCCAAGTGGAACGAGGCGTTGCGCATCGAAGAAGCGCTCGGGAGCGCCGCGCGCTTCGCTGGCCGCGCCGCCCTGCCGCTGCGCCACTTGCGTTCCGCATGAGCGCAGGCGCCGACCATCACCCTCATCTGTTGAGGGGCGTGCTGCTGATCATGTCGTCGGTGTTCCTGTTCTCCTCCATGGACACGCTGGCGAAGCTCATGCTCGAGTCCTACCCGTTGCCACCGCTCATCTGGGCGCGCTACGCCGTGCACCTGGTGTTCATGCTCGTGCTGCTGGCGCCGCGCATGGGTTTCGACCTCGTGCGGACGCAGCGGCCTGGGTTGCAGATCCTGCGCGGGCTGCTGCTGGTGACCAGCACGGCGTTCTTCTACTTGTCGCTCCAGCACCTGCCGTTGGCGGAAGCCGCGGCCATCACCTTCGTCGCGCCGGTGCTGGTCTCGGCGCTGTCCGGTCCGATGCTGGGAGAGCGAGTCACAGGACGGCAGTGGGTCGCCGTCACGCTCGGCTTCGTCGGCGTGCTGGTGATCATTCGACCCGGCGGCGGGCTGCTGACCGTCGCCGCCGTCTTCCCGCTGATCACAGCCCTGCTCTTCGCCCTGTACCAGATCATGACGCGCAAGCTGGCGGGCCGCGAGAATCCGTTCACCACGCTGTTCTTCACCGCCCTGGTGGGCACGCTCGCCGCGAGCCTCGCTCTCCCCTTCACCTGGAAGACCCCGACGCTAACACAGGCGGCGCTCATGGTGGCGATCGGCTGCCTGGGCGGGTTCGGGCACTTCCTGTTGATTCGCGCGGTGGGCATCGCGTCCCCCACGGCGCTCGCGCCCTATCTGTATACGCAGCTGGTGTGGTCCACCTTGCTGGCCTACATCGTCTTCCGCGAGTTCCCGGACAGCGTATCGCTGCTCGGCATGCTGGTCATCGTGCTGGCGGGGCTGCTCGCAGTGACCTGGACGCGCAGGCGCCGCGTTGCCGACGCCACGGCCCAAACTGTTCATTGATGCGGAGAGCAAACCCGGTGAGCAAGTCCAACCCGAATGCACGCGCCGTCTACCGTCACTTCCAGCGCATCCCCACGCGCTGGATGGACAACGACGTGTACGGCCACGTGAACAACGTCGTGTACTACTCCTACTTCGATACCGTCGTGAACCAGTACCTGATCGAGCAGGGTGCGCTCGACATCATGCGCAGCGCGGTGTTCGGACTGGTGGTGGAGACCAGCTGCCAGTACTTCGCGCCCGTCACCTTCCCTGACCTGGTGGACACGGGCTTGCGCGTAACCCGGCTGGGCAACAGCAGCGTGCGCTACGAGATCGGGATCTTCCGCAACGACGAAGACCGCGCCTCGGCCCAGGGCTACTTCATCCACGTATACGTGGACCGTGCCACGCGCCGGCCGACGCCGTTGCCCGCGGACCTGCGCACTGCCCTGGAGAAAATCCTGGTGAGTTAAATCAGAATGACGCGCACGGCGCCGCGAGGGTGATGTCCCCGCCGAGGCCGGATTGCAGCTGCGCCGGCAAGGCTCGCACGCACAAGCGGCCAAACCGCGTGGTCACTTCCAGCAGGCCGCCGGCGAGCTGGCGCTCGCTGACGACGAAGCTCGGGGGTTGCCCGAGCGCGTCGCGGAACTTCTGCAGGAGCTGATCTTGCGTCGGTTCCAGGGTCAGGGCGTCGCTCTCGATCACGATCGGCTCCACCGGGACTTCGACGACCGCACCGTCACTGCTTGGCGGTGACATCTCCGAAACGGTAGGCAGGACCGCGGCGCCGCTGTCCTGCGCGGCAGCCAGAGGCGTTGCAAGGCAGGCAACCACGGCGATACTCATCGCACGAACCATGCATCGTACGAGGTTCACTGGTGAGGTCATGGCGGGCCACGCTCGGTCATCGATGCTTTGCAGTGTACTACCCTCGAGTCCCGACCGGGAATTGCCCGTCTTCTCGCCTCATCGTCGCGTTACCGCCACGCGACGGCTCCCTGCCGCGCGAGCCCGGACTGCTTGATCGGCGACTGCGGGCGCCCGAATACCTGCACGAAATACCAGCGGCCGGACTGTCCTTGCGCCGCGCCCACGCCGATCTCCGTGATCTCCGGGATCAGCATGTTCCTGCGGTGCCCCGGCGAGTCTTTCCAGCCCTCCATCATCGCGGCCGCGGGATCGGGCTTCCTCAGCTGGTAACCGACGTTCTCAGCCACCCGCGAAAACGGATACCCGCTGACTTTGATGCGATCCTCGAAGTGCTTGCCGTCCAGGATATGGCCGTTCTTGTCGCTGTCGCCGAACTTGTCCTGCCGGGCCATGTTGCGTGCATGGTTCTGCGCGACGATGATCAGCCGGACGGTCGGTTTGAGCGGCGGGAGATGGTTCTCGTCGCGGAATGCATTGGTGGCCTGGATGATCTTCTGCTCCACACCGTTGACGCTGACCGACGAGGGCGCGCCCGGCGGAGCGGGTGCAGGAGTGGGCGCCGGAGTGGGCGCCGGGGCTGACGGACGCGGCTTTTCCCCGGCGGCGCAGGCGACCAGCAGGGCGGCGAGGAGCAGGGTAAATATTTTTCTGAGCATGATGGGCTGGACCTCCAGCACAAGGTTGTCGCGGACCAGCGGGGCGCGCGCCGACGGAACAGCGGCCCGCCGCGGATCGAGCACGCACGATCGGGCACTGCGGCGGCTAGCCGCCGGGCCCGCCGCCGTTAACGTACACCACCTGTGCGGTAACGTAGCTCGCGGCGTCCGAGACGAGGAAGGCCACCATCGCGGCGATCTCCTCCGGCTCTCCGGTGCGTCCCAGCGGCACCGACTTCACGAACGCGTCGGCACGCTCGCGACCCATGAGGTCGAGCGATTCAGCCAGCATCTCGGTGCGGATCGGACCGGGCGCGACGGCATTGACGCGAATGCCGTTGGGCCCTTCTTCCTTGGCCAGGATACGAGTGAACGCCTCCAGGCCGACCTTGGACACGGTATAGACCCCGGCCCCGGCCGGCATGCGGTTGGTGACGTTGGAAGAGAGGTTGACGATGCTCCCGCGCCGGCGGCTGCGCATGTGCGGCAGGACCGCCTGGGTCAGATGGAACGGTCCGCTCAGATTCACTTGCAGAATGCGCTGCCACTCGCCGGCCGGGACGTCGGCAAGCTTCACGCCGGGAAGATGCACACCGGCATTGTTCACCAGCACGTCGATCTGAGCATAGGCATCCAGTGCATCCTGCACCAGCGCACGGCAGTCGGCCGCCTCAGCCACATCCGCACGTACGCTACGCGCCTCGCCGCCCTCGCCACGGATCTTCGCGACCACCGCCTGCGCGTCGTGGCCACGCTCGCGGTAGCTGAGCACGATGCGGTGCCCCGAAGCCGCCAAGGCCAGCGCGATGGCGCGCCCGATACCCCGTGACCCGCCCGTGACCAGCGCCACCCGGCTTGCCTGTTCCATGGTTCTCCTCCTTAGCTAGTCGGACGGTCGGATTCTCCCCCGCGCCCGGCATGATGCCGCAACCGAATCGAGGCCGCAAACCACTGCGCCGAGTTGTAGACCATCGAGCCCAGGTGTTATAACCGTCGGGTCGCACGATCCGCGAACCGAGGACACGCATGCCGCCTTCCCTTCCCGACCAGATGCAAGTGGTGGAGATCTCGCGCCCCGGCGGGCCCGAGGTGTTGAAGATCGCCACGCGACCGCTGCCGCAGCCGACGCCAGGAGAAGTTCTGCTGCGCGTCGCCGCCGCCGGCGTGAACCGGCCCGACTGCTTCCAGCGCGCCGGCACCTATGCGCCCCCGCCGGGCGCATCGGACCTTCCCGGACTCGAAGTCGCCGGCACCGTAGTCAGGCTCGGTGAAGGCGTCACGCAGTGGAAGCAAGGCGATGAGGTCTGCGCGCTGACGCCGGGCGGCGGCTATGCCGAATTCTGCGTCACACCCGCAGGCCATTGCCTGCCGCTCCCGAAAGGATGGAGCCTGATCGAGGGTGCCTCGCTGCCCGAGACCTTCTTCACCGTGTGGATCAATGTGTTCGAGCGCGCGCGGCTCGCGCCCGGCGAGACCCTGCTGGTGCAGGGGGGTAGCAGCGGTATCGGGGTGGCCGCGATCCAGTTGGCGCGAGCCTTCGGTCATCGCGTGTTCGTCACTGCCGGCAGCGCGGAGAAATGCGCGGCGTGCGAGGCGCTGGGGGCGGAGCGCGCCATCAACTACCGCAGCGAGGACTTCGTCGAGGTCGTAAAGCAGCTGACCGGCGGCAAGGGCGCAGACGTGATCCTGGACATGGTGGGCGGCGACTACGTGCCGCGCGAGCTGCGCTGCCTCGCCACCGATGGGCGGCTGGCCTTGATCGCCTTCCTCGGCGGCAGCAAGACTA
>JBGPMS010000056.1:0-19167 GCA_041487115.1 Gammaproteobacteria bacterium
CCATAGGCGGATGTTCTGGACTTGGGATCCGGATCGTCGCGGTTGCCGTAGATGTGGATGCCGACCAGGCCCTCGATGCGCTTCTTCGTTGCGTCGGGCAGATCCTCGTAGCCCGTCACCTGGTCGGCGAACAGAGTGTTGCCGCCGACCTTGGGTACCTGGATCGAGTACAGCAAAGTCGCTCGCGCCGGGATGTCGAGGTAGGAGTAGTCGGTGTGCCAATAGGTGCCGCCATCGGCCAGCCCGAGCGGCTTGCCGTTGTCAACCACGTTCGACAGCACGAGAATGTCGGGATGCTCCGCGTGGTGAAACTGGTCCAGCACATGCGGTTCAGGCGGCCCGAAGTGGCGGGCGAAGGAGAGGAACTGCGGCGCGCTCAGATTCTGTCCTCGAAACACCACGACCTGGTGCTGCAGAAAGACGCTCTGGATCGCCCTGAATCCGGCCTCGTCCAGTGGCCGCGAAAGATCCGCGCCGGTGACCTCGGCACCCATGGTATTGCCAGTGCGCTGCACCTTGAACATCCCTTGCCCTCCGCCTATCGCCTATCGCCTATCGCCTATCGCCTATCGCCTATCGCCAGCATCAGCATACGCCATCCGGGCCTGCGCTCAATGCACGAACTGCGGCATGATCCAGCGCGGCAACGCCAGTATGGCTTCCGGAAACAGGATCACGAACAATAGTACGCCCAGCATCGGGACCAGGAGGATCAGGACATCGCGCATGGCGTCGCGGATGGTGATGTTACCCAGGGCGCAGGCGATCATCAGGCACAGGCCGTAGGGCGGCGTCACCAGGCCGAAGGCGATCGAGATCACGCCGATGATGGCGAAGTGGAGCGGATGCATGCCCACGCTGTTGGCCAGCGGCGCGAGGATGGTCCCGAGGATGATGATGGCCGGGATGGCATCGATGAAACAGCCGATGACCAGGAACGACAAGGCTACGATGAGCCCCACGCTGGTCACCCCGCCGCCGAACCTGGATACCGTGTCGACGAACAGTTGCGGCACGTGGAAATACGCCAACAACCAACCGAATGCGGAAGCGGTCCCGATGCAGAACAAAGAGATGGCAGCGAAGCGAGCGGACTCGTAGAACACGTGCGGGACCTGCCGCCAGGCGAGTGTCCGGTAGATGAAGACGCCCAGGATCAGCGCGTAGAGCACGGCGACCACGGACGCTTCGGTTGGCGTGAACAGCCCGCCGACGATGCCTCCCACGATGATCGCCGGCGTCATCAACGGCAGGAGCGAACTGCCCACCGCCCGCAGAAACTCCCGCAGCGACGCGCGTACGTAAACGGGATATTTGCGCACCTTGGCGTAGATCAGCACCGCGCCCATCAGTGAGAGCCCGATCATCGCGCCGGGCACGATCCCGGCGATGAACAGGCCGCCGATGGAAACGGAGATCACCCCGCCCCACACGATCATGAGAATGCTGGGCGGGATGATCACACCCATAACGGACGCGCAGGCGGTCAGCGCAGACGAGAACGGCGCGTCGTACCCCTGCTTCTTCATGGCGGGGATCAGCACGCCACCCACGCCCGCCGCGTCGGCCGTGCTCGAGCCCGATATGCCGGCGAACAGCATGCTGACCACGACGTTGACATGGCCCAGCCCTCCCGGCAAGTGGCCGACCATGGTGCGAGCCAGCGCGACGAGCTTGTCGGTGATCCCGGCCGAGTTCATCAGGTTGGCCGCCAGCAGAAAGAACGGCACCGCCAGCAGGATGAAGGTGTTGTAGGACTTGAGCATCTCGTTGAGCAGCAGGAAGGGCGTCAACCGCTCGTCGATGAAGAACACCGGGATGCACGCCAGCCCCAGCGCGAAAGCAATCGGCACACGCAGGATGACCAGCCCGATGAACACGCCGAACAGGAGCAGTGCGACCTCAAGCGCGCCCATGGCCGCCCCCGCGCAGCAGCGCGATGTCGGCCCAGATCTTCTCGCCGAGGAAGACAGTGAAGGCTACGCCCGCCAGCGGCCAGGCAACGTGAATGGCGAACATGTTGAGCCCGGTCAGCTCGGACTCCTGGTCCAGGCCGAACTGCGCGAAACGAAAGCCGAAGATCACGAAGGTGAGCGCCATCAACAGCATCCCACCATGCACGATGAGCCGGCTCATGGCCTGCCCGGCGGCGGTTTTCGGCTTGGGCAGTACGTCGAGCTGGAAGTGGGAGCCGTCGCGCACGGCGATCATGGAGCCGATCATGACGATCCAGATGAAGCAGAAGCGCGCCACCTCCTCGGTCCAGATGTAGCGCGGAATCAGCTCGGTAAAGCGGGAGAGTATCTGCAGGACCACGGGCACCACCAGCACCGTCATCAGCACCGTCAGCAGGATCTGCAGCAGTCGGTAGAACAGGTCGATGGCTCGTTTCACCGAGCTAACCTCTTGGCCACGGAGAACACAGCGCGCTTCACTTGATCGCGTTGATGCGGGCGAAAACCGCTTCGGCGCCAACCGACTTGGCGTACTCCTGCCGCACCGGCTCGGTGAGCTTGAGGAGCTGGTCGCGGTCGGTGAAATCCACCAGCTTGAGCTTCCCCTCCTTGGCCAGCTTTTCCAGGCGCGCACGATCCTCGGAGGACTCGAGGTTGCGGCCGTACTCGCCGGCCTCTTTGCCGGCTTTTACGATCGCAGCCTGAAGGTCCGGCGGCAACCGGCGAAAGGTCTTGCCGCTGAAACACACCGGACGGACCGTAATCGCGTGCCGCGTCTGGGAGATATAGGGGCCGACTTCGTAGAACTTCATCTGTTCCACGCCCAGGGCTTCGTTCTCGGCCGCCTGGATGACCCCGGTCTGGATCGCGTTGTAGATTTCCGCGTAAGCGATCACCGACGGCGCCGCACCCATGGTCTGGAACGTCTGCGTCTGGATCGGCGCCCCCATCACCCGGATCTTCAGCCCCTTGAGATCGGCCATGTTGCGCACCGGCTTGTTGACGATGAGATTGCGCACACCGCCTCCGGCATAGCCGAGGATCATGACGTCGGCCTTTTTGGCAACTTCGTCGGCGATCGGCTTGAGCGCGTCGGCATCCAGGACCTTGCGCCAGTGATCCACGTCGCGGAACAGGAACGGCATGTCCATCAGCGGTGCCGCCTTGGCGAAGGTGGACATGTGCGAAGGCGAGACGATCGCGTAGTCCACCGAAATGCCCTGGTTCAAGTAGGCGAAGTAGTCCTTCTCCCCGCCCAGCTCGCTGTTGCGGTGGAGGACGAAGTTGATCGGCTTGCCGTAGTACTTTCTGGTGAGCTCCTCGAACTTGAGCAGGGCTTTGTTGAAAGGGTGCTCGTCGGCGAACTGGACCGCGCCGTGCAGCGTCAGGGTTTGCGCGGCTGCCGGCGCACACCAGGCTAGCAGAACGGTAAGGGAAAGCACGGCGGCGCGCCAGCGATGGCTGCATACGGCGGCCACACAGGGACGCTCCGTCGTTTTGCCGATGGACATGGTTCTCCTCCTTGTTGCTTTGGTATTACGGCACGGTCAGCCGGCCGTTCCGTAGTGTTCGGCGGCCCTACTGCTCACGCATCGCCTTCACCCGCTGGGACAGCGCCGATTGGAACAGGTGCACGTCGGTGCCGAAGAAGACCATCTGGAAGCCGCGTGCTACGTATTCCTTCGCAAAGACCTCGTTGGGCGCAGCGGTGGCGAGGATCTTGCCATGCTTCTTCCCCGCCGCCGCGATGCGGTCGATGGCAGCCAGGTACGTTGGATGGCTGAGCTCGCCCGGCACACCCAGGAAGTTGGACAGATCCAGATACCCGGTGCAGATGCAGTCCACACCGGGCACCGCTGCGATCTCGTCCACGTGCGCCACGCCGCGCTCGGTTTCGACCTGGAGCATCAGCAGGCAGCGCTGGTTCGCTTGCTGGAACTTTTCCGGCACGCTGCCGCCGGTGTAGTCGTCGTGCGCTGCACCCAGCACCGCGCCACGCCGACCTCGGGGAGGATACTGGGTCCAGGAGACGATGTCCCTCGCCTGCTCTGCCGTCTCCACCATCGGCACCATGATCCCCAGCGCCCCCACGTCCAGCGCCCGGGCGACGAACTGATACTGGTACGTAGGCACGCGCACGAGAGGGACGACGTCCAAACCCCGGCAGTAAGCCATCTGCTGTTTGATGGTGTCGATGCCGGCACCCGAGTGCTCCATGTCGAACAGGATGAACTCCGCGCCCGCTTCCTGCGCCGCTTGGGCGAGGCCCGGGGTGAAGAACTCGAAGGCGAACAGACCGTAGCTTTGCTCGCCGCGCTGGAGTTTGGTCTTTAGGGGATTGGGACGCATGGGATTTTGCCTCCTACGAGCAGGTGAAGAGTGAAGGGTGAAGGGTGAGCCCCCTCACCCCAACCCTCTCCCCGGACCCTCACCCTACCCTCTCCCAGAGGGAGAGGGACCTTATGTCTGTTGGCGGGGGAGAGGGAGCGGTCGGTTGATCGCGTTACGCTGCTGCCCTTTACTCTTCACCCTTCACTCTTCACGCGCATCCGCGCACTCACGCATGAAAATACGGCACCCGCCCCAGCACCTGCTGGTTCACCACGTTCTTGGGCACCCGCCCGCGCGCGAGGTCGCGGCAGGCGCTGAACACGCTCGCGGCGACGGTGTTGATGCACTCGTCGGTGAGGCAGACGTGGTGCGGCGTGACGATCAAGTTATCCAACTGGAGCAGCGGGTTGTCGGCCGGGGTCGGCTCCTGCTCGAAAACGTCGATGGCTGCTCCGGCGATCTTGCCGTCAGCCAGCGTCCGGTATAGGGCCTTCTCGTCCACGATCGGCCCGCGCGCCGTGTTGATGAAGAAGGCGGTCGGTTTCATGAGAGAGAACTGGCGCGCGCCGATCAAGTGCCGCGTCTCCTCGTTGAGCGGACAGTTCACGCATACGAAGTCGGATTCGCGCAGGAGCGTGTCCAGGTCCACCAGCTTCACGCCCAGCGGCGCAACCGATTCCTGCGTGACATAGGGATCGCAGGCCAGGTGCCGCATGGCGAAGGGCGTGGCCAGGCGGAACAACTCCGATCCGATGTTGCCTACCCCGACGGAACCCAGCACGCGACCGGAGAGCCCGGTGCCGAAATAGTTCATGCGTTCGGCCCAGCGGCCTTGCCGCACCAGGCGGTCCTTGATCATCACGCGATGCGCGAGCATGAGAATGAAGGTGAGCGTGGAGCTGGCCACCGGGCGCCGCACGCCGTCCGGCGTAATGGTGAGCAGCACGCCGTTGTCGGTGAGCGCCGGGACGTCCACCGTGTCGTAGCCCACGCCGAAGCGCGCGATCAGCTTGAGCCTCCGGTTCGGTCCCGACACCGTCTGGCGCGTGACAGTGGCCAGCATCACGGCCAGCGCGTCGTACTTCGCTGCCGTCTCGGGCGACAACTCGGCTTCGAGCTGCGGCAGAAACTCCCACTCGATGCGCGGGTCGTCGAGGAGCTTGAGCGATGCCGGGTCGAAGATAGGGTTGCCATCGGGCTTGAGGTTGTCGCGGGTTATGCCGACCCGGAACTTCTCTTGCGCCATTGCCTTGCTCCTCCGTTCTTTGAATTCGATGCTTCCAGCGCTTACACAGGTTTCTTCTTTTTCGCTGCCGGCGTGCCCTTCAGCTCGTTCAAGACCTGGAATCCCTGCCTGAGCGCGCCCTGCAGCAGATGGGCGTCGACGCCCATGGCGAACAGGCGGAAGCCTTTGGCCCAATATTCGCGGCTCCAGGCATCGTTGGCGGTCATGCAGGCGAGGATCTTGTCGTGCTTCTTCGCGGCCGCCACCAGCTTCTCGATCGCCTTGACGTACTTGGGGTGCTCGAACTGCGCGGGAATGCCGAGGAAGTTGGTCAGGTCGAAGTGTCCCAGCCACAGCACGTCCACCCCGGGCACGGCGGCGATCTTGTCGATGTTCTGAATCCCCGTCGCGGTTTCGATCAGGCACATGACCAGCGTACGGTCATTGGCGATGCGGATTTTTTCGGCGATGTCGCCGCCCTGGTAGTCGTCGTGGGCGAAGCCGAACGCCGCGCCCCGCCGCCCGTGCGGCGGATAGCGCGTGCAGGAGACGATGAACTCGGCTTCCTCCGCCGAGCCGACCATGGGCGCCATGATGCCCATGCATCCCACGTCGAGCGCGCGCGAGATGTACTGATACTGGTTGGTCGGCACCCGCGCCATCGGCACCAGGTCGATGCCGCGGCACAGCGCTGCCTGCGTCTTGATCTGCTCGTAGTGCGTGCCGGCGTGCTCCATGTCGAGCAGCAGGAATTCGGCGCCGGCCGCCTTCACGATCTGCGGCAGCCCCGGCACCAGAAACTCCCAGCCGAACGTGCCGAACACGGGCTTCCCGGCGAGGAGCTTCTGCTTGATCGGATTCGGCTGCATCGCTTTGGTCCCGTCGTTCTACTTGTGCCACTTGCCACCCCAGGCCGAGTGGCCGAGGGCTTGCGCATTCACGATGTGGCGCGGACGGCGCCCGTGCGCGAGATCCACCGCGGAGGTGAAAGCGCTCTCACCGAGCAGGCGCATGCACTCGTCGGTGTGACACACCGCGTGCGGTGCGACGATCACGTTGTCCATTTTGAGCAGGAGGTTGTCGATCGCGACGGGCTCCTGCTCGAACACGTCGAGGGCAGCGGCGGTGATCCGCTTGGATTCGAGCGCCTCGATCAGCGCGGGCTCGTCCACGATCGGCCCGCGCGCTGTGTTGATGAAGAACGCGCTGGGCTTCATCAGGCCAAACTCGCGCTGGCCGATCAGGTGCTTGGTCTCGTCGCTGAGCAGGCAGTTGACAGAGATCACGTCGGATTCCCGCAGCAGCGTGTTCAGGTCCACCATCTTCACGCCCAGGTCGGCGACCGCCGGCTGCGGCACATACGGGTCGTGGCCCAGATGCACCATGTCCCAGGGCTTGGCCAGGCGGAACACCTCCTTGCCGATGTTGCCCACGCCGATCACGCCCAGCACCTTGCCGGTAAGGCCATAGCCGAGATAGTCGGCCTTCTCCTTCCAGCGCCCGTCGCGGGTGAGCCGGTCCTTGGTCGCCAGCCGGTGGGCCATCGCCAGGGTAAACGCCATCACGCTGCTCGCCACCGGCCGCCGCACGCCGTCGGGCGCGATGGTGAGCAAGATCCCCTGCTCCGTGCAGGCCGGCACGTCCACCGCGTCGTAGCCCACCCCGAAGCGGGCCACCAGCTTCAGCCGCCGATTGGCGCCGGTGACCGTCTTGCGGGTCAGGCGCGAGCCGAAAACGCACAGGGCGTCATATTGACTGGCGTGCTCGGGCGTCAGCTCGGGCACTGCGGCGGGCAGGTATTCCCATTCGATCGACGGGTCGTCCAGAATCCGCAGCGCGGCGCGTCCGTACACCGGCTCGCCGCTCGGGCCCAGCACGTCGCGCGTAATGCCGACGCGGAATTTCTGCTGCGCCATATCTTTTCTCCTCCTCGCTTCGACGACGGGTGCCGCAGTGATTCAGCGGATCACTACGGTATTCACATGGACGCGCTGAACGCGCCGTCGGTCACCAGCACGTGGCCGTTTACGTAGGATGCCTCGTCCGAGGCGAGGAACACCGCCACCGGGCCGATCTCCTGCAGCGTGCCCCAACGCCCGGCCGGCGTGCGCTTGCACACCCAGTCGTTGAACTCCTTGTTCTGGATCAGCGCCGTGTTCATCTCAGTGGCGAAATACCCCGGCGCGATGGAGTTGACCGTGATGTTGTGCGGCGCCAGCTCCACCGCCAACTCACGAGTGAGTGCGTGTATTGCACCTTTGCTCGCGATATACGCGGAGATGGTGGGCCGCGCCATGATCGCGCTGACAGAGCCGGTCATGATGATGCGGCCAGCCTTGCGCGGCAGCATGACGCGCGCGGCCTCGCGCGCCAGCATCCACACCGCGGTGAGATTGGTGTCGAGCACGCGCTTGAAATCGGCGGTCTCGAACTCGGTAATCGGCTTGCGGTGCTGGATGCCCGCGTTTGCCACCAGAATGTCGAAGCGGCCGTGGCGCTGGGCGATGCCCTGGATGCAGGCCGCGCAAGCTTTCTCGTCGGTGACGTCGAAGGCCGCGACCTCGCCCTTCAGTCCCGCTTTGGCCAGCTCCTCGGCGCGCGGCTTCAAGGTGGCCTCCTCACGCCCGTTGATCAGGACCGTGGCGCCGGCCTTGGCCAGCGACTGAGCCATGGCCAAGCCCAGTCCGCGCGATGCGCCGGTTACGAGCGCAACCTTGCCCGCGAGAGAAAACACCAGAGCCTCCCCGTTTCGTTGTTATTGCGGCGCGATGCGCAACACGGTGCCGTTGCGGTCCTCCGTGATGTAGATCGCGCCATCGGCGCCGACTTTGACGTCGGTCGGCGCACCCATTGCGCGCCCATCGCCGGCATCCCAGCCCCACACCAGGTCGGTGACCTTGCCGGTCGGCAGGCCGTTCGCGTCGACCTGAAACGCCACTACGCGATGACCCGTCGCCCGATAGCCGTGATAGCCGATGATCAACGCGGCGGCCTTCACTGGCGGCGCGATGGATTTCCTGGACGACGTGTCCCGGAGCTCCGGCGGCAACAGACTGCCCGAATAATACGTCATCCCGAGCGGCGCTGCGTGGGCGGGCAGGAGGACGAGCGGCGCGCGGAAATCCGTGCACCGCGCCGCCGGATACTCGGGGCTCGGCTTGCCGTCGTCGTAACAGTAGGGCCAGCCGTAGCGCGCCCCGTCCTCGATCAGGTTCAGCTCGTCGTGCGGCAGGCCTTCGTCGCTCTCCATGCCGGGGATGCGGCGATGGATGTTGTCGCGCGAGTTCTCGCCCTGCAGCAGCAGACCCGATATTGGATGTACGGCGAGCGCCATGGAGTTGCGCAGGCCGGAAGCATAGGTCTTCCAGGCGGTGACATTGCCCTCCGGCCAGCGCATCTCGTAGCGCCGGATGGCTCCGCGCGGCGCGTCGCCTTCGGCTTCCGCACAGGGCTGCCCGGGATCGGGCGGTTTGCGTCTGGCGTCCTCGCAGTTGTCGCTGGCCGAGCCGACATTGACGTAGAGGCTGCCGTCGTTGCCGAACACCATGTTGACCAGCGGATGGCGGCCCGTCGCCGGCAGCGCAGGCACGCCGGACTTGCCGCCGATCACCTCGTGCAGCGTACCCTTGGGGTCGGAAACCTCGAAGCGCACGACGCGCCCCACCGTACCCAGATAGATGCGACCGTCCCGACCCAGGGCCAGGCCATGCGGCCGGTCGAGCTTATCGAGCAGGCGGCGTCGCTCGTAGCCCGAGCCGGCTTTCTTCAGCAGCCAGAGGGAACCGCGCCTGGGCGTCCATCCACCCATATCGACAACGAGCAGATCGCCCCCGTCCAGCGGCAGGATACCGCGCGGAAACTTGAACCCGGAAGCAACCAACCCGACACAGACCTCGGGCGTTGTCGTGACGGGGATGCGCGGCAGTCCGCCGCACAGGCCTTCCGTGACGTAGGGCGCTTCCGCAGCAGCCGCCGCAACGGAGAGCGCGAGAATCCCGAGTCCACCCAGGACAACGCGCCACAGGAGTCGGAGCAGCTGCAACGGTTATCCCCCGCCGATCGAAGGCTTGGACGCTTCGACTCCTTGGCTCACGCCAATACGCTCAGCGCGAACGGCGCGACCGCGTTAACAGCTCGTCGGTGATTTGCTCCACCGGCGCACGCTGCGCGTCAAACGCCCGAAGCGCTAGGGCAGCAGCACAGTAGACCCGGTGGTCTTGCGGCTCTCGAGGTCGCGATGCGCCTGCGCCGCATCCTTGAGAGCGTAGGTCTGGTTGATCTCGATCTTGACCTTGCCCGACTTGATCACGTCGAACAGATCCGCCGCTCCGGCTTCGAGGTCCTCCCGCTTGGCAGTGTAGGTCATGAGCGTGGGTCGCGTGACGTAGTAGGAGCCTTTCGACAACAGGTTGATATCGAAGGCGGAGACCGGGCCGGAGCCGTTGCCGAACACGACCAGCAGACCGCGCGGCTCGAGGCAGTCGATAGAGCCCATGAAGGTGTCCTTGCCCACCGAGTCGTAGACCACCGGCACGCCTTTGCCGCTGGTGATCTCTTTCACGCGCGGAGCGAACTGCTCCTGGGTGTAGACAATGGTGTGCTCGTAGCCGTGCGCCTTGGCGAGCTTGGCTTTCTCGGCCGAGCCGGCGGTCCCGATGGCGGTGACCCCCAGCGCCTTGAGCCATTGGCCCGCGATCAGCCCCACGCCGCCGGCAGCGGCATGGAACAGCACGGTCTGCCCCGGCTTGACCTTGTAAGTACTCCGGATCAGATACTGCACGGTGAGGCCCTTGAGCATCGCGGCGGCGGCGGTCTGGTCGGAAATGCCGTCGGGGATCTTGACCAACCGGTGCGCGGGCACCAGCCGCACTTCGGAATAGGCGCCGGGAGGTCCACCGGCGTAGGCGACGCGATCGCCGGGCTTGACCCAAGTGACGTTGGCGCCGACCGCCTCGACCACGCCTGCGCCCTCGAGGCCCAGGCCGCTCGGAAGCGGCAGCGGATACAGGCCACTGCGATGGTAGGTGTCGATGAAGTTGAGCCCGATGGCGGTGTGTTTGACGCGGGCCTCGTCCGGACCCGGATTGCCGACGGTAACGTCCTCGTAAACGAGAACCTCGGGGGCGCCGGTCTTGTGGAAGCGAACTGCCTTAGGCATAGATCCTCCTTGGAACTAAGAACTGATGAAATGGCGATGCGTGCCTCGTCTGGCTGCAGGACAGCGGTCGGAGGCGTCGTGATCCAGACCGCGGTGACGGGCGTTCACCCGCATTCTATCAGCGCAAAGGCAGTTGCCAGAGGTGGGTGGGCGGATTGCCCCCTGTAGCACAGCATGATCAATCGATGCGCCTGCCTCTCTCGGGGATGAGTCGCCATAGCTGACATGCGCCATTCTCCCAATCCGAACCGGGATTCAGGGACATCTTGTTCCCGCAGTGATCGGCATCCAGATATTGGCCCCCGTGTTTTAGCTGGAGTCGATAGTATCGTTCCTCTGCCCCGGCACCTTGGGCGATAAAGAACTGCCCTACGGAACCCAGGATAAGAGTCAGAATAATTCGAGATCCGAACGGCGGACGCTGCGCGCAGCGCCGCACCCCGGTCCTGCAAGGCAGATGGCGCTAGTTCCAGCGCCGGATGAAGGCGCGTATCTGCGGATAGACCAGCTCGCGGAACTTGCGGCCGCTGAAGATGCCGTAGTGCCCCACGCCCTTGGCCAGCAGATGCCGGCGTTTTTCGGACGGGACGTTGCGGCACAGGATGTGAGCGGCCTCGGTCTGGCCGTTGCCCGAAATGTCGTCCAGCTCGCCCTCGATGGTGAACAGCGCCGCGGACTTGATGGCCTCGGGGCGCACCAGCTCGCCGCGTACGCTCATCGTGCCTTTGGCCAGGGCGAAATCCTGGAACACTACTTTGATGGTGTCCAGGTAGTACTCGGCCGGCATGTCGAGCACGGCGTTGTACTCGTCGTAGAAACGGCGGTGCGCCGCCGCGCTGTCGCCGTCGCCTACGACCAGGTGGTTGAAAAAGCTGCGGTGTGCGTCGATGTGCCGATCCGCGTTCATGGCTACGAAGCCCAGATGCTGCAGGAAGCCGGGATACACGCGCCGCATGAAGCCGGGATAGTTGAACGGCACGCGGTAGATCACCTTGTCCTGGAACCAGGCGTGCGAGCGTCCCATCGCAAACTCGTTGACCACCGTCGGGCTGCGCCGCGGGTCGATGGGGCCGCCCATCATCACCATGCTCTTCGGCACCGCCGGGTCCTTCACCTGCGCCAGCAGGGAGACGGCCGCGAGCACCGGCACGGTTGGCTGGCAGACGGATATGACGTGGAGCTCGGGTCCGAGCAGGCGGATGAATTCGCTGCAGTAGTCGACATAGTCGTCGAGATGGAACGGGCCCTCGGTCAGCGGGACCAAACGGGCATCGACCCAATCGGTGATGTAGACGTCGAAGTCCTGCAACGCCGCGCGGACCGTGTCGCGCAGCAACGTGGAGTGATGGCCGGACAGCGGCGCGAAGATCAGCACTCTCGGGCCGGGATTGTCCATCGCCTTCTTGAAATGCTGCACGACGCAGAACGGCTTCTTCAGCGCCGGCTCGATACTCACCGGGACCTCTTCGCCCCGCACGACAACGTGATCGATACGCCAGGCCGGCTTCTCGTAGGAGCGCATCAGCCGCCCCAGCATCTCCTGGCTGGCGGCGATGGTCCGGCTCAGCGGGTGGTAGGCAAACGGGCTATAGGGGTTCGAGAACAGCCTGTGATTGGCGTCGGCCCAGGTAACCAGGGGGGCCGTCATGGTCTTTTGCAGCTCGTGCAAGGCGTAAAGCATCCGCACTCCGTCGCTAAATCCAGGCTCCG
This sequence comes from Gammaproteobacteria bacterium, assembly GCA_041487115.1. Lineage (GTDB taxonomy): Bacteria > Pseudomonadota > Gammaproteobacteria > Burkholderiales > SHXO01 > SHXO01. The sequence continues at coordinate 12,380 of JBGPMS010000056.1, forward strand.
CCAGGAAAATCCTAGCTTTGGCCTCGTAAGAGCAGGATCTATGCCGTTATGCGGTCCGGCATAGCGGCCACTGAACTGTAATAAGACGGTCATAGGGCGTCAAGCGAAACGAAAGCACTAGCCCGGGCTGCAGCCCGCTCCGGAGGGCCGCCGAAAAAGCCGGCACCCCAACATCAGTGGACCTGCTGGGAAATTCAGGAGATGGAACCCGACCGGCGCCAAGCCGCCAGAGCGGCAAGCCCCGCCACGAACAGCAGCCAAGTCTGCGGCTCCGGCACGCTGCTGGTGAACACGAGACCGCTATCCGTGGTCACCGTCACCCCCGACGTCCGCGGGTTGAGCCCAAAGGTGAGCGATTTGGAAAAATCCGCCAGCGCGTCCTCGCTGCCGGACGTACCATACACCGCAGCATGGGTCAGCAGCGCGTAGTAAAGATTGTAGGAGGCGCCCACGGTGGTGGGGAAGTCCCCCGTGAGCACGTTGAGGCTGGGGTCGAAGGAGCTGAACGTGAGGACGAGAAGGCCCGGGATGTTGTCGGGCAGATTCCCGATGTCGACGTCGGCCGGAATATTTCCCACCAACAACGCACCGATCGCGCCGGCTTCGTAGCCGTCGTCGCCGGAGTCGGGCACCGAGTGGCTGCCGGAAAAGCTCAGGGAGACGGCAATGTTGACGGGCGTGCCGTCGGGCAGCGTGGCGGAAGTCGCGGTGGCCGGCTCCTTGGCGAGCACGAAGCTGAAACTGTCGGAGAAGCCGCCGGAGCCGTCCGCCACAAAATGCGCTGTCGACTTTGCCTTGAGGACGCCGGCGCCGGCCGAAACCAGACCTTCGGCGGTGCCGAAGCCGGGGAAAGCAACGCTCTTGCTCGCCGTGATCGGCAGGAGTGGACTGCCGGGTGGTAGATGGTCCTGCACGAAGCCATCGCCGTCCAAGACCGCATCCTGGTCGACCGGGGCAACCGTGACGTTGGTCACTCCCAGGACGGCGACCTCGGCGGACGCGGGCGGAACCCAAAGGCCCAGCGCCAGGACGATGCCATAGGCCATGCGGCGAATGATCCGGTCCATATCAGCCCCCCTCGCTCGTGCGTCCCCGACCCCTGATGACAAAGTAATCCAATCGCAGGACCGGCGCAACGAGGCGCAGCCAGGTGTCACTCCAGGGAGACGCGCAAGGGCGGCTCCTGCATCAGTGCCGATTGCTCGCGCAGCGCCAGAATCTGATCCTGCCAGTAGCGCTGGGTATTGAACCAGGGGAAATTGATGGGGAACGTGGGATCGTCCCAGCGCCGCGCCAGCCACGCCGCGTAGTGGATCAGGCGCAGCGTGCGCAGCGCCTCGACCAGGTGCAGCTCGCGCGGATCGAAGTCGTAGAACTCGCGGTAGCCCCGCAGCACCGCGCCGAGTTGCTGCTCCATCTGCTCCCGCTCGCCCGACAGCAGCATCCACAGGTCCTGGACCGCCGGCCCGCCACGCGCGTCGTCCAGATCGACGAAGTGCGGGCCATCGTCGTCCCAGAGCACATTACCGGCATGGCAGTCGCCGTGCAGCCTGATGTTGACTACGTCACCGGCACGCTCGAAGCACTCGCGCGCCTGGGCCAGGACCTGGCGCACCACGCTCTGGTAAGCAGGGAGCAGGTCCGGCGGCAGCAAGCCTGCGTCGAGCAGAAACGCGAACGGCTCTTCGCCGAAGGTCTGCAGATCGAGGAGCGGGCGGTGCTCGAACGCCTGCACCGCGCCGATGGCATGGATGCGGGCGATGAAGCGGCCCATCCATTCCAGGGTGTCGCGCCGCTCCAGCTCGGGCGCGCGCCCGCGCTGGCGCGGGTAGATCGCGAACAGGAAACCGCCATGCTCGTGCAGCGTAACGCCTCGCCCGTCCTGCAGCGGCGCGACGACCGGGAGCTCGCCCGCGGCCAGCGCCAGCGCGAAGGCGTGCTCCTCCGCGATCGCCGCGCGCGGCCAGCGTCCGGGCCGGTAGAACTTGGCGATCACCGGGGCGTCGTCCTCCACACCCAGCTGATAGACGCGATTCTCGTAGCTGTTCAGCGCCTGCAGCCGCCCGTCGCAGCGGCGGCCGGTCCCGTCGACGGCGTCGAGGATGAGGTCGGGGGTGAGCGCATCATAAGGATGTGTGTGCGCGGGTGGCGTATCCGGCATCCGGCTATTCTAGTCCGTGCTGACGGCGCACGGCCGCCTGAGTTATTCTCCCAGCCTCGCAACGCCGCAAGGAAAAACCCATGGCATCGTCCCATCGCGTCTGGCCGCGGCTCGCCGCCGTGCTCGCCCTCACGGCCATTGCACCGTTTGCGCACGCGTCGCCGGGCGTCTGTGAAACCTCCGGCACGCCCGCGCGTGCGCTCGTCAGCGAGAGCTACCGCATTGCGTCGGACACGCCCGGCATCGAGCTATACATGCGCAACAAGCGCCCGGCCGACATACCGGCCTTCCCGGCCGACCGCATCCTGTTGTACGTACACGGCGCCACCTACCCGTCCGAGACCGCCTTCGACTTGTCTCTCGACGGCTTCTCCTGGATGGACTACATCGCCTGCCGCGGCTTCGACGTCTACCTCGTGGATCTGCGCGGCTACGGGCAGTCGACGCGGCCGGCCGAGATGGACCGCCCCGCCGCCGACCACGCGCCCATTGTGACGACCGACGTAGCGGTGCGGGATGTGGGCGCAGCCGTGGATCACATTCTGGCGCGGCGCGATGTGAAGAAGATCAATCTCCTGGGCTGGTCATGGGGCACAGCCATCATGGGCAGCTACACTGCGCAGAATAGCGGTAAGGTCAATCGGCTGACACTCTATGCGCCGTTGTGGCTGCGCAATACTCCCTCGCTCATCGGAGGAGACGGCCCGCTGGGCGCCTACCGGACGGTGACGAAGGAAAGCGCCCGCAAGCGCTGGTACACCAACGTGCCGGAGGCCAAGCAGAAGGACCTCATTCCCGAGGGCTGGTTCGAGGCGTGGGCGGACGCAACCTGGGCCACCGATCCGACCAGCGCTCAGTCGGGCCTGCTGCGCGCACCCAACGGTGTGGTTCAGGACGTGCGGGAGTATTGGGCAGCGGGTAAGCCCGGCTACGAGCCGGGCAGGATCGACGTGCCGGTGTTCATCGCGCACGCGGCGTGGGATGCGGACACGCCGAGCTACATGGCGCAGGCGCTATTCGGCCTGCTTGTGAATGCGCCCTGGAAGCGGATGGTGGAGATCGGTGAAGGAACCCACACCGTGATTATGGAGAAGAACCGGCTGCAGTTGTTTCGCGAGGTGCAGCTATTCTTCGACGAGCCAGGTCCCGCGCGCTGAACCGAACGCGCAGCCGCGCGGAAAGCGCAACCGGCTGCGCGCCGAGGCCGGCGATCTTGATCGCGCACCGGTTCAGCGGTCGCCGATCTTGAACCCTGCCGTGGTGTCCTGCAACGAGCGGGCCAATGCATCGAGCTCGTGCGCCGTCTTCGCGGAGGCGGACGCCGCAGCGTCGTTCTCCTCGCACATCTGGGCCATCCGCTCCACTCCGCGCGCGATGTCGGTACTGGCGGTACTCTGCTCCTGAATCGCGGAGGAGATGTCGCGTACCGCGTCGAGAACCCGTTGCACTCCACCGTTGATCTCGGTGATCGCTTTGCCCGCCTCCTGCGCGCGGCCGGTGCCACGATCGACCAGGCCAACCCCCTCCTCCATTCCTCCCACGGCCGCCTGCACACTGCGCTCGATGCTCTCGATCATGGTGGAGATCTCCTGGGTGGACTGGGACGTGCGGTCGGCCAGCTTGCGTACCTCGTCCGCCACAACCGCAAACCCACGCCCCTGTTCACCGGCACGCGCCGCTTCGATGGCCGCGTTCAGTGCCAGCAGATTGGTCTGGTCGGCGATGTCCTTGATTACCCGCACGATCTCCCGGATGTGCTGGGACTGCTCGCCGAGCGACTGAATCACCTTGGCCGAGCGCATGACCGAGGCCTGGATGCTCGCCATGTCCTGCACCAGCCCCTGGATCAGGCGGTCGCCGGTCGCGGACAGCGCGCCGGATTGCGTCGAGATCTCTTGCGCCTCGCGCGAGCGCTCGGCCACCTGGCCGATGCTCACCGTGATCTGCTCTACGGCCGCGGCCACCGAGGCCGCAGCGTCGCTCTGCTGGTGCGTCGACTTCGCCAGTCCGGCGGCGGAATGCGACAGTCCATTGGCCACGGCGTTGACCTGCTCGGCGTTGCGCCGCAGGCTGCCCAGCATGCGCGCCAGCTTGGATTGCATGGTATCCATGGCGCCCAGCAACAGCCCGGTCTCATCGCGGCTGCGCACGGAAACCGGTGTAGACAGGTCGCCCCGGGCGATGGCGTCGGCCACCTCCACCGCCTGGCCGAGCGGACCGGTGATGGTGCGGGTCACGAACGGGGACGCGGCCACCACGGCGATCACCGCCACCAGGAGTCCGGCCAGCAGCGCCGCGTTGGACAAGCGCGCGGTGGCGTGCCCTTGCTCCTCCGCGGCCTTCGAGTAGCGCTCCATCTTCTCGGAGATTTCCCGCATCGGCTTCTCCAGCGCCGCAAAGCTCTTCAGGAACTCCGGCAATCGATCGCGCGCTGCGCGCGGATCGCGCCTCACATCGCCGACAAGGGACTCGACCGACTGGACATAGCCCTCGGTCATGGGGCGCACGGCCGCCACCTGCTGTCTCACTTCCGCGTCGGGCGCGACGGCCTCGGCCTGGGCGAGGGCGTCGTGAAAACGCTTGCCATGGTCCCGCACGTCCGCCTCGATCTGCCCCATCTCGGCCGCATCGTTGCGCTCTGTGGCCAACACCAGCGCCAGCACGTCCGCCCTGAGCGCGTCGCGCATCCTGTCGGCGTCCATGTGCCGGTGCAGAGCCGTTGTCATCGCGGCGCTGCGGGCCATCGCCCGGTCCAGGTTGCCGACCGACCACGCGGACGTGCCGTCTATGACCAGCGCAGTGGCGATACTCATGAAACCAAACGCGAGGAGCTTCCATCTGATGTTCACTTGCAGTCTCCGGATCGTTGCTCGTCAGCCTGGTGGTGGGGGAGTTATCGGCGGCGGCACAAAGTTCTTGAAGAACACCGACGCAAGGGCCGGGACGGCTGGCCGGACCCTGGCCGGCTACTCCCGGCGCGCAGGCGGGTTGCCCTGCCAGAATCGAGCGTCGGAGACAACCGTATCCAGCACCCGGACGCCGGCGACACGGCACTCCTCCAGCAACCCGAGAATGCTGGCCGTGACATCGTCCAGATCGTCGAGCGCGTCGAGCTCCCAGCGGTGGCTTTCCGCTCGCTCGGGGTGGAATGGCGAGGCGAGGCGCACGCCTATACCGTCGGTGTCGAGCGTGGCGACTTCCACCTCCGGCTCCCCGGTCTCGGAGCGCAGGCGCCGCAGCGCGCGGCTGACGAAGACCTGAAATGCGATCTCCTCGCGTGCCCGGCGTCCGGCGTGCACCGCCTGCAGCGGGCCGGCCGCGGGCCGCGGCAGCGCCAGCAGGGAGAGCCCTGGCTGCCCGAGCTGGGCGCTGAGCTCGCGGCTGAGCGGCATGCCCCAGCGCCCGATATCGGCGGCCGTTTCCACGAAGGACGGAGCCTGGGCCGGGGTGACGGCGACACCGGTCAGAAACCGGAGGTGAACGCTTTCTTCCGCGGAGTCGATGTAGATTTCGGCTGGAATCACATCGGACCAGGTGCCCGTCGCGCCGGATTCGAGGCCACGCAGCAGCCCGTACAGGATGGAGGGGAAAGACCCTTCCAGTGACGTGTCCGCACACAGCACCGCGTTCAGACCGAAGTTGCGATGAGGGCCGAGCGCGCCTTCCGATTCCAGCACCTGCATGACCGCCTTCGCATTCGGGAGGGTGCCGGGCACCACTGCGGGCGCGAGGCCACCCGTAACCAGCACCAGGGGGATTGAGAACACCTGGGCCACCAGCGCGCTCGTGCGGTCGGCGGGGGTATTGACGGCGCGGTCGAGCGCTTCCCACAGGACACGGCCAGCGGCCGGCGAAACGACTTCAGCCACCGCGTCGGTCAGCAGATCGTCCCGGCCGGCGACAAGCGCATCCTGCAGCTCGCGCTGCAACTGCTCGAGCACCTGGCGGCGCTGCGTCGCATCAGTAGCCTCGACCGCGCGCGCGGAAAGCTTGGCTAAAGGGTTGCCTGTGGTTGTTGCGAAGCAACGGGGGTCGGGGCGTGCGGGCATCGCCGTAAAGGGCAAATTCTATCGAACCGGGAGAATCGATACGTTGCGTCTCGCATATCTTGCATCTTTGCCTTGACTCCTGGCGATTAGATGCTACACCTATAAAGGGGGTGTTCTTGGCAGCTTGGTCAACATGACCGCTCGCCGGTGCCCGCCAATCTCACGCATGACCTCACGCAAAGAACTAACGGGGGAGTTGAAATGGAGCATAAATCAACAGGGTGGTTAAGCGAAAAAGAAGTAGCGCAGGTCGAACCTGCGGAAAAGCTGGGCTTCGGCTCGCCGGTGCCGACACAGATCGTGTCCAACGGCGAATACAACCCGCTGCCCCAGACCGAGAAGCAACGCCAGGTCGAAGGGCTCATCAAGGAGTTTGCCGACAAGTACGGCAAGCGCCAGGGCATGGATCGCCGCACATTCCTGCGCTCCGCGTCGGGGATGGCCGCGGCGTTCCTGGCCATGAACCAGGTGTTCGGCCCGGTGTGGGACGTAACGGAAGCGGAAGCGGCGGACAAAGACCTGGCCAACGAGCGGGCGAAGAGGCTGTCGACGCAATTCATCTTCGACGACCAGACCCA
>JBGPMS010000057.1:0-19148 GCA_041487115.1 Gammaproteobacteria bacterium
CACACGCTCACGCTCGAGACGGGTGAGATCGCGCGGCAGGCACATGGCGCGGTCATGGCGACCCTGGACGACACCTGTGTCCTCGTCACCGTGGTTGGCAAGAAAGACGCCAAGCCGGGGCAGGATTTTTTCCCTCTCACCGTCGACTACCAAGAACGGACCTATGCCGCGGGGAAGATCCCCGGTGGCTTCTTCAAGCGCGAGGGCAGGCCTTCCGAGAAGGAGACGTTGACCTCGCGCCTGATCGACCGTCCTATCCGCCCGCTCTTTCCCGAGGGGTTCTTCAACGAAGTGCAAGTCATCGCCACGGTGGTGTCGTCCAACAACGAAATCGACTCCGACATCCCGGCCCTGATCGGGGCGTCCGCGGCGTTGGCCATCTCGGGCATCCCGTTCGATGGTCCAATCGGCGCGGCCCGGGTGGCCTATCTGAACGGCGAATACGTCCTCAATCCCACTGCCACGGAGCTGAAGGAGTCGAAGCTCAACCTGGTGGTGGCCGGCACTCAAGCAGCGGTGCTGATGGTCGAATCCGAGGCAGCCGAGCTGTCCGAGGAGATCATGCTGGGTGCGGTGGTCTTCGGGCACGATCAAATGCTGCCGGTCATCCGCATGATCAACGAACTGGCCGACGAAGCCGGCAAGCCGCTGTGGGATTGGACGCCGCCGGCGAAGCATCAAACGCTGGTCGACAAGGTGGTCGCGATCGCGGAAGCCGGTCTGCGCGAGGCCTATGCCATGCGGCAGAAGCAAGCGCGCTCGGAAAAGCTCTCGGCGCTGCACGCGCAAGTTTTGAAGGAGCTGGTCGAGGACGCGGCCGAACCGGTAGACGACAACCTGGTGCGCACGGTTTTCAGCGATCTGGAAGCCAAGATCGTCCGCAGCCAGATCCTCAACGGTGAAGCGCGCATCGACGGACGCGACACGCGCACTGTGCGTCCGATCTCCATCCGGACCGGCGTGCTGCCCCGGGCTCACGGTTCCGCGCTGTTCACCCGCGGTGAGACGCAGGCGCTCGCCGTAGCCACTCTCGGTACCGCGCGCGACGAGCAGATCATCGATGCGCTGCAGGGCGAGTACACCGAGCGCTTCATGCTCCACTACAACATGCCGCCCTATGCTACCGGCGAGACCGGGCGTGTAGGCACCCCGAAGCGCCGCGAGGTCGGGCATGGCCGCCTGGCCAAGCGCGCATTGGTCGGCGTCTTGCCCACGCCGGAGGAGTTCGGGTATTCGATGCGAGTCGTGTCCGAGGTCACCGAGTCCAATGGGTCCAGTTCCATGGCCAGTGTCTGCGGAGGCTGCCTGGCGCTGATGGACGCCGGCGTTCCCATGAAGGCGCACGTCGCCGGCATTGCGATGGGGTTGATCAAGGAAGGCAACCGTTTCGCCGTTCTGTCGGATATCCTCGGAGACGAGGACCATCTGGGCGACATGGACTTCAAGGTCGCCGGCACGGAGCGCGGCGTGACTGCCTTGCAGATGGATATCAAGATCCAGGGCATCACCAAGGAGATCATGCAGGTCGCGCTGAACCAGGCGCGGGAAGGCCGCCTGCATATCCTGTCGCTGATGAAGCAGGCGCTGGACAGCCCGCGGGCCGAGATCTCGGCCTACGCGCCGCGCATGATCGTGATCAAGATCAAGCCGGAGAAGATTCGCGACGTGATCGGCAAGGGCGGTGCCGTGATCCGTGCCATTACCGAGGAGACCGGCACCACCATCGATATCGCCGAGGACGGCACCGTCACCATCGCGTGCGTCAGCTCGGACGGAGGGCTGGCGGCGAAGAAGCGCATCGAGGAGATCACCGCGGAAGTCGAAGTGGGGCGGGTCTACGATGGCACGGTTCTGAAGCTGCTCGACTTCGGTGCGATCGTCAGCGTTCTGCCCGGCAAGGATGGATTGCTGCACATCTCTCAGATCGCCGAGGAGCGGGTCAAGCAGGTCTCCGACCACTTGAAGGAAGGGCAGTCGGTGCGGGTCAAGGTGCTCGAGGCGGATGAGAAGGGCCGCCTGCGTTTGTCCATGAAGGCGGTAGCAGCGGACGCGGCGCAGCAGTAGCGTGTCGCGAGCGTCGGGCAGGGCGAAAAGTCCGGCGCGAAAAAGAAAACCCACCGTTGCCGGTGGGGTTTTTGTTGTCCGTGCGCTGCCTAGTGTGCCGCTGGATGAATGACGAGCTCTGTGAAGGGCGGAACGTACGCCTGCAGCGTCACCAGCACGCCGACCAAGGCTGCGAGCACCAGGCTGTGCCAGAACACGTAGCGAAGGATGTCGCCTTCGTGTCCGTACCAGCGCGTCGCCGTGCTGGCGACCACGATGCTCTGGGCGTCGATCATCTTGCCCATCACGCCGCCCGAACTGTTCGCCGCCCCCATGAGGATCGGGCTCAGGCCCAGTTGCTCGGCGGTGACCTTCTGCAACCCGCCGAAGAGAACGTTGGATGCGGTATCCGAGCCCGTCAGCGCTACACCGAGCCACCCGAGCATGGCACCGAAGAAAGGATACAGCACGCCTGTTTGCGCAAACGCCAGGCCCATGGTTGCGTCGGTCCCGGAGTAGCGCGTCACGAACCCGAGTGCCAGCATGGCCGCGATGGTGATCAATGAATATCGCACCAGCTTGATCGTGCCGAAATACTTCTTGAACAGATCGCCGACCGAGTAGCCCATGAAAAGCCCGGCGACGAGGGCGGCCAGAAATATCCCGCTGCCGGTTGCTGACAGCCAGTTGAGCGAGTAGACGGCTTTCTCTTTGGTCGGCTTGAGCGCGACGGGGGGAACCTTCTCCACCGCCTCGTTGAGGCCGGCGACCGGGAAGTCCACTTTCGTGACACCGAGCCAGGGGAAGTTGCTCTTCGTCTCCTGCTTGACGCCGTCCACCATCTTCGCCTCGACGATCTGTCCGTTCAGCAGGCCGCGGACAGTGGGGAAGCCCCACGCAAACACGAACAAGCTCAAGATGATCCAGGGAATCCAGGCGCGGACGATCAAGTTCGTGGGATGCTTTTCGAACTTGGTCGGCGCGACGTCAGCCACCCCGCTGTCCTTGTCGTGGCCCTTCAGCGCCGTCGTGGTCCACACTTCCTTGGGCTTCCAGAACTTGAGAAACACGATCAGGCTCGCCATCGATATGACCGCCGCACCCACGTCCACCAGCATCGGGCCATGGTAGTTGGAGATCACGAACTGGGGTATCGCGAAAGTGACGCCCGTAACCAGGACCGCGGGCCAGATGCCGAGCATCCCACGCCAGCCGGCGAAAGCCCAGATCAGCCAGAACGGCACCAGCACGGAGAAGAACGGGAGCTGCCGGCCGACCATCGCGGACAAAGCGTTCACGTCCATCCCAGTGACCGCCGCCAGTGTGATGACCGGCGTGCCGAGCGCACCGTAGGCCACCGGTGCGGTATTGGCGATCAGCGAGAGCCCCGACGCCGCGAGGGGAGAGAAGCCGAGCCCGATGAGAATGGCGCCGGTTACGGCGACCGGCGTTCCGAATCCGGCCGCACCCTCGAAGAAGGCGCCGAACGCAAAAGCGATGAGCAGCAACTGGATGCGGCGATCCTCGCTGACATTCGCGATGCTGTCCTGCATGATCTGGAAATAGCCTTTGTCCTTGGTCAGCTGATACAGAAAGATAATGTTCAGCACGATCCAGCCGATCGGCAGCACGCCGAACAAGCCGCCGTACATGGCCGCGGCTCCAGCCATCGGCGCCGGCATTCCGTATACGAATATGGCGATGACCAGCGCGCTGACCAGGCCAAGGATCGCAGCCCAGTGCGCGGCGATGCGAAAGAACGCCAGGCTGCCGAGGAGCACAACTACAGGGACGGCTGCACAGATGGTCGACAGCCAGGGATTGTTGAGCGGATCGTAGACTTGCGTCCAGACCATGTTGACTCCTCCCGAGTGACAGTTCGTTGTAGTTGGTGTTCCCGCGAGCCATCACGGGAGCCGCGCGCGTCGCGCCGGTTGGGGCGCTCGCTGTTGCCGTATGCGGCCCGCGCACACGCCTCGGACCTCTCGCAGCTTGGCGGCATTATATCCAAAATCCCTGCTGCCACTGGCTTCCTGCAGCGCCTGGCATGCGCGCCTGCGGGTCTATAATCCCCGGGCGAGATCGAGATGGGACGGCCCACGTGCCGCGTGAGGAGGAGTCGAGTCATGAATCAGAACGTGCCGCTGCGGACCGGTGGCCAGATCCTGGTGGATTGCCTGAAAGTTCACGGTGCCGAGCTGGCCTTCTGCGTCCCGGGGGAAAGCTATCTGGCCGTGCTCGACGCGCTGTATGACGCGCGCGAGGATATCCGTCTGATCGTATGCCGCCAGGAGGGCGGCGCCGCCTTCATGGCGGAAGCCTATGGAAAGCTGACCGGGCGCCCCGGCATCTGCTTTGTGACGCGCGGCCCGGGTGCCACCAACGCCAGCATCGGCGTGCACACCGCCTATCAGGACTCGTCGCCGATGATCTTGTTCATCGGCCAGATCGGCAGCGATGTGGTGGAGCGCGAGGCGTTTCAGGAAGTCGACTACCGTCGCATGTATGGCCAGCTGAGCAAATGGGTGGCGCAGATCGACCGCGCCGACCGCATTGCCGAATACGTGAGCCATGCGTTTCACCTTGCAGTCTCCGGCCGTCCAGGACCGGTGGTGCTCGCGCTCCCCGAGGACATGTTGACCGGCCGGGCTGTGGAGGCCCAGACACGCCACTATCAGCGCGTGAAGCCGAATGCTAGCCCGGCGGCGCTGGAGGAGACAGGGCGGCTGCTGCGCGGCGCCGCGAAGCCATTGGTCATGGTCGGTGGTGGGGACTGGACCGCGCAGGCATGTAGTGACCTGCGCGCGTTCGCTGAAACCTGGAACGTGCCGATCGCCTGCTCTTTCCGCCGCCAGGACCTCCTGGACAACCGGCATCGCAACTACGTGGGCGAGATCGGGATCGCGATCAGCCCGGAGCTGAAAAAGCGGGTGCGCGAGGCGGACCTGATTCTGGCAGTCGGACCTCGGCTAGGCGAAATGACCACGGGCGGCTACACGTTGTTCGACCTGCCGCGTCCGCGTCAGACCTTCGTCCACGTGCATCCCGGGGCGGAGGAGCTCGGCCGCGTGTATCAGGCCGAGCTGATGATCAACTCGGGGATGGAGGAGTTCGCTGCGGCGGCGAGGCGGCTCCCGGCACCTGGCGGTGTGAGCTGGGGCACCTGGACCCAGACCTTGCGCCAGGAATACCTGATGAGCCTGGATCCGGTGCCGATGCCAGGGCCGCTCAACCTGAGCGAAGTCGTCGCCTGGCTGCGCAGCAGGCTGCCGGAGGACGCTGTCATCACCAACGGCGCCGGGAACTTTTCCGGGTGGGTGCAGCGCTTCTACCAGTACACCGGGTTCCGTACGCAGCTTGCACCCACCAACGGGGCGATGGGCTATGGGGTTCCAGCCGCCGTGGCTGCGAAGCTCGCGCAGCCGGAACGCACCGTGGTCTGTTTCGCGGGGGATGGCGACTTCCTGATGAACGGGCAGGAACTGGCCACCGCGGTGCAATACGGGGCAGCGGTCGTATTCGTGGTGGTCAACAACGGCATGTACGGCACGATCCGCATGCACCAGGAACGCGACTACCCGGCCCGAGTCTACGGCACTTCGCTGCGCAATCCGGACTTCGCGCAACTTGCGAGAGCTTACGGAGCCTACGGCGCGGTCGTGGAAAGGACGGCAGACTTCGCCCCGGCCTTCGATCGGGCTGTGGCCTCCGGCGGTCCAGCTCTGCTGGAGTTGCGCATCGATGCCGACGCCATCACAACGCGCACGAGCCTCACCGCAATCCGCGAGAAGGCGCTCCAGGCGAGCTCCTAGTCAATCCGCGCACCGGATTCCTTCACGATCTTCGACCAGCGAAGCTGTTCCGACTGCACGGTTGCTCTCAGAAGCCGGCGGCCTGACCGTCGCGCCGAGGATCCGACGCGGCCACGTACCCGCCGTCCACGCGATAGACTAACTGCGCCGACCCGAACTCCATGTTCCACCGCTCAGTGTGCCGCACCTCGTGCCCGCGCCGCGCGAGCTCCGCCACCACTTGGGGGGAGAGCGCGTGCTCTACCGCAACCTGTCGTCCACTGAATACCTTCCAGCGCGGGCCGTCGGCCGCGGCTTGCGGATTCTGGCGGTAGTCGGCAACGCGTATCACCATCTGGGCGTGGCCTTGTGGCTGCATGTCGGCGCCCATCACGCCGAAGCTCATGAGCGCATCCCCATCGCGCGTGGCAAACGCGGGAATGATGGTATGAAACGGCCGTTTGCACGGGGCCACTTGATTGGGGTGGCCCGGCTCCAGCCTGAAGCCGAAGCCGCGGTTCTGCATGCTGATGCCGGTGTCGGGGATCACCACTCCCGAGCCGAAGCCACTATAGTTGGACTGGATATAGGAAACCATCATGCCGCTGGCGTCGGCGGCCGTGAGATACACCGTGCCGGAAGGAGGCGGCACGCCGTGACCGAAATCCTGGGCTCGGGTGCGGTCGATAAGTGCGGCGCGCTGGCGCAAATACGCCGGGTCGAGCAGCTGTTCCGGCAACACCGTCATCGCTTTCGGATCGGCGACATAGCAGTACGCGTCGGCAAAGGCCAGTTTCATCGCCTCGATCTGCAAGTGCAGGCTGTCAGCCGAATCCACCGGCGCATCCGCCAGATCGAAATGCTCGAGGATGCCCAGCATCATGAGCGCTGCGATTCCCTGACCATTGGGCGGGATCTCGTGCAGGCGCAAACCACCGTAGTCCTGTCCGATAGGCTCGACCCAGTCGGGTTCGTGCGCAGCCAAGTCTGCTTCGGTCATGGCGCCGCCTTGCGCACGGCTGGCCGCGGCGATCTTCTGCGCCAGAGTGCCGCGATAAAAGGTCTCACCACGGGATTCGGCGATGGCCTGCAGCGTGCGCGCCTGCGCCGGGAAGCGGAACACTTGCCCGGCGCTGGGCGCTGTTCCGCCGGGCAGGAAGGCATCAGCGAAGCCTGGCTGGTCCTGCAACTGCGGACCCTGAGTTTGCCATTGCCGCGCTACGGTCGGCGAGACCAGGAATCCCCGTTCCGCATAGTCGATGCCGCTGGCAAACAGCTCGGCGAACGCCAGCTTTCCGAACTTGGCCGACAACGCGGCCCAGGCGGAAACCGCTCCGGGAACCGTGACCGAATCCCAGCCGGTCCTCGGCATGCTCTGCAGGCCCGCGAACCGCTCGGGCGTCCACGCCTGCGGCGAGCGGCCCGACGCGTTCAGGCCATGCAGGCGCTTGCCGTCCCAAACCAGCGCGAAAGCATCCGAGCCGATGCCGTTCATGGTCGGCTCGACCACCGTCAGGGCAATGGCAGTGGCGAGGATCGCATCGACCGCGTTGCCGCCCTTCTGCAGCGCACGCACGCCGGCCTGCACAGCGAGCGGCTGTGACGTGGCGACGACGTTGGCGGCCAGCACCGGCATGCGCTGCGAGGCGTACGGAAAATCCCAAGTGAACTGCTTCATTTCGTTCAAGACTCCTGAAAAGCTTCCTCGCGCTTGCGCCGTACGGCGGGAACCACGACCACGGCGAGCAGCGCCGCCGCCAGAGTCAGCATGGCGAGGCTGAAGGGACTGCGCAAGAACACAGTCGGATCGCCGCGGTGGATGGTCATGCCGCGGCGCAGCTCGTCCTCCATCATCGGGCCCAGCACAATCGCCAGCAGCAGCGGCGCGGGCTCGCAGCCCAACTTGATGAAAACGTACCCGAGTAGCCCGAAGCCGGCGGCAAGGCCGACCTCGGTGGCGCTGTTGTTCAGGCTGTAGATCCCGATGCAGCACATCACGAGGATGGCAGGAAAGAGCAACCGATAGGGGATTGTCAGTAGCTTGATCCAGATCCCGATCAGCGGCAGGTTGAGGATCACGAGCATGAGGTTGCCGATCCACATGCTCGCGATCATTCCCCACACCAGCTCGGGGCGCTCGGTCATGACCTGTGGACCTGGCGTAATGCCCTGGATGATCATCGCACCCACCATCAGCGCCATGACCGCGTTGGAGGGAATCCCCAGCGACAGCAAGGTGATGAAGGAAGTCTGTGCGCCTGCATTGTTGGCTGACTCCGGGGCTGCGACGCCCTCGATGGCACCCTTCCCGAAGCGCGACGGGTCCTTGGCAATTCGCTTCTCTACCGTATAGGCGGCGAACGAACCCAGCACGGCCCCGCCCCCGGGCAGGATCCCGAGCAGGGCGCCGACCGCAGTACCCCGCACCACGGCTTTCCACGCCGCCTTGAGGTCCTCCCCTCGTGGAAACAGGCCCTTTACGTTGGCGGTGAACACCTCGCGCGCTTCGCCCTTCTCGAGGTTGGCGATGATCTCACCGAACCCGAACAGGCCCATCGCGACGACCACGAACCCGATGCCGTCGGTGAGTTCGGGCACGCCGAAGGTAAAGCGCATCTGACCCGTCTGCGTGTCGGCGCCGACCGTGCCGAACAGGAGCCCGAGCAGGATCATGCCGAGCGCCTTGATCAGCGAGCCGTGGGCCAGGGCGACAGCGGCCACGAGCCCCAGCACCATGAGGGAGAATTTTTCGATCGGGCCCAGCGCCAGGGCGAACTGAGACAGAGGCTGAGCGAACGCAGCCAGGATGAGCGTGCCGACACAGCCGGCGAAGAACGAGCCAAGCGCGGCGATGGACAGCGCGGGCCCGGCGCGGCCCTGGCGCGCCATCTGGTAGCCATCCAGGCAAGTCACCACCGACGACGACTCCCCGGGGAGGTTGACGAGAATGGCGGTGGTCGACCCGCCGTATTGCGCTCCGTAGTAAATGCCGGCCAGCAGGATCAGTGCGGTCACCGGAGGCAGGGAGAAGGTCGCAGGCAGCAGCATCGCGATGGTCGCAATCGGGCCAATCCCCGGCAGTACGCCGATCAACGTGCCGAGCGAAACGCCCAGTAAGCAGTAGAGCAGGTTCTGCATCGTGAGCGCGACGCCGAAGCCCAGCGCGAGGTTGTGCAAGAGGTCCATGGCGCCGGTTGAGCTCGAGGCGGGATTCAGCCCAGCTCGGGCCAGACCTTGAAGGGTAGCTTCAGCCCATAGACGAAGATGCCGAGGGAGACGGCGGTCAGTACAGCGGCAAGGACCAGCAGTTCGACCAGCTTGCGCTGCGGGTTGGCGAGGTAGCCCACGATCACGACCAGCAGGATAGCTATGGCTAGCCCCAGTTTTTCGATGCACGCCGCGAACAGCGCTACGGCGCCGATCACCAGGAGCACGGGCTTCAGGTCGATGCGCCCGATGGGCTCGGGTTGGGCGGCCAGCGCGCGCGCTGCCACGATCAGGCCAATCAGGATCAGCAGGCCGCCGACGAGGACCGGAAAGTATCCCGGGCCCATCCGCGAGGCACTGCCAAGGGGATAGTCGCGGCCGATGACGACCGCAGCCACCCCGACGAGGGCAAACAGCAGCCCTGCGAAGAGATCCTTCGCGTTGCGGACCTTGGGACCCACTCTCCCCCCTAGTCGTTGTGATTCGCTCGGCGCGTATTCTTTCATAGGCGGCGGGCCACGGGCAAATCAGGCGACGCCCGCGGTATGGCCGCCGCCCCTGCTCACCGCCGATCGCGGCTCAGGTCCCGCACAATCGGGGCAGGGCAGCGGCCTGCATCACCTCGCCGCTGTCGCGGCGCTGCACAAAGATCGCAACGCCCGTGTGCTCCGTGTTCCATTCTGGAGCCAGCCGGATGGTTTGGTCGAGGTGCGCGCTGCCGTCGCCGCCGACGGGAAATGGGCCGGCGAGCTCCCGCACCACGAAGTCGTGATAGAGCAGCTTGCCGGCATTCTCGCCGGCGGTGACCCGGCTCGACAGCCCATTCTCGAACACGGCGAGCCAGGCTTGCGACGCCGGGCGCGCGCCTGCGTCGAGTACCTCAATGTCCGCCGTGACCCGTACAGACTCCGGCTCGCGCCGGATCGCGGCGCGGATCGTCGCCTTCGCTTTCTCCGCGTTGATCGATCGGACTGCGTTGTTGATGTCGTCAGGTCGGGTCCCGGCGCGCAGATCCTTTCCGTCCAGGACCAGTTGCGGGGTATAGATCACCCCGCTTCGGCTGCGCGCGGCGATACCGCGCTGGCGGTCACTGAACTGCGGTCGAGAGAAACGGTCGGGCCAGCCCAACTGATTCCAGTAGTCCACGTGAAACGCCAACAGAACCGCGTGCTCGGCGGTGACCCCGCGTTGCGGGAGAGCGCTGAGCCAGCGGTCGGCAGGTGGACAGCTGTTGCACCCCTCGGAGGTATACAGCTCCACCACCGTGACGCGGTAAGGTGGGCTCTGGAGGCTGCAGCTTCCCGCGCTGGCCGGCGGCGGAGCGCCGGCGGCAAGTGCAGCGGCGAGACTGCAGCTGACTAAAATAGATCGCGAACGCATAGAGCCTCCTGTCTGTGGTCGATGTTCCCCATCCGGGGGCTGCATTTGTTACCATTCGCGCCTTTGCCAGTGGCACCGGAAGCTGCTGCGTGGCGTCTACGGACGGTTACGTCCGCCGACGGGCGCTGGATGCACGGCGTTGCGGCAGGGATGCGCATGGCACAGTACTTCATCATCCACCCGACCCATCCGCAACAGCGCCTGATCGAGCAGGCGGCAGAGATCGTGCGGCGCGGCGGGCTGATCGTGTACCCCACTGACTCCTGCTACGCGCTGGGTTGCCACATCGGGGACAAAGAGGCGATGGAACGCATGCGTGCTATCCGGCAGGTCGATGCGCAGCATCGGTTCACATTGGTGTGTCGAGACTTGTCCGAAATCGGACGCTACGCCCGGGTCGACAACCGCGCATACCGGCTGCTGAAGACCGCCACGCCAGGGAGCTACACCTTCATCCTGCACGCCACACGCGAGGTCCCGCGACGCCTGCAGGATCCACGCCGCAAGACCGTAGGGCTGCGCATCCCGGCCCATCCGGTGGCGCAGGCGCTGCTGGCCGAACTTCAGGAACCCCTGCTGTCCTCGACGCTGATCCTCCCGGGCACCGCGGTGCCGATGAACGAGCCAGAGGAAATACGCAGCCGCCTCGAGCACCAGGTCGATCTGGTGATGGACGCAGGATCCTGTGGCATCGAGGCTACCACGGTGCTGGATCTTACCGGCGAGGAGCCGGAGCTGGTGCGCCTCGGCAAGGGTGATCCTGCCGTGTTCGGGGTCGCAGCGTAATGGATCTGTCCGGCATCATCGAGACGGTCGCGCTGTATGCGATTCCGATGGTCTTCGCCATCACGCTGCACGAGGCGGCCCATGGCTACGTCGCCAAGTATTTCGGGGATTACACCGCCTACCAGGCCGGCCGCATCTCGCTCAACCCGATCAATCACATCGACCTCATCGGCACCATTCTGGTACCGGTCGGGCTGGTGCTCATGACGGCTGGCCAGTTCGTATTCGGCTGGGCCAAGCCGGTGCCGGTCAACTTCGGCAACCTGCGCGACCCCAAGCGCGACATGCTGTGGGTCGCCGCGGCAGGCCCCGGCGCCAACCTGTTCATGGCGCTGTGCTGGGCGCTGGCCTTGAAGGTGATCTTGCTGGTGCCGGCGAACTACTTTTCCTACCCGCTGCAACAAATGGCCAAGGGCGGCGTGGTGATCAACCTCGGCCTGATGGTGCTCAACCTCATTCCCATTCCGCCGCTCGATGGCGGCCGCATCGCGGTCAGCCTGCTGCCGAACAGACTCGCCTACCGGTTTGCTATGATTGAGCCCTATGGGTTGTTCATCATTGTGTTGCTCCTGGCTACGCACGTGCTGGGGGCCGTCATCTTTCCCCTCGTGATCTTGTGCCGCACCTTGATCTACGCCCTGTTTGGGCTTTCCTGACGATCTCGTCCCATGTTCCCTGATCGAGTCCTGTCCGGGATGCGCCCGACCGGTGCCCTGCATCTCGGCCACTACCACGGCGTGCTGAAAAACTGGGTCAAGCTCCAGCACGAGCATCCCTGCCTGTTCTTCGTGGCGGACTGGCACGCGCTCACGACGCACTACGAAGATGTCGAGGTCATCGGGCAGAATGTGTGGGATATGGTCATCGACTGGCTGGCTTCAGGGGTGGACCCTTCACAGGCCGTACTCTTCATCCAGTCGCGTGTTCCAGAGCACGCCGAGCTGCACCTGCTGCTCTCGATGATCACCCCGCTGGGCTGGCTGGAGCGCGTCCCGACCTACAAGGATCAGCAGGAGAAGTTATCCGATCGCGACCTGTCGACCTACGGCTTTCTCGGTTACCCGCTGCTGCAGGGTGCCGATAT
The DNA here is from genome assembly GCA_041487115.1 of Gammaproteobacteria bacterium. Classification (GTDB taxonomy): domain Bacteria; phylum Pseudomonadota; class Gammaproteobacteria; order Burkholderiales; family SHXO01; genus SHXO01. Next base: position 12,292 of record JBGPMS010000057.1, read on the forward strand.
CCTGATCTACCGCGCGACCTTGGTGCCGGTGGGCGAGGATCAGGTACCGCATATCGAATTCACGCGTGAGGTCGCGCGACGGTTCAACCACATCTACGGGCGCGAGCTCGGTTTCGCGGAAAAGGCCGAGGCCGCCACGCGCAAGCTGGGCGCCAAGCGCGGCAAGGTCTACCGCGAGCTGCGCACGCGCTATCAGGAGCAGGGCGACGCCGAGGCGCTGGCCGCCGGCCGCGCGCTCATCGACGAGGCGCAGAACCTGTCCATGGGCGACCGGGAACGCCTGTTCGGCTACCTCGAGGGCGGCGGCAAGATGATCCTGTCCGAGCCGGCCGCGTTGCTCACGGAGGCGTCGAAGATGCCGGGGTTGGACGGCCAGAAGATGTCGAAGTCCTACAACAACACGATCACGCTGCGCGAGGATGCCGACAGCGTGACGCGGAAGATCCGCACCATGCCCACCGATCCGGCGCGCGTGCGGCGCACCGACCCCGGCGACCCCGAAAAATGCCCAGTGTGGCAGTTCCACCTGGTGTACTCGGACGACAAGACGCGGGAGTGGGTGCAGAAGGGGTGCAAGAGTGCGGGCATAGGCTGCCTGGAGTGCAAGCAACCCGTGATCGACGCGGTGCTCAAGGAGCAAGAGCCCATGCGGGAGCTCGCGCAGGTCTACCTGGACGACCCGACCCTGGTGCGCAACATCGTCGAGGACGGATGCGACCGCGCGCGCAAAATGGCGACGGAGACCATGCGCGACGTGCGCGAGGCGATGGGGCTCGGTTACACCTGAGACCTGCTCGGTCTGCAGTGTGCGCTGCTCTCCGGCTCGACCTGCCCAGGCAGCTTGGCGGGCTGATGCAAACCCCCGTTCGCGCTGAGCGTGTTTCGACTCTGCTGCGCGACGCTCAACACGAACGGTGCTCTCGCTGCGGAGTCGAAGCGTGCAGGCGGCCATGTTTGGACTCCACCGCGGCGAGCCTGTCCTGGGCGTAGTCGAAGGGCTCAACACGAACGATCCGGGGGTATTTCGCAATCAAGCTGTTAGCCTTCGCCGCAAGCTTTTCCCGCAATTACTTTTGGCGCAATAATCGCTGTTTCTCTCTCTGCCAGTCGCGGTCCTTTTCCACTTCACGCTTGTCATGCTGTTTTTTGCCTTTGGCCAACCCCAGCTCGAGCTTGATCCAGCCGCCGCGGTAATGCAGATTCAGCGGAACCAAGGTGTAACCGGCGCGCTCGACCTTGCCGATCAGCTTCTTCATCTCCTCGTGGTGCATGAGCAGCTTGCGGGTGCGCACGGGGTCGGGGTGCACATGGGTGGACGCAGCAGGCAGCGCACTGATGTGGCAGCCGATGAGAAACAGTTGTTCGTTGCGCAAGATCACATAGGCCTCGGCCAACTGCACACGGCCGGCACGGATGGACTTCACCTCCCAGCCCTCCAACGCGAGGCCGGCTTCGAAACGCTCCTCGATGAAGTAGTCGTGAAAGGCTTTGCGGTTCTCGACGATGCTCATATCCGGGTTGCGGGGTGTCCCGGAGGAGGGGTAGGCCGGGTTCGTACCGGCCGGGATTGTAGCAGTTCATCCGCGGAGGGCCGCTGCAGCGCCGGCGCGACGGAGACGGCATGGCGCTGGTAGAGAAGTCGGTGCTGGTCGGCTTCTCGGCGGAGCGGATGTACCGCTTGGTGGACGACGTCGAACGCTACCCGGACTTCCTGCCCTGGTGCGGAGCCACTCAGGTGGAATTGCGCGAAGCCGGCCTGACGCGCGCGTCGATCCTCATCGACTATCATGGAATCAAACAGAGCTTCAAGACCGAGAACCGGACCCGGCCGCCCGAATTGGTCGAGATCCGGCTGGTAAGCGGGCCGTTCCGCCAGCTCGATGGGCTGTGGCGCTTCACGGCGCTGGCGCCGGACGCCTGCAAGATCGAGTTTTGCCTGCGCTACGAGTTTGCCAACCGTCTGCTGGAGAAGCTGGTGGGACCGGTGTTCAAGCACATTGCCAGTACGCTGCTGGAGGCCTTCCTGCAACGAGCCGAGCGCCTGTACGGAAAATGACACGGGACGAGATCGAGATCGAGGTGGTCTACGCCCTGCCGCTCGCGCAGGAAATCACCCGGCTGCGTATCCCCGCCGGCAGCACCGTTGCGGAAGCCATTCGGCGTTCTGGGATCGCTGCGCGCCATTCCGAGCTCTCGACGAGCCACGCGCGGGTAGCCGTCTATGGGCGGGTGGCGACCCCGGATACCGTCCTGCACGACCAGGACCGCGTCGAGATCCTGCGCCCGCTCACCGCGGACCCGAAGGAAGCGCGGCGGCAACGGGCGTCAAGCCGGCGCGGGACACGCCGGGCGGACTGAACCGGTTATTTGCACCAGGCGGCGGCAGCTTTCCTGGCTTCGACCAGCTCGGCGGCGATTTCCTGATCGTTCATGTAGAGCGCCTCGCCGTTCGGTCCGGGCTTGGTGAGCCGGCCGCCGCGCTCGAGCGAGGTCACTTGAGCGGTGGCCTTGTCGCAAGTGCGCTTCTTCTCCTCGGCCGCCTGCGTCTCCTTTTGCGCCTTGGCGTCGGCTTCGGCGGATTCCAGGCGCCGCCTGCGGAACTCCATCTCCTGCTCAGCAGGCGTCTTGGCTCCTGCGGCGGGCTTCGCGCCCGCTGCGGGCGGTGGCGCAACTGCGGGCTTCGGTGTCTTGAGGGTTTAGGCCTTCTTCACGCCGGCCGGGGGCAGCTGGTCCGAGTAGTGGACTTTTCCGTTCTCATCCGTCCACTTGTACGTCTCGGCCCAGACCGGGAGCGCGAGAAGGCAGAGCGCGAGAGGAAGGTAACGAGTCATGGCCTCATCCTTTAGAGCTTAGGCAGTTGAAAGATCGGGTAGTGCGTCTGCGCGATACCCAGTTGCGCCTGCTCGGCCGCGGTTTGCGCGGCTTTGATTGCGCCTTGGTAGTCGCCATCGAGGAATGCCACTCGCGCGCGTCTAAGCGCGTCGTCCGCCGTGATCCAGAGTGCGCGCTGATCGGCCGCCGCCTGCACCGCGGCTTGTGCGGTGCTGAGGGCGACTCTCGCCCCCTCGCAGGCCGGCGGGCCGGTGTCAGGACAACTCAGCATGTCGTCCGCCAACGTCAGGTGGGCGGACAGCACAAACCCTCCCAGACCAGCGAAACCGAAGTCAATCAGGCGCATAGCGCGGGGCACCCCTGTATTTGCGTGACTTTCAAGTGGCGGCGATCGACTCGTCGTGCGCTGATTAACGGCAGCGCAGGAAAAAGGTGCACTCCGGGCCGCACTGCTGTTCGGCGCGCACCTCGCGTATAATAGTTTTTTTGCGAAGGATCATCAGCATGCGAGTGGTTGAGAAGGCCCTGACCTTCGATGATGTGTCGTTGGTTCCTGCGCATTCCACCGTCTTACCGCGTGAAGTTAGCCTCAAGACCCGGTTGACCCGCGTGATCGAGCTGAATCTTCCGCTGGTGTCCTCCGCGATGGATACCGTCACCGAAGCGCGCCTGGCCATCGCACTGGCCCAGGAAGGGGGCGTCGGCATCCTGCACAAGAACATGTCGGCGAAGGCCCAGGCGGCCGAGGCGTTGAAGGTCAAGCGCTTCGAGAGCGGCGTGGTGAAGGACCCGGTGACCATCCCCCCGAGCATGACTGTGCGCGAGGTGCTGAATCTCAAACGCGCGCACAAGTTCTCGGGGTTGCCGGTGGTGGAAGGGGAGCGCGTGGTGGGGATCATCACCAATCGGGACCTGCGCTTCGAGACCAACCTGGACCAGCCGGTGCGCAATATCATGACCCCGCGGGAGCGTCTGGTTACAGTGAAGGAGGGGGCAGCGCTCGAGGAGGCCATGCGGCTCATGCACAAGCATCGCCTGGAGCGGGTCCTCGTGGTGAACGGCGACTTTCACCTGCGCGGCCTGATCACGGTGAAGGACATTCTCAAGTCCTCCGAGCATCCGAACGCCTGCAAGGACGAGCTCGGGCGGCTGCGTGTCGGGGCCGCCATCGGCGTGGGCGAGGGCACCGAAGAGCGTGCAGCCGCGTTGGTCGAGGCCGCCGTAGATGTTCTGGTGGTGGACACCGCTCACGGTCACTCGCAGGGGGTGCTGGACCGGGTCAGGTGGGTCAAACGCAACTTCCCCCAGGTGCAGGTGATCGGCGGCAACATCGCCACCGCGGCCGCCGCCAAGGCCCTGATGGATCACGGCGCGGATGGCGTGAAGGTCGGTATCGGACCTGGCTCCATTTGCACTACCCGCATTGTCGCGGGCGTGGGCGTGCCGCAGGTCACCGCGGTCCAGAACGTCGCCTCAGCGCTGCGAGGCACCGATGTTCCGATGATTGCGGACGGCGGCATCCGTTACTCGGGCGACATCGCCAAGGCGCTGGCGGCGGGGGCAGACTCGGTGATGCTCGGTGGATTGTTCGCCGGGACCGAGGAGGCGCCTGGCGAGATCGAGTTGTACCAGGGGCGTTCGTACAAGTCTTACCGCGGCATGGGTTCGCTCGGGGCCATGCAACAGGGGTCGAGCGACCGTTATTTTCAGGACGACGAGGACAACGCGGAAAAGCTGGTACCCGAAGGCGTCGAAGGCCGCGTGCCCTACAAGGGCAGCGTGGTGGCCGTGATCCAGCAGCTCATCGGAGGCGTGCGCTCGGCGATGGGGTACGTGGGTTGCGGCACCATCGAAGAGATGAAGCGGCGCGCCGAGTTCGTCGAGATCACTGCGGCCGGCGTGCGTGAATCCCACGTGCACGACGTCCAGATCGTCAAGGAAGCACCCAACTATCGGGTCGAATAAACCAGGCGATGGGCGAAACGCCATAGGCGATAGGAGCTACGCTTCGCGTCCGGTAGTTTTGGTTCCCTATCGCCTATTGCCCATCGCCGATCGCCTGCAGTTCCCATGCACGACAAAGTCCTGATCCTCGATTTCGGCGCCCAGTACACCCAACTCATCGCCCGCCGCGTGCGGGAGAGCAACGTGTACTGCGAGATCCATCCGCACGACGTTTCCGACCAGTTCGTGCGCGACTACGCCCCTCGCGGGATCATTCTCTCCGGCGGACCGGCCTCAGTCTACGAAGGCGGCACCCCCAAGGCGCCCCAGTCGGTCTTCGAGCTCGGCGTCCCGGTGCTCGGGATCTGCTATGGCATGCAGACCATGGCCGCCCAGCTCGGGGGCCAGGTAGAAAGCGGCCTGGTGCGAGAGTTCGGCTATGCCGAAGTGCGGGCGCGCGGGCATTCGCTCCTGCTGCGGGACATCCAGGATCGCCTCAACAGCGAGGGCCACGGCCTGCTCGACGTGTGGATGAGTCACGGCGACAAGGTCACGGCGGTGCCGCCCGGGTTCAAGGTGATCGCCAGCAACGCGGCCACGCCCATCGCCGGCATGGCGGACGAGTCGCGCCGGTTGTACGGGGTGCAGTTCCATCCGGAGGTCACGCACACGCTGCAGGGCCGCGCCCTCTTCGAGCGTTTCCTGCACGTCATCTGCGGACTGGGCACGGACTGGAACATGCCCGATTACATCGAAGAGGCGGTCGGGCGCATCCGTTCCCTGGTCGGCAACGAAGAGGTGATCCTGGGCTTGTCCGGGGGAGTGGATTCGGCGGTTGCAGCGGCTCTGATCCAGCGCGCCATCGGCGAGAAGCTGACCTGCGTGTTCGTGGACACCGGCCTGCTGCGTCTCAACGAGGCGGAGCAGGTGATGCAAACGTTCGCGCGCAACCTCGGAGTGAGAGTAGTCCACGTGGAGGCATCGGCGCAGTTCATGTCGGCGCTCGAGGGCGTCTCGGACCCGGAGGACAAGCGCAAGATCATTGGCCGAGAGTTCGTGGAGGTGTTCCAGCGCGAGGCGGTCAAAGTGAGGAATGCCAAGTGGCTGGCGCAGGGAACCATCTATCCGGACGTCATCGAGTCAGCCGGGGCCAAGAACAAGAAGGCCGCTACCATCAAGTCCCACCACAACGTGGGCGGTCTACCCGAGACCTTGCACCTGAAGTTGCTGGAACCGCTGCGCGAGCTGTTCAAGGATGAGGTGCGCGAGCTCGGGCTGGCGCTGGGGCTGCCGCCCGAGATGGTCTATCGCCACCCCTTCCCAGGGCCGGGACTTGGGGTGCGCATCCTGGGCGAAGTGAAGCCCCGGTATGCCGACCTGCTGAGACGCGCGGATGCGATCTTCATCGAAGAGCTGCGTGCCGCCGGATGGTATGAGAAGACCTCTCAGGCTTTCGCCGTGTTCCTGCCGGTGCGATCTGTGGGTGTGATGGGCGATGGCCGAACCTACGAATACGTCCTTGCGCTGCGCGCAGTGCAGACCGAGGATTTCATGACGGCCCATTGGGCCGAGCTTCCCTACGGCCTGCTGTCCAAAGTTTCCAACCGCATCATCAACGAGGTGCGCGGGATCAACCGTGTGGTGTACGACGTCTCCGGCAAGCCTCCCGCGACCATCGAGTGGGAGTGACCCATATCATATGCAAAACTCTTGATAATTTGTTGAGTTTCGCATATGTTACGGCATGGCTTCCCTGGATTCTTATCTCGACGACCTGCTCGCTCGCGGCCGTGGCTATTTCTCCCGGGATGAGGCCCTCGCTGCGCTCGGCCTGAAGCCTTCGGCTCTTGCCGCGGCGATCACGCGCGCGATCAAAAAGCGCCGTCTGGCGAACCCGAGGCACGGCTTCTATCTCGTTCTGCGGCCCGAAGACCAGATTTCCGGCGCACCCGACCCCGTGAAGTGGATAGACCCCCTGACGAAGCATCAGGGGATCGACTACCGTATTTCGCTCCTGCGTGCAGCGGCATTCCATGGCTCAACGCATCAGGCCACCATGGTCTTTCAGGTCGTCGTGCCAA
>JBGPMS010000058.1:0-18913 GCA_041487115.1 Gammaproteobacteria bacterium
CTGAACCTGTACGAAGAAGAATGGCCGATCTGGACCTTCCAGGAGCAACTGCCGCCGGCCAAGTTCGTGTTCGACGACGACGGCCGGCGCGGCATGGCCGTGGACTCGCTGGTGTCGGGTGGCTGCATCATCAGCGGTTCCAGCGTGAAAGGCTCTCTGGTCTTCTCCAACGTGCGCGTACACAGCTTCGGCAGCATCGAGGATTCGGTCATTCTCCCCGACGTCGTCATCCATCGTCATGTGAAGCTCCGGCGCTGCGTGATCGACCGGCGATGCGTCCTACCCGAGGGCTTTTCGGCCGGCTTCGACCCGGAACAGGACCGCAAACGCTTCCGCGTATCAGAGCGCGGGATCACGCTCATCACTCCCGGCATGCTCGGCCAGAAAGTCTTCCTGCATCGATGACCGCCAAGAATCCCTTGCAGCTGGTGCTGCTGTGGCACATGCACCAGCCGGACTTCCGTGACTTCAAGACCGGTGAGTTCACCCAGCCCTGGGTGTACCTCCACGCGATGAAGGACTATACGGACATGGCGGCGCACCTGGAGAACCATCCCGGGGTGCGTGCGGTGGTCAACCTCGTTCCGATCCTGCTGGATCAACTGGAGGACTACGCAGACCAGTTCGCCACGGGTAGCATCCGCGATCCGCTGCTGCGGTTGCTTGCATGCGAGAACCTCGACGCGGTGAGCCCGGCCGAACGCGAGCTGATCTTGAACCAGTGCTTCCGCGCCAACCACAGCAAGATGATCGAGCCGTTCACACCCTACAAACGGCTGCGCGATCTGTTCCAGTACGTGCTGTCTGTCGAAAGCGATCCCGTGCGCTACCTCTCGGGCCAGTACCTCGCCGACCTGCTGACCTGGTACCACCTGTCCTGGACCGGCGAGACCATCCGGCGCAAGGAGGAAGCGGTAGTGCGGCTGATGACCCGTGGCGAGAACTTCAGCCATGCGGATCGCATGACTGTGTTTCAGCTCATCGGCACTCAGATCAGGGACATCATTCCGCGTTACCGCCGGCTGGCCGAATCGGGGCGTATAGAGATCTCGACTACCCCGCACTATCATCCAATCGGCCCGCTGCTGCTCGACTTCTCTTGCGCTCACGAGGCCATCCCCCACGCGTCCCTCCCCGCAGCGGACCACTATTCCGGCGGCCGCTCGCGCGCCACCTGGCACCTGCAGAGCGCGCAGCACAGCCACCGCCGCCGTTTCGACGAGGTCCCGCCCGGGGTATGGCCGGCCGAGGGTGCACTTTCCACGCCTTTTCTCAAGGTGCTAGCCGAGCACCGGGTCGCGTGGACCGCCAGCGGAGAGCGTGTGCTGGCCAACACGCTGCGCAAGGCTGGCCAGCCGGCCGATGACCCGCATGATTTCCTGTATCGCCCCTATTGTGCGGAGTTCGAGGGGCACCGGCTGCACTGCTTCTTCCGCGACGACCGGTTGTCCGACCTGATCGGATTCGAGTACAAGGGTTGGCACGGCAAGGACGCCGCCGGTCATTTCATTGCCCAGCTCGAGGAGATAGCGGCGCGCGCCCCGCAGGGGTCGCCGGTCGTCAGCGTGATCCTGGACGGGGAGAACGCCTGGGAGTACTACCCGTACAACGCCTTCTACTTCCTGGATGAGCTCTACCGCTCGCTGGAGTCGCATTCCGGCATCCGGACTGCCACCTTCAGCGAAGTTCTGGCCGCGCCCGATGTCGGCGGCGACCCGGCCTCGGTCAGCCTCGTTCGGCCACTGCCGGAACTGGTGTCGGGTAGCTGGGTGTACGGCGATTTGTCCACCTGGATCGGCTCCGAGCAGAAGAACCGCGCCTGGGACCTGCTGGCCTCGGCCAAGCAAAGCTACAACCTGGTGATGGCGAGCGGGCGGCTCGACGAGCAGGCGATGCAGGCGGCATCCCGGCAATTGGCCATCTGCGAGGGCTCCGACTGGTTCTGGTGGTTTGGGGACTACAATCCGCAGCATTCGGTTGCCGTGTTCGATCGCTTGTTCCGGGCCAACCTCGCCAACCTGTATCAGCTGCTGCAACTGCCGGCGCCGATTCAACTGTCCGAGCCCATCAGCCGCGGCGGCGGCCATCCCGATCTCGGTGGTGCCATGCGCCGCGCTGCTTGAGTGTCGAGCCGCCAAGACTCCAAGCACGCCCAAGCGTGGCGCCGTGGCGGTTCAAATCGAAGTAATCCATGACAAGCAAAGTCTCGCTGCTTCTGGGTGTTCACGCGCACCAGCCGGTCGGCAATTTTCCGGAGGTACTCGACGACGCGCACGCGCGCTGCTACCGCCCCTTTTTGCACACGCTGCACCGCTACCCCGAGTTCCGCTTCGCGGTGCATTTCAGCGGCTGGCTGCTGGAATACTTGTTCACCAAATATCCGGAGGACCTGTCGCTGCTGCGCGAGATGGTCGAGCGTGGACAGGTCGAGGTATTTGGCGGCGGGGACACGGAGCCGGTGCTTGCTGTCATTCCGGCCCGCGACCGCATCGGGCAGATCACCGCGCTGTCCGACCGGTTGGCGCAGCTCACGCACCGCCGGCCGCTCGGGGCCTGGCTGACCGAGCGCGTATGGGAGGCCACCGTAGTCCCCGCGCTGGCTGACGCCGGGATCCGGTACGTGACGGTGGATGACTACCATTTCCTGTGCGCGGGAAAGGAACCGTCGGAGCTCTACGGCTACTACACCACGGAGGAAGACGGCCGAGCGCTGGACCTGTTCCCCATCTCCGAGGGCCTGCGGTATCGCATCCCCTTCGCTCCGGCGCAAGAGGCGGTGGCCTTCATCGAGGCGGTGGGAGAGCATGGCGACCAGTCGGCAGCGATCTATTTCGACGACATCGAGAAATTCGGCATCTGGCCCGATACCCACGCCTGGGTATACGGGAAGAAATGGCTAGAGCGGTTTATCGAGGGCGTGCTGGCTTCACCCAAGGTCCGGACCGAGCACTTCGCAACCTACCGCAACGCAGTCCCGACGCGTGGTGTCCTGTACCTGCCGACAACTTCTTACATCGAGATGAACGAGTGGACGCTGCCCGCCTCTCGCGCCCACACCTACGCTCACCTGGTCAAGCAGGAGAAGGACCACGGCCGCTACGAGCGCGACAAGGCCTTCATCCGGGGCGGGATCTGGAAGAATTTCCTGACGCGCTACGCCGAATCCAACTGGATGCACAAGCGCATGCTGGGGCTGTCGAACCGCACCAACGGGCTCCCGCCCGCACAGCGCAGCTTCGAGCTTACGGAGCTGTTGTATCGGGCCCAGGCGAACGACGCGTACTGGCACGGCCTGTTCGGCGGACTCTACCTGCCGCATCTGCGGCGCGCCGTCTACAACGCGATCGTATCGCTCGAAGGTCGACTGGACCTGCTCGCGCCGCGCGCGGCGATCGAGCGGCGCGACGCCGACCTCGATGGTGTGGCGGAGATATTCCTCCAGAATGGAATCCTCCAGGCCGTGGTACGCGATGACGCGGATGCCGCAGTGATCGAGCTCGACTCCTATTCGCTGCGCCACAACTTTGGCGACACCCTGCGCAGACGGGAAGAGCACTACTATCGCAAGCTCGCCCTGGGCGAGCAGGCGCAGACGCAGTCGGGCGGCATCGCTTCGGCTCACGACCGGGTGCATTTGAAACACGCGATATCGCCATCCGACGTGGAGCCCGACTCGCGACCGCGCGCACTGTTCCTCGATGCTTGGACCGCCGACCCCGCCGGACCCGGCGAACCGCCGCGCTACGAACCGGACTCCGCGGGGGCGGGCGTTGCGGTGAGCTTTCGCGCGCGGCTACTGCAGGGCGTTGTGCAAAAGCGGATTTCACTGGCCGACAACCGGCTGATGGTGCGCTATCACTTCGGTGCGGCGCTGACTGGACGCTTCGAGACGCAGTTGAACCTGGCCATGCCGAGCTGCGACGGGTTTCTCGGTCGCTACGTGCACGAGGGTCGGATCCTGGGCGGCCTCGGCGAGCCGATCGAGCTGGATCCCCTCACCATCCTGGCGCTCGAAGACGGTGTGCTCGGCGGCAGCGTGCAGGTCCTGTGCAGCCCGCCCGCGCGGCTGACGGCGCGTCCGCAGCATACCGTCTCGCAGTCGGAGGATGGGTTCGAGAAAGTGATGCAGGCGGTGACTGTGGATCTGTCCTGGGCGGTTGGAGAGGACACCTCCGAGCTGGTCGTGGCCCTCGAGATCAGGCGTCAGATCCGAGACCAATAGTAACGCCGGGTAACGGCTTGAACGCCGCAGCGACTGCTCCCGGGCGGAAGCGATCGACGCCGCCCCCCCGCATCCCGTTGATGTGCAGGGCCCATGCTATGATCGGGCGGCGCTGAACCGCTCGCAGCCACGCAGCCGAGATGGTTTTGCCCGAGGGTTCTTGCGCCCGAGCGTTTTTCACCCGATTCTTCAGCCACCGGAATGAACACCCTGCGACAGCGTGATCCCGGCGCGAGCGCTTTGCTCACCGACCTGTATCAACTCACCATGCTCCAGACCTACTACGAGCATGGAATGACGGATACCGCGGTGTTCGAGCTGTTCTTTCGCCGGCTGCCGCCCGGGCAGCGCAACTTTTTCGTGTCGGCCGGACTGGAGCAGGTGGTGGAGTTTCTCGAAGGGTTGAATTTCACCGCCGAGGAGCTGGAGTGGCTGGCGCGGCAGAACCGGTTCACCCCGAAGTTCATCGACCAGCTCGCACGCCTTCGCTTCACCGGAGACGTGGACGCCATTTCCGAGGGCACGGTGCTGTTCGCCAATGAGCCCATCGTCCGCGTCGTGGCACCGCTGCCCGAGGGGCAGCTGGTGGAGACGCGGATCATGAACCTGCTGCACTTCCAGACCATGATCGCGAGCAAGGCCGCGCGGGCGGTCATCCACGCCCCCGAAAAGCGGCTGGTCGACTTCGGGCTGCGCCGTGCGCAGGGAGCCGAGGCCGGGCTGCTGGCCGCGCGCGCGACCTACCTGGCTGGAATGTCCGGCACCGCTACGGTGCTGGCCGGCACACTGTATGGCGTGCCGATCTTCGGGACCATGGCGCACTCCTTCATCCAGGCGCACGACAACGAGATGACGGCATTCGAGAACTTCGCCCGTAGCCATCCCGACAACATCACGTTCCTGATCGACACCTACGACACGGAAAGTGCCGCGCGCAAAGTGGTGCAGCTCGCGCCGAAACTGGCACGCGACGGCATAAGCATCCGCGCGGTGCGTATCGACAGCGGCGACCTGGCCGAGCATGCGCGCCGTGTACGCAAGATCTTCGATGAGGGAGGCCTGCAAGAAGTGAAGATCTTCGTGAGCGGCGGCATCGACGAGTTCGCCCTCCGCGATCTGCTGTCTACCAAGCAGGCGCCCATCGATGGGTTCGGCATCGGCAGCGGGATGGACACGTCCTACGACGTGCCGACGCTGGACTGCGCGTACAAGTTGCAGGAGTATGCCGGCCGCGCGCGGCGCAAACGCTCGGAAGGCAAGGCCACCTGGCCCGGCCGCAAGCAGGTGTTCCGGCAATATGGACCCGATGATCGCATGTCCGGCGATGTGCTCACGCTGGAAGGCGACACGCATCCGGGCGAGCCGCTGCTCAAGCCGGTAATGCGCGGCGGTCGCCGCCTGCCCGGCCTCGAGACGTTGGAGCAGGCACGCACGCGCACCCGCACGGAACTGACCCGCCTGCCCGAAGCGCTGCGAGCGCTGGAGCCCGCACCTCTTTATCCCATCATCGTCTCGGATACGGTCCGGGCGCTGGCCGAGGAAGTCGACTGCGAGCAGGAGGACAACGTGTGAGCAAACGCAACCCGCAAGACCTGCGCAGCCACCGCTGGTACGGCGCCAAGGACCTGCGTTCCTTCGGCCATCGCTCGCGTACGCTGCAGATGGGCTACTCGCGCGAGGACTATGAGGGTAAGCCGGTGATCGCGGTGATCAACACCTGGAGCGACATCAACCCGTGCCACAGCCACTTTCGCGAACGTGCGGAGGAGGTCAAGCGCGGTGTCTGGCAGGCCGGTGGCTTCCCGGTGGAGATGCCGGCGATGTCGCTGTCGGAGCCGTTCCAGAAGCCGACCACCATGCTGTACCGGAACTTCCTGGCGATGGAGACGGAAGAGCTGCTGCGCTCCTATCCGGCCGACGGTTGCGTGCTGATGGGCGGCTGCGACAAGACCACGCCCGGGCTGATCATGGGCGCGGTATCCATGAACCTGCCCGCTGTCTTCATGCCGGGCGGGCCCATGCTGCGCGGAAACTGGCGCGGAAACACGCTCGGAAGCGGCAGCGACTCCTGGAAGTACTGGGCTGAGTTGCGCGCCGGCAACATCGACGAGCAGGCCTGGGCGGAGATCGAGGATGGCATCGCGCGCTCCGCCGGCCACTGCATGACGATGGGTACCGCCTCTACCATGACCAGCATGGCCGAAACGTTGGGGCTGACGCTGCCCGGCGCTGCTTCGATCCCGGCGGTGGATGCCAACCATTCGCGCATGGCCGAAGCCTGCGGCAGACGGATCGTGGAAATGGTATGGGAGGATCTGAAACCGCGCGACCTGCTCACCTCCGGTGCCTTCGACAACGCCATCGTTGCCCTCATGGCCCTGGGCGGTTCGACCAACGCGATCGTGCATCTCGTCGCCATGGCCGGCCGCGCGGGCATCAAGCTCGACCTCGACCGCTTCGACGCGATCTCGCGCAAGGTACCGCTGCTGGCGAACGTGCGACCGTCGGGAAAGTGGCTGATGGAGGATTTCTACTATGCCGGGGGGCTACGCGCACTGCTGGCTGCGCTGGAGGGCCACCTGAGCCTCGCCGAGAGAACCGCCAACGGCAAGACTCTGGGCCAGAACATCGACGGTGCGAAGAGCTACAACCTCGACGTGATCGCAGCCGCGGACCAACCGGTGCAAACGACAGGCGGGCTGGCCGTCTTGCGCGGCAACTTGGCCCCCGACGGCGCGGTAATCAAACCGACCGCGGCCGATCCCAAGCTGCTCAAGCATGCCGGCAAGGCGGTGGTATTCGACGACTATAGCGATATGGCCGCACGCATCGACGATGAGAGGCTCGACGTGGATGCCACCTCGGTCTTGGTGCTGCGCAACGCCGGACCACTGGGCGGACCGGGGATGCCGGAATGGGGCATGCTGCCGATTCCGAAAAAGCTGCTCAAGCAGGGTGTGCGCGACATGGTGCGGGTCTCGGACGCCCGCATGAGCGGCACGAGCTACGGCTGCTGCGTGCTGCACGTCTCCCCCGAGTCTTTCATCGGCGGCCCGCTCGCGCTGGTGCAGACTGGTGATCTCATCGAGCTGGACGTGCCAGCGCGCCGGCTGCAACTGAAGGTAAGCGAGGGCGAGCTCGCGTGCCGTCGTGCCACCTGGCAACCGCCCAAGCCGAAATATCAGCGCGGCTTCGGTGCCCTGTTCCAGGACAATATCAGCCAGGCGCATGAGGGCTGCGACTTCCGGTTTCTGGAGGGGACTGCCCCCACCGCCGAGCCAGAGATTCATTGAGAACCTCAGATCGTATCCCGCGGCGGTTCGCTCGATGTCTCCCCATCCCGTCAAACTCGTGTAAGCGCCGACCCGCGATAGAGGCTGCTCGAGGCGCTTTCCGACTCGGCGGCGCCGGTGCATACTGGCACTGAACCCACTGCTCGGTTGCGCGATGCCCGGCTCCCGCCACAAATATTCGACTACCGTACTCGCTCTGGCCGTAGTGCTGGCCGGATGCAGCAGCGGGGGCTTGAATGCTCCGCGACCGGGGAACAGCGTCAATTTTCCTCTGCCCCCATCCGACCGCCGCATCGAGCTGCGCATCGAGGACGGCGTTCTAACCCCAGGTCCAATCGATGGCGCACCCGAAGTGCGCGCCTGGGTCGGGCAGGCGATACAAGCGATCACCGCGTACTACGGCCGCTTCCCGGTGCAAACCGCCCGGCTGACGGTAGAGCGCGTCGACGGCAGCGGGATCCGCTGGGCGCGCACCTTTGCTCATTCAGGCGCCTTCGTGAGAGTCGGGGTCGGCGCCGACACCGATGCATCCCAGTTCGCCTCCGACTGGATGCTGACCCACGAGTTCGTACACCTGGCATTGCCGGAACTGGCGGACGCGCACGACTGGCTGCAGGAAGGCGCCGCGACCTATGTGGAGCCGGTGGCACGCGCACAAGCGGGCGAACTGTCGCCCGAACGAGTATGGGCCCAGTTTGCGCTCGAGATGCCGCAAGGCCTGCCCGGACCGGGTGACCGCGGCCTCGACTACACGCCGAGCTGGGGCCGTACCTATTGGGGCGGTGCGTTGTTCTGCCTGGTGACCGACGTGCAGATCCGCAAGCGCACCGACAATCGCTTTGGCCTGCAGGATGCGCTGCGTGCCATCCTGGCGAATGGCGGCACTCTCGAGCGCCGCTCGGCGGTGCAGGAAGCGCTGAAAACCGGCGACCGCGCGACCGGCGCGACGGTGCTGATGGAAACCTACGACGCGTGGCGGGCGAAGCCGGTTCAGGTCGACCTCGACGAGCTTTGGCGTCAGCTCGGTGTGGAGCTGCGGGGCCGCAGATCCGTCCTGCACGACGAAGCCCCGTTGGCCGACATCCGTCGCGCCATCACGGCGCGCGCGTACGACTGACAGCAGGCCGATTCAGGCTTTAGGGACGGGGTGGATATCGTCCACCCAGAATACTTCTTCCGGCATCTCGACTGGCGCGATGTCCAGGTTGACCACCACCGGGTCCTGCCCGGATCGCACCAGCACGCACGACAGCGGCTCGTCGTCGCTCGCGTTGATCTCCTGGTGCGGGACGAAGGGCGGAACGTAGATGAAGTCGCCCGGTCCAGCCTCGGCGACGAACTCCAGGTTGTCCCCCCAACGCATGCGCGCCCTGCCGCTCACGACATAGATCACACTTTCGAGCGCGCCGTGATGGTGTGCGCCGGTCTTGGCCTTGGGGTGTATCACCACGGTTCCCGCCCACAGCTTCTCGGCACCGGCGCGAGCATGGGTGATGGCCGCGGCGCGATTCATGCCGGGCGTCTGTGCCGTGTTCGCATCCAGATCCGTGCTCTTGACTACGCGTACGCCGCGGAGCTTCCACTTGGACTCGTTCGCCATCGCTTTTTCTCTAGCGGAAGAAAACCAGCGCGAGCATCAACAAGCTCGGCAGGATCGTGTTGAGCAGCGCTATGGTGAACCATCGCCGCCTGGTTTGCAGGTTTGTCGCCAGGGGCTGGTCTGCCGCCAGAAGCAGGAAGGCGGCGGCACAGGACAGCACGATCGCCAGCCCACCAATCGCATAGAACAACACGAACGCCTGAAAGCTCAAGTGCCGGCCATGCCCCGGGACCATCAGCAGGTACCAGGCGAGCCAGGCGGCCAGCGCGGCGTTGCACGACGACGGCAAAACGAAACCGATGAAGCTTTTCGCTGCCCGCGTGTTCAACTTCGCGCTACCAGCGCATCGCTCAACACCCGTGCCACATGCAGCACCTCGCGTCCGGTGCCGTCGCGGATCTGGTGGCGGCAACTGGTGCCATCGGCCACGATCAGGGTGTCGGGCTGCGCCTCACGTACTGTGGGCAGCAAGCTCACCTCCGCCATCTGCAGAGACACGTCGAAGTGCTCGGCCTCGTAGCCGAAGGCACCGGCCATTCCGCAACAACTCGACGTGACGGTCTCGACCTCGAGCCCGGGGATCAGCCGCAGGGTCTGCTCCACCGAGGACATGACGCCAAAGGCCTTCTGATGGCAATGACCATGCAACAGCGCGCGCTTGCCAGGGGCGTGCGCGAACGGCAGCTTCAATCGGCCCGCGGCATGCTCCCGCGCGAGGAACTCCTCGAACAGCAGTGCCTGCGCCGATATCGCTTCGACCTCGTCGTGCGGGAAAAGGGACAGGAGCTCGTCGCGTAACGTGAACAGACAGGAGGGTTCGAGACCGACGATCGGCACGCCACGCTCGGCAAACGGCTTGAGCGCCTCGATCAGTCGCCGCGCCTCAACGCGTGCTTCGTCCACCAATCCAGCGGCGAGAAAGGTTCTGCCGCAGCACAAGGGACGCCCGCCGGCAGCAGGCTGAGCAACCTGCACGCGGTAGCCCGCAGCTTGCAGGACCTCGAACGCGGCCTGCAGGTTTTCCGGCTCGTAGTAGTTGTTGAAGGTATCGGCAAGAAGAAGAACTTCGGAACCTTCTACGGGTGCCGAATGACCTTCCTTCAGCTGCCCTTTTTCAAAGGAGGATGAAGCGACCGCCGAGCGCGCCGGGTTCCTGGTGAAGTGATCGCGCCGCCACTTCGGCAGCGTGCGCCTGGCCGACAACCCCAGCCACCTCTGCGTCAGCGCGGCCAGACCGGGGATGCGATCGCGCAGATTCAACAAAGGTGCGCAGCGTGCGGCCCACGGCGCGTAGCGCGGCAGGAATGCGATCAGTTTCTGGCGCGTGGTCAGGCCATGACGTTGCGTGTAGTGGTGCAGCACCTCGATCTTCATCTTCGCCATGTCGACGCCGGTCGGACACTCGCGCCGGCAACCCTTGCAGCTCACGCACAGGTCCAGCGATTCGTACATGGCCTGAGAAGTGAGCGCATCAGGTCCAAGTTGGCCCGACAACGCCAGCCGCAGGGTATTGGCGCGGCCGCGGGTGAGGTGCTGCTCGTCGCTGGTCACACGGAAAGATGGACACATGGTGCCGGCGTCGAATTTGCGGCAATGACCGTTGTTGTTGCACATCTCCGCCGCACGGTCGAAACCGCCCCAGGGACTCCAATCCAGCACAGTGTCGAGCTTCTGTGCGGAGTAGCCGGGCTGGAAGCGAAACATGGTGCGGTCGTCCATCCGCGTCGGGCGCACGATCTTGCCAGGGTTCATCAGCCCGTTCGGGTCGAACAGGTCTTTGATCTCGGCTAGAGCGCGCGTCAGCCGCTCGCCCAGGATCGGCTCGATCCATTCGGAACGGACCAGCCCGTCGCCATGCTCCCCGGAAAAAGCCGAGCCCTTGAACTGCTTGACCAGAGCGCAGGCCTCCTCGGCGATAGCCCGCATCTTCTGCGCACCATCGGTCTTCATGTTGAGCACCGGCCGCACATGCAGCGTGCCGACCGAGGCGTGCGCGTACCATGTGCCTTTCACACCGTGCTTCTCGAAGACGCGCGTGAGCTTGTCCGTGTACTCGGCCAAGTGCTCGAGCGGAACCGCGCAGTCCTCGATGAAAGACACCGGCTTGCCGTCTCCCTTCATGGACATCATGATGTTGAGACCGGCCTTGCGCACCTCCCACACGTCGCGCTGGAGGGCCGCGTCGGTGATCTCTACCACGGAACCGGGCAATCCGAGGTCGGCCATCAGCACGGACAGTTCCTCGAGCTTGCGCTTCGGACCGGCGTCTTCGTCCCCGGCAAACTCGACCAGCAAGATGGCGTCGGGCTCGCCCTTCAGAAACCGATCCACTATGCGGCGGAACGTGCTGTTACCACGCGCCAGGTCGATCATGGTGCGGTCCACCAGCTCCACCGCGTCCGGATCCAGCTTCACGATGTGCCGGGTCAGGTCCATGGCCTGGTAAAACGTGGGGAAGTGGCACACCCCCAGGACCTTCTGCTTCGGGACGGGCGAGAGCTTCAGGCGCAGGCGCTTGAAATAGGCCAGCGTGCCCTCCGAACCCACCAGCAGGTGCGACAGGTTGTGGGAGAGGTGGGGCAGCACCATGTCCAGGTTGTAGCCCTGTACCCGCCGCAGCACCTTGGGCCAGCGCGCTTCGATCTCGGCGACCTCGCGCTGCGCGACGGCATGGACCCTCTCGATCAGCCCGCGATATCCGGCCGAGCTCCCCGCCACATCCTCGCTGCGCCCGAACCAGAACGTGTCGCCGCCAGGGAGCCACGCCTGGATCCCGAGGACATTGTGCACCATGTTGCCGTAGCGGATCGAGCGCGACCCGCAGGAGTTGTTGCCGGCCATGCCGCCGATGGTCGCCTGCGCGGACGTCGATACATCGACCGGGAACCACAAGCCGTGAGGCTTCAGCAACGCGTTGAGCCGGTCGAGCACGATGCCGGGTTGCACGACGACTTCCCTCGCCTGCGCGTCGAGCTCGACAAGTTCATCGAGGTACTTCGTGTTGTCGATGACCAGTGCCGCACCGACACTCTGGCCGCATTGGGACGTCCCGGCTCCGCGCGGCAGGATCGGGACCCCTGCATCCACCGCAATCTGCAAAGCGCTGCGCGCCGCATCTTCGTTGCGCGGCACCACTACGCCCACCGGCTCGATCTGATAGATCGAGGCGTCGGTGCTGTAGCGCCCGCGCGAGAAGGGGTCGAACAGCACGTCGCCATCGACCTCCCGGCGCAGGCGCTGCTCGAGGTCAGAGGCGGAACGCGCGGGTGCGCGCGGATGGAACTGCACAGGTGCCGCAGGGGCGTTCATTGTCGTTGTCCGTGGACATCCCGTAGAACGTCAGCGGCCATCTTACCCCACGCAGCATTCGGGTTGAGCGCGAGGGGGACTTTCGGTAGTCTGATGCACTCCGCTGACTCGAGGCTTGCACCCATGTCGCTTCACACCGGCCGCCATTTTCTCCAGATCCCAGGCCCGACCAATGTTCCGGACCGGGTGCTGCGCGCGATCGACAATCCGACCATCGATCACCGCGGGCCGGAGTTCTCCGAACTCGGCAAAGAGGTGCTCGAGGGGATGAAGCGCGTGGTTCAGACCCGCCACCCGGTCGTCATCTATCCGGCTTCCGGTACCGGTGCGTGGGAGGCAGCGCTGGTCAATACCCTGTCGCCTGGCGACCGCGTACTGATGTATGAAACCGGCCAGTTCGCCATGCTCTGGCAGCGCATGGCCGGCCGACTCGGGCTCGAAGTGGACTTTCTCCCCGGCGACTGGCGGCGCGGCGCCGATCCGGCGGCCATCGAGGCACGCCTGGCGGAGGACCGTGCCCATGCACTCAAAGCGGTATGCGTGGTACACAACGAGACGTCGACGGGGGCGGTGACCCGTGTGGCCGAGGTCCGCCGCGCGATGGATCGAACCGGACATCCGGCGCTGTTGATGGTCGATACCATCTCCTCGCTCGCCTCCATCGACTACCGCATGGACGAATGGGGCGTGGACGTGACTGTCGCCGGTTCACAGAAGGGGTTGATGCTGCCGCCCGGACTCAGTTTCAACGCGGTGGGCGACAAGGCCCTCAGCGCTTCCAAGACCGCGCGCTTGCCGCGCGCGTACTGGAACTGGGAGGAGATGCTATCGGCGAACCTGTCCGGGTACTTTCCCTACACGCCCGCAACCAATTTGCTCTACGGGTTGCGCGAGGCGCTAAGGATGCTGCAGGAGGAGGGCCTGGACCGCGTGTTCGCCCGCCATGCCCGGCACGGCGAGGCGACGCGGCGTGCGGGTCGTGCTTGGGGGCTGGACATTCTGTGCACCAACCCGGCCGAGTACAGCAATTCGCTGACCGCCCTGTTGATGCCCGAAGGGCACGATGCCGACGGCGTCCGCAAGCTCGTCCTCGAACGCTTCGACATGTCGCTCGGCACCGGCCTCGGCAAGCTGCACGGCAAAGTATTCCGCATCGGTCACCTGGGCTACTTCAACGATTTGATGCTGGCCGGGACCCTGTGCGGCGTGGAAATGGGATTATTGCTGGCCGGCGTGCCCGTCCTCAAGGGCGGCGTGCAGGCGGCGCTAGAGTACCTGGCCAACCCCGCACAGGGCGGCGTTGAGCCGGCCCGCGCCGCAGCCTGACGGGGGACCTTGCCGGCGCCTGGTCGAGCTCCGGCGAAATCGGGGTTGTGCGGTTCGAAGCGATCTGCGCCCGTCAGAACTTCTCCGGCCGCAGCGTCTTCCGGGCAGGGCCGGCGCCACTCCCCGCAGCAGCGCGCGTGAGTCGATCGCGCACCGCATCCCACTCCGGCCGCTCAGGCGGTGCTTCCACTACGATCAGCGCGCAACCGGAGCGGTCGAGGAAGCGCAGCAGCGCGTAGAGGTCATGGGCATACGCATGTGCGTCGGTGGCTGCGATCTGCCACAGAGCCGAGCGGGAATCGCGCGGACGCGAATGACGCGCCAGCACCGCTACCGGCCCGGCGGCAGCCTGCTCGCGAACCAAGCGGTCGAGATCGGCGGCGGCAGTCAGCAACAACGGCAGCTGTGGCGCGTAGTGTGCCTCCAGCGTTCCCGAGGCTCTTGGAGACTGTCCGCTCGCCCGCGCAACCTGCATACCGATGACTGTCTCGATCTCGGCTGCACCGATGCGCCCCGGGCGCAGCAGCACCGGGGCGCCCGAAGACAGATCGAGGATGGTGGACTCGATGCCGACCTCGCAAGCACCACCGTCGAGAATCAGGTCGACAGCATCGCCCAAGTCTTCGCGTACATGCTGAGCCGTCGTCGGGCTGATGCGGCCGAAACGGTTGGCTGACGGTGCCGCGAGACCGCCACCGAATGCCCGCAGCAACCGCTGGGCGACGGGATGGGCGGGTACCCGCACTCCCACCGTATCCTGCCCGCCGGTCACTTCGTCGATCACCCCAGCGGCGCGCTTGAGCACCAAGGTGAGCGGTCCGGGCCAGAAACGGGCGGTCAATCGGTCGGCGCTGGACGGGATATCCCGTGCCCAGCGGGCGAGGTCGTCGCCACCCTGCAAATGGACGATGAGGGGATGATCCGTTGGGCGGCGCTTGGCCGCAAAGATCCGGCGCACGGCATCGGGGTTGGTTGCATCCGCACCAAGTCCGTACACGGTCTCGGTGGGGAAGGCCACCAACTTGCCTTGTCTCAGCAACTGCGCTGCGCGCTCAATCTCAGACAACTGCACTTACCAAAGAGGATACGATGGTCTGGCTCTCAAGGCACGAGTAACCGCAGCGCGTCGCGGTATTTTTCTGCGGTTCTCACCAGCACATCGAGAGGTAGTACGGGCGCCGGCGGTTGCTTGTCCCAGCCCTGCGCCTCCAGCCAGTCACGCACGAATTGCTTGTCGAAGCTGGGGGGGCTTGTTCCGACCTCGTATTGATCGGCCCGCCAGAAGCGGGAAGAGTCCGGTGTCAGCACCTCGTCGATCAGATACAGCTTGCCCGATGCATCGGTCCCAAACTCGAACTTGGTGTCCGCAACGATGATATTCCGAGTCCGCGCGTAGTCGGCCGCTGCCGTGTAGAGCCGGATAGCACTGTCGCGCACTTGGGCGGCCAGGGCCGGACCGAGCAGCTTCTCCGCCTTGCGGAAGGGGATGTTCTCGTCGTGGGCGCCGGCGGGCGCCTTGGTAGACGGCGTGAAGACGACCTGGGGAAGCTTGTCGGCCTCCCGCAGCCCGACAGGCAGCCCGATGCCGCAGATGGCGCCGGTCTTGCGGTATTCCTTCCAGCCGGATCCGGCAAGATAGCCGCGCACGATCGCTTCGATCGGCAGCGGCCGCAGCCGGCGGACGACCAAGGAGCGGTCGGCCACCTGCTCGCGTTCACCCGGTGCTACCAGCGACTCGGGCGCGACGTCGAGCAGATGGTTCGGAATGAGGTACGCCAGTTTGCGGAACCAGAAATTCGACAAGGCGGTGAGCACCTCGCCCTTTCCAGGCACGGGCGTAGGCAGAACCACGTCAAAGGCGGACAAGCGGTCGGTCTGCACGATCAACAGGCGCTCCCGGTCCACCTCGTAGATATCACGTACCTTGCCGCGATGGAGCAGCTGCAGCGAATCGATCGCGGTTTCGAACAGCGTCTTGATCATGGCAAGGAAGTTTCGCCGCCCTAAGCTGTGCGCAGCCGATCGGCCTGTGCGCCGGACAACAGCAGGGCCTTCGTCTCCAGCGCCAGCCCCAGCGCGGCTTCCACGCTATCCGCGAGAACCGTGTAGTGGCCCATCTTGCGGCCGGGCCGCGCCTCGGCCTTCCCATACAGGTGCAGCTTGATGTGGGAGTGGCGCAGCACATGCTCCCAGCGTGGTTCGCCGTTGGCCCACAGGTCGCCCAGAAGGTTGACCATGACCGCTGGACCATGCAGTTCGGTTGCACCCAGCGGCAGGCCGCAAAGTACTCGTGCCTGCTGTTCGAACTGGGAAGTGATGCAGGCGTCGATGCTGTAGTGACCGCTGTTGTGGGGACGCGGAGCGATCTCGTTCGCCAGCAGGCGCCCGTCGCGCAGCACGAAGAACTCCACGCACAGCACGCCGCAGTAATCGAGCCGCGAGGCAACAGTAACTGCGCCGGCGCGAGCCTTCTCCGCCAACGTAGACGAGATCCGTGCCGGTACGATGCTCACGTCGAGAATCCCATGTGCATGCTGGTTCTCCGCCACCGGCCAGGTGAGGACGCAGCCGTCGAAGCCGCGGGCGACCACGACCGATACCTCCAGCTCGAGGGACAGCAGGCGCTCGAGCACACACGGCTCGCCCCCGAGCCTGAGATACGCAGCGCGCGCCTCCTCCAGCGTGCTCACGCGCGTCTGACCCTTGCCGTCGTAGCCGAGCCGGCTGCGCTTCAGAATCCCAGGCAGCAGCGCCACCGCGCCGGCATCGAGGTCCTCGGCCTGGTGGATCGCTTTGTACTGCGCGACCTCCAATCCGATCGAGGCGAGGAACTCTTTCTCGGCGATCCGATCCTGCGCCACTGCTACGCTCTGCGCCGACGGGCTCACGACGCAGTGGCGGGACAGAAAGCGCAGGGCCTGCGCCGGAACATTTTCGAATTCGGTGGTGGCGGCAGCACAGCGCGACGCCAATTGCTCCAACGCAGCCGGATCGATGTAATCGGCACAGATGTGCTCGTCGGCGACGCTGCCCGCGGGACCATTGCTGCCAGGGTCGAGCACCACCACGTGATAGCCCATGCTCTGCGCGGCCATGGTGAACATGCGGCCGAGCTGGCCGCCACCGAGCAGGCCGAGCCAGGCACCGGGCGCGATCATATGCACCGGATCATCTCCCGGGAGGAAGCGTCATCGCTTCGGCCGCTGCCTCTTGGCAACGACGGAAGTCCGACAGCTTCTGCGCCACCGCAGCATCAGTGGAAGCGAGCAGCGCCACGGCGAACAAAGCGGCATTGACGGCGCCGGCTTCGCCGATGGCAAAGGTCGCCACCGGTACGCCCCTCGGCATCTGCACGATGGACAGCAGCGAGTCCAGCCCCTGCAGGTGCCGGCTCGGCACCGGTACGCCCAGGACGGGGACCCAGGTCTTGGCCGCCAGCATGCCCGGAAGATGCGCCGCCCCACCGGCGCCGGCGATGATGCAGCGCAATCCCCGCTGCGCAGCAGTGTCGGCGTAGCGGAACATCTGGTCGGGCGTACGATGCGCCGATACCACCCGGCATTCGTGCGGGACCGCGAAGCTCTCCAGCTGGCGCGCGGCATGCTGCATCACTTCCCAGTCGCTGTCGCTTCCCATCACGATGCCGACCAGCGGCTCGATCATGCGTCCTCCGCCTTTACCTGGGCGACACGGTTTTCAGGCCGACGATACCGGCCACTATCTGCCCGATGAACAGCAGCCGCAGCACTTCCGGCGACTCGCCGAACCACAGTATACCGACGAGCGCAGTGCCCACGGCCCCGATCCCGGTCCAGACAGCGTAGCCGGTCCCCAGCGAGATTTGCTTGAGGGCGAGGGCCAGCAGCACGACGCTCACGACCATCATGGACAGGGTCAGCAAGCTGGGCCACAGCCGGGAAAAGCCGTGTGTGTATTTGAGGCCTACCGCCCAGGCGATCTCGCATAGTCCGGCGAGGAGCAACACAACCCAGGCCATGGCGGAGGTTTGTGACGCGGCGTTCTCGTTCATCGCCGTGGTCAGGCGCTGTGCTCGCCGACCCGCACGATCTTCAGCGTGTTGGTGCCGCCCGGCTGGCCGATGGGCTCGCCCACGGTGAGTACGAACAGATCCCCGGCGCGCACGGCTCCGGACTCGACCAGCTTTTCCTCCGCGAGGCGCAGCAGCGTCTCGCGACTATCGCCCAGGTATTGCAGCATGAGCGGATAGACGTCGCGGAACAGCGAAAGCTTGTAGCGGGTAGACACTTCGGGCGTCAGCGCGTAGATCGGCACGCCGCAGTTGAGCCGCGACATCCACAGGGCGGTGGAGCCGGACTGGGTGAGCGCAGCGATGGCTTTTACCTTCAGGTGATAAGCAGTGAACAGCGCACCCATGGCGATGGACTGGTCCACCCGCGTGAACACCCGGTTCAGGAATTCGCGATCGAGCGTCACTTCGGTGGATTTCTCCGCCTCGACGCACACGCGGGCCATAGCTTCCACGGTCTCCACCGGGTACCTGCCGCTGGCGGTCTCGGCCGAGAGCATGACCGCGTCGGTGCCGTCCAGCACCGCGTTGGCCACGTCCGACACCTCGGCCCGTGTGGGCACGGGGCTCGTGATCATCGACTCCATCATCTGTGTGGCAGTGATAGTGACTTTGTTCATCTCCCGGGCGAGCCGGATCATGCGCTTCTGCATTGCCGGGACCGCCGCGTCTCCGACCTCCACCGCGAGGTCCCCGCGCGCCACCATGATGGCGTCGGAAGCCTCGATGATCTCCTTCAGCGCCGTGATCGCCTCGGCGCGCTCGATCTTGGCAATCAGGAGGGCCTGTCCGCCGGCCGCCCGCATCAGCTCGCGCGCCATGTACATGTCGGCACCGCTCTTGGGAAAAGACACGGCCAGAAAGTCTGCCTTGAGCTGTGCGGCGGTTTTGATGTCGTCCATGTCCTTCGCGGTGAGCGCCGGCGCCGTCAAACCGCCTCCCTGCCGGTTGATGCCCTTGTTATTGGACACCTCGCCGCCGTGGCGCACCACGGTCCGGATCTGGCTGCCCAGCACCTCCCTCACGTCCAGCACGATGCGGCCGTCGTCCAGCAGCAACACGTCGCCAGCTCTCACATCGCGCGGCAGCTCTTTGTAGTCCAGGCCCACACGCTC
>JBGPMS010000059.1:0-18760 GCA_041487115.1 Gammaproteobacteria bacterium
ATCAGGGCAAACGTCCACATCGAGCCGCCTGTTGGTACACTATTTCTGGCCATGCGTCTCGCCATTTGGCCGCCCGGGCCCGACGCGATGCTCCTATTGCCGGCCCTTGTACGTGTACGTGATGGGCGTGGCGTTAATGCTCGACCCCGTCTGGAATTCCCAGACGAACTTGCCGGTTGCTTCATCCAGTGCGATGACTTTGCCGTCCAGCGTTCCTGTGAATATCAATCCGCCGTCGGTGACCAGCATGCCCGCTGAACTCGCCTTCTCGACAAGAGGAATTTCTCATCTTTGTCTTGCCGCTGATCGGGCTGTCCATCGATCATGATGTCGGCCAACACCGGTTCGTCGGTGCCGTCCACGTCATAGACGTCGTTCGGTGTGTTCTGATAGTGTCAGACCAGCTCGCCGGTCTTTGGACGAATCGCAAGAAAGCTGCTCGCATAGAGGCTGTCGAGTCCGCCGCGCGGGTGGGGGTTCCACGGCTCGGCGTTGCCGGTGCCCCAATATACGAGGTCGAGCTCCGGGTCGTAGGCGCCGGTGCGCCAGGTCGCCGCGCCACCGTACTTGTACGAGTCGCTGTCCTTGGGCCAGGTTTCGGAGCCCGGTTCGCCGGGCGCGGGTATGGTGTAAAGCCGCCATAGATGCTTTCCGGTTTCCGGATCCCAGCCATTGAGGAAACCGCGGGTGGTGAAGTCGCCGCCCGCCATGCCGGTGATCAGCACGCCGTTGGCGATGAGCGGCGCGCTCGTCGCGGTGTAGCCTTCCGTGAAATCGGCAAACTTCTGCTTCCATATCTGCTCGCCGGTTTTCATGTCGAGCGCAACGACGTGCCCGTCGAATGTCACACGAAAAAGTTTGCCGTTATAAATCGTCGCCGCGCCGCGGTTGATCACGCCACAGCAGGCGTGCGCCGCCGCTTCCGGCGCCGAGTCGGTGGGCGTGCGCCAAATTTGCTGTCCGGTCGCAACATCAATGGCAAAAGTCCATTTGCCGTTGACCGCATACATCACGCCGTTGTAGATCGTGGGCTGCGCCAATTCGCCCTGATCGTTCATCAGGCTCATGCTCCAGACCGGAACCAGCCGCTTCACGTTGGATGTATTGATCTGCTTGAGCGGACTGTGGTTCTTCAGGTCATAGCCCATGCCCTGCGTAGTCACGTTATCGGTGTTCTTGCTTACATTGGGCAATTCCTCGGTCGTCTGCGCAATACCAAACAGGCACCACGAACTCAAACAGACAGCAAGTATCTTTTTCATGATCTCCCCTTCCGACTAAACCGTTTAGCGAAGGTCCGCTTCTCTAGAGCACGACAGGCAGCAGCGGGTCGGCTGCGGACTAGCGCGAGGATGACCCCGTTCCAGCACCGGCCCAGCAGCTACAGCCGCTGCACCACCTCGAACAGATGACCGTCGGCCTGCGCCAGGTACATGGGGCAGGCCTTGTGGTCGTTGTCCACGTACAGGGCTTCGCGTGCGCTGCGGTAGGAGAGCGGTTCCGGGGACGGCGCGGACCAGCGCCGCTTGCGCTCGACGCTGCGTTCGACCAAGCCTGCGAGGAAATGCATGCCTTCGTAGGTGGACTGGCCCAGCGCGTTGAGGGTCGGGGCGCGTTCGCCGAACAGGCTGTAGTAGCGCTCCTTGAACGCCATGTTGGCGTCGGTCGGCACGGCCGCGAAGTAGGCCGCCGCCGCGTACAAGCCGTCGGTGTTCTGCGCGCCGATCGCGAGCAGCCCATTTTCCTCGATGGCGCAGGACAGCCTGATCGCTCCGCGCAGGCCACCGCCGGCGCTGCCGAAGTCGCGGTTGAAGCAGACGGCGTCTTGCCCCACCAGCGATAGCAGCAGCGCGTCCGCCTTGAGCCGCGCCAGCCGCTCCAGGACCGGGCCGAAGTCGGTCACGCCAAACGGGAGGTAGAGATCGTCGATCACCGTGCCACCCGATTCGCGGATGTAGCGGCACGCCAGCGCGTGGGACAGCCGTGGCCACACGTAGTCGTTCCCCAGCAGTGCCCAGCGCTTAAGATGGAAACGCTCGGCCAGCGCGCGGATGGCGGGGCGCAGTTGCTGCTGCGGGGTTTCGCCGATGGCATAGATGCCCGGAGTGCGCTCGCCGCCCTCGTACAACGGCGTATAGATATAGGGCACGCGGCCCGCCACAGTGCCCCGAAGATTCTGGCGCACCGCGCTGATGTGCATGCCGACGATGGCGTCGATCTCGCCCTCGTCCAGGATGTGCCCGGTCTGTTCCGCGAGATCGGGGATCTCGTCCGCAGCGTCCACCACGCGCAGGCGCACCTCCTGTCCGAGCAGGCCGCCGCCGCGGTTGATCTCCTCCGCCGCCAGCCGTGCGCAGGCGATGGTGGATGGGCCCCAGATCCCGGCCGAACCGGTGGTCGGGACCAGCAGCCCGACGGTAAACACGCGGTCCCGGCGCCGCTCGAACCAGGCGTCGGCAAAGGTCCCGACCGTCTCGCCGGCCGGCCGGTTCTTACGCAACGCAGGCAGCAGAAATTCCCGGCCCTGCTCTGGCTCGCGTCGGATGGAGTCTGCAGCCACGTTGGGACCCTCCCTGGGTCACGACTGCCGGGCACCCCGCAGATCCAGCGTCGGGACCTGGCGGTCCCGGGTGGCTGCGCGGGCTATGTATTTTTCTAGGAGAACGTATACTCAATCCTACGCGAACCCCCCTGTCCTGGATAGACAGTGAACCTTCCGCAATGAGCGCCGAACCCATCACCAACTACTTGGTGTACCTCCTGGCCCAGGCCAACCGCCAGATGACCGCCCAGCTGGAGTCGGCACTGCGGGAAGAGGGCGTTCAGATCGAGCATTGGCGCATCCTCGAGGTGCTGAGCGACGAGCAGGGGCGCTCCATGGGCGAGCTGGCCGAACTGGTGCTCATGAATCATCCGGCGCTGACCAAGACCATCGACCGGATGGTCAGCAGCGGCTTCGTGCACCGCAGAGCCGACCCGGCCGACAGCCGGCGCGTGCTGGTCTACATCACCGACCACGGGCTGGGTCTGGTGGCCCGCCTCAGAGAGCGAGTCGACCACCACCACGACACCATCACCGAGGCGGTGGGCTCGAAAAAGACCGAGCAGCTCAAGAAGCTGCTGGGCGACCTGATCAAAAATACCGAGTAGCACTCCCCGACCGCGGCGCTGCAAGCGTCGCCGGCTTCCTTAAGTCTGCGTTAAGCCGCGCCCTCCAAGATGCGCGGACGCCCGAGGCCCTCACGCCGACGGCCTTTCGCAATCTCGAGGAGCAACTCAATGAGACTGAAAGCAATCGTCGGCGGCCTGATCGTCGCCGGGGTGATCTCCGCCGCAGCAGTGGGAGGCTATTCCCAGGCGGGGACCGCCGCATTCACCAAGACGAGGTCGACCGAGCCGGTGGCAGTGGCCACTGCGCAGGCGCCCGCCGCCATCGCGCTGCCCGACTTCAGCGCCATCGCCGAGCGTAACAGCCCGGCGGTAGTCAACATCACCGTCTCGCAGGAAGTGAAGGGCGTCGAGGGCATGCAGCAGATGCCGCAGATGGATCCGGAGGACCCTTTCTACGAATTCTTCAAGCGCTTCCAGGGTCCGCAGGGCCAGATGCCACGGCAGATGCCGCGCGGCGCGATGCCCCAGCATGCAATGGGCTCGGGCTTCATTGTCAGCCCGGATGGCTTGATCCTCACCAACGCGCACGTGGTCGGCGGCGCCAAGGAAGTGACGGTGAAGCTGACCGACAAGCGCGAATTCAAGGCCAAGACGATCGGCTTCGACCGCGGCACGGACGTGGCGGTGATCAAGATCGACGCGAAGGATCTGCCGTCCGTGGTCATCGGCAACGCCGACCTGGTCAAGCCCGGTCAGTGGGTCCTGGCCATCGGCTCGCCGTTTGGCATGGAGAACACAGTGACTTCGGGCATCGTCAGCGCCAAGTATCGCGCGTTGCCCGACGAGAACTACGTGCCCTTCATCCAGACCGACGTGGCGGTCAATCCCGGCAATTCCGGTGGACCGCTGCTCAATGCCAGGGGTGAGGTGATCGGGATGAACTCCCAGATCTACAGCCATACCGGCGGCTACGAAGGCCTGTCGTTCGCGATCCCCATCGACGTGGTCATGAAGATCGAGGAACAGCTCGTCAAGTACGGCAAGGTCGAGCGCGGCCGCATCGGGGTGACCATCCAGAGCCTCAATCAGGACCTGGCGAAGTCGTTCGGGCTCGACAAGGCCGAAGGCGCGCTGGTCAGCTCGGTGGAGAAGGACAGCCCCGCCGCCAAGGCCGGTCTGGAACCGGGCGATGTGATCGTGAAGTTCAACGGCGAACCGATCACGGAATCGACCCAGTTGCCGGGCCGCGTCGCGGACCTGAAGCCGGGCACCAGCGCCAAGCTGGAAATCTGGCGCAAGGGCAGCAGCAAGGAGGTAACCGTTACCCTGGGCGCGGTGAAGGATGCCAACGTAGCCTCCGACGAGAGCGGTGCCAAGCCGCAGGGCAAGCTCGGCCTGGCCGTCCGGCCGCTGACTCCGGCGGAGCAGGAACAATCCGGCATCAAGGACGGCCTGCTGGTGGAGAACGCTGACGGCCCGGCCGCCCGCGCCGGGATCCAGGCGGGAGACGTGATCCTGTCGCTCAATGGCACGCCGGTGAAGAGCGCCGAGCAGTTGCGCAGCCTGGTGTCCAAGTCCGGCAAGAACGTTGCGCTGCTGGTGCAGCGTGGCGAAGCCAAGATGTTCGTTCCGGTCCAAATCGGGTAGCCCGGCCCCCTCTCCGGGCCCACCCGAGCGGCGCGTGCCTCCAAAGCACGCGCCGTTTTCTTTTTCTCATTCGCTAGAGCGCGCAATGCCCCTGTCCCGTGCAGTCTTGAGCGGCGTACGAAGAGACGCTTGCGATTCGAATTCGATGCGCGTAGCCTTTTCCCTTATCGTCCGACAAAGCGCACGATGAGGTGCTATGGCACCGATAAGCTAGGCGCTCCGGCACCAAGAACGTGCGTCAGGGAACCGGGCGACGCAGACAGACGAATAAGACCGCCGGACGACTTTAGCTTTGTCCGGCAGCGCTGTGCGTAACCCTTACTCGAAGGGGACCAGGTTGTCCGCAGTTCAGCCAACCGAGGCTGGAGTCTTTCGACTCCGCCCGCGTGTGCCGTGTCAGCAGCAGTCCTGCGATGCGGCCTCGAAGCTGTTGCCGCGCTACCCTCCTCATCCGCTCCCGCGCGTCGAGCCGACGCGCGTGGGTCCACGTCATCTTCACGCCCCTAGCTCGTCCACCCACCTTACTCAGGAGGTAAACAGCCCATGCCGAACTTGACGATTAACGGCCAAAGCTACTTCGCCGACGCTCCACCGGATACACCGTTGCTGTGGGTCATCCGGGAAGACCTCAGGCTCACCGGCACCAAGTACGGGTGCGGCATCGGCGTGTGTGGCTCCTGTACGGTCCACATCAACGGCCAGGCGGTGCGTTCCTGCGCCATCACCGTGGGCGAGGTCGAGGGTGCGCACATCACCACCATCGAGGGCCTGGACCCGGCCAACGCCCACCCCGTGCAGCAGGCGTGGATCGAGCACCAGGTGCCGCAGTGCGGCTACTGCCAATCGGGGCAGATCATGCAGGCAGCCGCGCTGCTGTCGGCCAACCCGAGCCCGAGCGACAAACAGATCGTGGAGGGCATGAACGGGAACTTGTGCCGCTGCGCCACTTATCCCCGTATCGTCGGCGCGGTGAAGCGCGCGGCCGAGCTCTTGAAGGGGGGCGCAAGCCATGCGTAACCCGACACAGCCTGGAATGACACGGCGCGACTTTCTGGTCCGCTCGGCGGCCACGGCGGCCGGCACGTTCATGAGCATAGGGCTGCCCAGCCTGCTTGAAAGCGGCAACGCCGGGGCGGCGATCGGTGCGGGGATGCCCGCGTTCACGCCGTCGATCTGGTTCACCGTCACACCGGACGGCAAGACCACGATGCACATCCTCAAAGCGGAGATGGGCCAGCACATCGGCACCGCCCTGGCGCAGGTCATCGCGGAGGAGCTGGAGGTCAAGTGGGACGACGTGCGGCTGGAGACGCCGCTCGAGAGCGTGGAGAACTTCGCCATCTACGGCCTGGCCTACACCGTGAACAGCGGCAGCGTCACCACCGAGTTCGACCGCTTGTCGCGTGCGGGTGCAGCCGGCCGCATGGCGCTGATCGAGGCCGGTGCCAAGGTCCTGGGCGCCAAGCAGAGCGACTGCCACGCGGAGAACAGCCGGGTGATCGACAAGGCGTCGGGCCGCTCCATCGGCTACGGCGAGATCCTGCAGAAGGTCAACATCGATCGCAAGTTCGCCTACCCGGACGACTTCAAGGCGGTCAAGGTCAAGCCGTTCGGCAGCTACAAGATCATCGGCAAGTCGATCCCGTCGATGGACATCCCGCCCAAGACCAACGGCCAGGCCAAGTACGGCATCGACGTGTTCCTGCCGAACATGGTCTACGGCGCGCTCGCGATCCCGCGCACGCGCTACGGCTCCAAGGTGCTGAGCGTCGACGACTCCGAAGCGCGCAAGGTCCCCGGGTTCGTGAAGGCGGTGATAGTCGACAACACCCTGGGCAAATGCACCGGCTGGGTGATCGCGCTGGCCGAGACTTTCCCGGCGGCGATGAAAGCCGCCAAGGCGCTGAAGATGGAGGTCGATCCCGGCCCCTACGGCAAGCTCAGCTTGAGCGACATCTTCGAAGAGTTCTCGGCGCAGACCGAGAACGCCGAGGCCAGCGCGGCCTGGGTGCTCGAAGGCGATGTGGACAAGGGACTCGCCCAAGCCGACAAGGTCCTCGAGATGGAGTACAGCTCCGACATGGTCTGCCACGCGACCATGGAGCCGCTGAATGCAACGGTGCAGTTCGTGGACGGGGCCTGGCATGTCCATGTCGGCACGCAGAGCACTTCGTTCGCCCGCATGACGTTGAACGCTTACCTGGCGAAGGTGCTCAACCAGAAGCCCGAGGACATCAAGGTCTACGTGCACGAGTATCTGCTCGGCGGCGGCTTCGGCGGCAAGCAGGACTACGACGAGATCCTGGCGGCGGCCTACTGCGCCAAGGAGGTCGGACGTCCGGTGAAGTTCATCCAGACGCGCGAGTCGACCTTCGCCACCAGCTTCCCGCGGACGCCCACCTACCACAAGCTCAAGGCGGGGCTGAAGAACGGCGAGCTCCTGGCCATGAACCATGACATTTGCTGCGGCTGGATGGGTCCGCGCTTCTTCGTCGGCAAAAAGTACGGCACCGACTGGCTGCAGCTCGATTCCTGGGATGCCAAGAAGCAGGACATCGATCAATGGTCGATCGGGGGCAGCGACCACTGGTACTACGTGAAGAACCATCGCGTCCGCGCCTGGGACAGCGACCGCACCACCTGGGCGGTGCAGGCGAGCGCGCTGCGCACGGTGTCCAACTCGTACAACATGTTCGTGGTCGAGTCGTTCATGGACGAAGTGGCGCACGCGCTCAAGCGCGATCCGCTCGAGTTCCGCTTGTCCATGCTCAATGGCAAGGGCGGCAACCGTGGCATTCCCAATACCGGGTACGCCCCCGGCACGCCGTCCGACTACTACATGGACCGGCTCTGGATCTCTCTGCCGTGGCCAAACGAAAACTCCTGGCCACTGTACGAGTCCGCGACCGTCGGCGGCGCGCTGCGTCTGGCCAACTGCCTGAAGGTCGCTGCCAAGAACGCGGGATGGGGAACGCGGAAGCTGCCGCCCAACACCGGGATGGGGATCGCCGTGTCCTCGGCGGAGGAACGGCAGAGCCCGACCTGGGTGGCCGGCATCGCGGAGGTCACGGTCGATCCGAAAACCGGAATCTTCAAGATCAACCGGATCACGATCGCGATGGATCCCGGCACCGTGATCAACCCGCTCAATGCCAAGGCGCAGATCCAGGGCGCGGCTCTGTGGGGTGCGAGCCAGATCCTGTCCGAGCGCCTGACGTACAAGAACGGCGCGATCGAGCAGAGCAACTTCCACGAGTACAAGCCGATTCGGCTGGCCGACGTGCCGCAGATCGATGTGCACCTGATTCAGTCCGGCCATCATCCCAGCGGCGTAGGCGAGCCCTCCTCGACCGTGGTTGCGCCGGCGGTCGCCAACGCGATCTACAACGCGATCGGCGTGCGGGTGAGGCACATGCCCATCACGCCCGAGGCGATATTGGACGGGTTGAAGTCGAAGGCGTGACGTAGAACCCGGTTCGCGCTGATCTGCAAGCAAGCTTCAAGATCGCGGGCGAGAGACAATGTGCTCTCGCCCGTTTTCTTTTCTGCCGGGAGGCAACCCTTGTCCGATGAAATACTTTCCTTGCCGGCGACCGAGCTCATCGCTCGTTACCGCGCGAAGCAGCTTTCTCCAGTCGAAGTGGTCACCGCGGCGCTGAAGCGCATCGACCGGCTGAATCCCGTCTACAACGCGTTCGTCGTCATCGATCCGGAAGCAGCGCTCCGAGACGCGCGCGCTTCCGAAGCGCGCTGGCAGCGCGGCACGCCGAATGGGCTGATCGATGGCCTTCCCGCGACGGTGAAAGACCTCGTGGTGGTAAAAGGCTGGCCCACCCGGCGTGGATCGCGCACTACGGATCCCGCGCCCAGCGAGGAGGACGCCCCGCCGGTCGCGAGGATGCGCGAACAGGGCGCGGTGTTCTTGGGCAAGACCACTACGCCGGAGTTCGGTTGGAAAGGCGTGACCGACAGCCCGTTGACCGGCGTGACCCGCAACCCCTGGGACACGCGGCTGACACCCGGGGGGAGCAGTGGCGGCGCGGCCGTCGCCGCGGCTCTGGGGTTCGGCGTGCTCCATCTGGGCACCGATGGCGGCGGCTCGATCCGCATCCCGGCGGGCTTGTGCGGGATCTTCGGCTTCAAGCCGACGTTCGGCGTGGTATCGGTCCATCCCCACTCGCCCGCGCTCACGCTGTGGCACCAGGGCCCGATGACGCGGACCGTGTCGGACGCCGCGCTGATGCTGACCGTCATGGCAGGGCCCGATCTGCGCGACTGGTATGCCTTGCCGAAGCTCGACATCGATTACCGCGCGAGACTGGACGACGGCATCAAGGGATCTCGCATCGCCTACAGCCGAACGCTTGGTTATGCGAAGGTCGATCCCGACGTGGCCCGGCTGGTCGACAACGCGGTCGACCAGCTCGCCGCCCTCGGCGCACAGGTGGAGGAGATTTCGCTGGAGCTGGAAGACCCGATCGCCATCATGCAGCCCCTGTGGGCCGTCGCCCTGGCCTTAGGCGTCGCGCCAATGACAGCGGAGCAGCGCGCACTGGTCGACCCGCCGCTGCTCGATCTGGCGGAGCCGGGTTTTCATCTGAGCGCGCTCGACTACCGGCGGCTCGAGAAGGCCCGGGAAAATTTCGGACGCCGCATGGCCGTGCTGCATACGCAGTACGACCTGCTGGTGACGCCGCAGCTCGCCACCACCGCCTTCGCCGTGAATCACGAAGTCCCGCCGGACACCGAAATGAAACGCTGGTGGCAGTGGTCGCCCTTCACTTATCCTTTCAACCTCACCCAGCAGCCGGCCGCTGCGGTCCCGTGCGGCTTCGCGTCCAACGGGCTGCCTGTGGCCATGCAGATTGTCGGTGCGAAGTTCGCCGACTCTCTGGTGTTGCGCGCGGCGCGGGCTTATGAGACGGCGCACCCGTTCGTGCTGCCGCCGGTGCGTGGGTAGGTCGTCAGGTCAATCCCGGAAGGCAAATCCCCCCTGCCCCGCCCCCTGCCCCCCTTTGCAAAAGGGGCGCTAGGGGGGATTTCGCAGTAGCCGGCGACCTCACGCCCCGACGCCGAACCGGCGCAGCACGACAACCATGGCGCCGTAGCACGCAACCGTCACGGCCGATGCCGCCAACAGGCTCGACCAGAATCCCCAGCCCAACCGGATGAACAGCGGCAGCGCCAGGAACAGCGCCAGAGACGGGATCACAAGCCAGAAGATGTCGATGGACAAGCCCGCGACGCGCGACGCGTCGCGCGTGTCCCAATACAGCCAGACGAAAGCGAGCAGCGAAGTCAGTGGCAGCGAAGCGATCAGCGCACCAGCCAAGGTGCTGCGCTTGGCCAGCTCGGTGACGAGCACGATCAGAACGGCGGACAGCAGAACTTTGACGGCGTAGTAGACCATTGTGCTGGAGCGGATATGGCAAGCGGCTCAAAGGATAGTCCGAACGGGCTGGTTGCGCGAATCCGATCGTCACCTGGCCCACGCTCCGATATGGCCGCAGTAACATCTCTGAAGGACGAGCGGAGTATGATCCAGCGCTGGTTTGCTTGCGCCGGCGGGGACCGAAGAAGCATCGATTCCCCGCCGACCTTGCATTCGGCATTCGGCGGGGCGGGCCGCTCGATGTGCCAGCGTGACCGCAGCCGCGTCCAACCAGAGAGGGCAGCTACCATGCGCCTGCTGTTGATCAACCCGCGCTTCCCGGAGAGCTTCTGGAGCTTCAGATGGGCGGTGGAGGAAGTGCTCCCGCGTCTGCGCACCGTCAACCCGCCGTTGGGCCTGGCCACGCTCGCCGCGTTGTGTCCACCGCACTGGCAGGTAACGATCATCGACGAAAACATCGAGCCGGTTCCGCTCGAGCCGGCGGTGGACCTGATCGGCGTCTGCGGCATGGGCGTGCAGTTCCCGCGGCAGAAGGAGCTGCTGGAGTATTACCGCGGCCGCGGGCACTTCGTGGTCGCCGGCGGCAGCTACGGCTCGCTGTGCCCCGAGGAATACGAAGCCCTGGCCGATGCGGTGGTCGCCGGCGAGGCGGAGTACGTCTGGAAGCAGTTCTGCGCCGACTTCGAGCGTGGCGAGCCGAAGCCGCTGTACCACGAGACCGGCACGGTCGACCTGGCCGATTCGCCGGTGCCGCGCTTCGATCTGCTCAAGCTGGAGCGCTATTCCAATACCACGCTGCAGTTCTCGCGCGGGTGCCCGTTCCGCTGCGAGTTCTGCGACATCATCGTCATGTTCGGCCGCAAGCCGCGCACCAAGAGCGTCGAGCAGATCGGGGCCGAACTGGACGTGCTGCGCGCAATGGGCGTGCGCCGCGTCTTCTTCGTCGATGACAATCTGATCGGCCACCGTCCGCTGTGCAAGGCGCTGCTGCGCTATTTGAGGGAATACCAGGACCGCCACCAGTACGCCTTCAGCTTCGGCACCGAAGCCTCGCTCAACCTCGCGCAGGACAAGGAGCTGCTGAAGCTGTTCCGCGAAGCGAACTTCAGCTGGGTGTTCATCGGCATCGAGTCGCCCGATCCGGCCAGCCTCAAGGAGACGCTGAAGACCCAGAACCTGCACGAGGACATCCTCACGTCGGTGCGGCGCATCTACGAGAATGGAATCGACGTGCTGGCGGGGTTCATCATCGGCTTCGACAACGACACGCTGGCCACCTTCGAGCTGCAGTATCAGTTCATCACGGACGCGGGCATCCAATCGGCCATGATCGGGCTGCTCACGGCGCTGCCGAAGACGCCGCTGTACGAGCGCATCGAGAAGGAGGGCCGGCTGATCCCGGACCCCGGCCTGAACGAGAACACCCGCGCGGCCACCAACATCGTACCCAAGAACATGAGCTACGGCGCCATGGTGGCGGCCTACCAAGAGCTGTACCGGCGCCTGTTGAGCGACCGCGAGATCGCGCTGCGCATCCGCAACAAGGTGCGCTATCTGCAAGCGCCGATCTACACCAGCGGCTACTCGATCCGGGATCGAATCGGCATCCTGTGGCGGCTGGTGACGAGGGGGGTGCTGCCGGGTGGACCCTCCAGACTGTGGTACTTTCTGCGCACGATGCCCTGGCTCGCACCGTCCCACATCTCTCTGGTCGTGTCCGACTGGATCATCGCCCTGTCCATGCGCTTCTATGCCGAGCAGCATCTGTTTCCGCAGAGCGATATGGACGGCGCGCTGGAGCACCGCGTGGGCGCGCTGCGCCGAGCGCTGGCCAGCTATCTCGAAATGGGCAAGATCACCCTGTCGTTCCGGCAGATGGAAGTGCCCGACCTGGCGATCTGCCTCAAAGGCCTGCCCGACGGGAAGTTTTTCGCACGCGCCGCGCCAGACCTCCAGCGGCTGCTGCGCGACACTCGTGCCCGCGTTACCCTGCGGATCGAGGCCTTTCACCCACCCCAGCTTTCGGCGCTGCAGGATCTGCTACGCAGGCTGGCCCGCTACGGCGACCGCGTGTCGATCGTGGTGGACGAGAGATTGCGCGCGCTGGTGCCGATCGATTCCTCGGTCTTCAATCTGGTTCTGGCGCAGCAGCCAGACTGAACCGGTGCGGCTGGCTCGCGCTCCATAGCTGGACCGAGCCTCCGGAACTCTATTCGGCTTTGAAACTCCAACCTGCCCTAGCTAGGCTCAGGGCAAGAACAGAGTGCGCCCGTTTTCTTGCATCTCACGCAAGCGGCGCTCGTGCTCGGGCACGTAGGCTGTCTTTGCATCGACCAACCCGTCGCTGTGGTTCCAGCTTGAAAGCCAGCTCGACACCATTTCGAACCAGTTCTTCATTGCAAACCTCACTTTGGTCAGCGCAGCGCACGGCCGCGGGAAAGCACGTCGCCATCGAGATGACGCATACGGGCTTCGAGATCGAAGAGATCCTGCGATTGGGCAAGGTAGGCCTCACGCGCTCGCACCTCCCTTTCCCAAGACCACGTCTCCAAGCGATCGAAGATGCGTCCAAGCCAGCCTTGCGCTGAAGGGGCACGGAGCGCTTTCTTCGGTTCCGGAGCAGCCGCCCGCTCCGTGGGCTCTACAAGCTCTTTCGGGGTCTCCGTGCGACGCAGCATTTCCGGCTTGAAAGCGGCCAGCCCCATAGACATCGCCAGGGCACTTGCAGGATTGGCAGAAGCGGCCAACAGGCTTAGCCACTGATTCAATAGAGTCTCTGGCTTCATGGCTTAGTACCTTATTTGTTATAGGGTTATGGACAACATCCCTAGACGGGACGAAGCTTAGTCGACCCGCCAAGAGAGCTCCAATCGTATGTTCGGATGACTCTGATCAGGTTCGGCTATGGTCAAAAACATTTGACGCTGCGACGCAGCATAATTGTGGTAAAATTCAGTCCATTGCAGTAACTCGGAGAACCTGTGGAGCTCTATCAGCTACGCAGCTTTGTCGCGGTCGCCGAGCTCGGCCACCTCACCCGGGCAGCGGACAAGCTGCATATCAGCCAGCCCGCATTGAGTGCGCAGATCAAGGCACTCGAGGAGGAGCTGGAAGTCGAACTGTTCGAGCGCAGCTCGAGCGGGATGGCGCTGACCGCGGCCGGGAAGCGACTCGTCGGCGAGGCGCAGAAGCTGTTGTCAGCGGCTCAGGCTTTGCGCAGCGAGGCGCGTGCGATCAAAGGAGATGTTGCGGGTGTTGTCCGGGTAGGAACCGTTTCCGATCCGCAGTTCATCCGGGTCGGCGCGCTCATGAGCGCTGCGGTGGAGCGCTATCCGCTGGTGGAGATCCAGTTTCAGCACGAAGTCTCGGGCGCTGCGTTCGAGAAAGTGCGCAATGGCGAGCTCGATGCCAGCTTCTACTATGGCGAGATGAGCCATCCGGCGGTTGCCGGTGTCGGCCTGCGCGAGATCACCTACCGCATCGTGGCGCCCGCCGCCTGGAAGGAGCGGGTCGAGCTCGCCGGATGGAAAGAGATCGCCGAGGAGCCTTGGATCATGACTCCCGCGATCAGCACTCACAACCAACTAGCCAGCACGCTGTTTCGCGAACAGGAGATCACGCCTACCAAAGTCGTCGAAGCGGACGACGAGGTCGTGGTGAGCTCCCTGGTTGTCTCCGGGCTCGGCATGGCGTTGATGCGCGAGGATCTCGCGTTCGAAAAGGCCAGCGCGGGCGAAGTCTGCCTGTGGAAGGACGTCCGGCTGAAGACCAGTCTGCAGTTCATCTATCTGCGGGAACGCGAGCAGGATCCAGTCCTCGGCGCGCTCGTCGAGATCCTCAAGGACGTGTGGAAGCGGCGCACTTCCAACAGAAGGTCGCGAGCCAAGCCAGGTTCACGCCAGGCTGTGACCGTGAAAGACCTGCAGTCCTGACCGAGCCCACTACTCGCCCCCGTGGCGCCTTCTGCGCCGCAGGGGAGTTGGGCCTTTCGATCCGGCTCTGCTGCAACCGTCCGTCAGACACTCCGCGCGTGATGGTTGAACGCCAAGAGAACCCAAATTCGATTTGACCGGACAACGGTGCGTATCGGTGTCTGATTTGTAAGTCCATCCGGCGTAGCCTAATATTGGGAGGCGGTTAGTACGCTCTGATGAGGCTCGTCAAGGAGTACCAACGCCTGAACCAACACTGACGATCATTTTGCAAGCTTTGGCTCAGGCAGCGGGCGAGCTTTCCAAGTCGAGACGGGATTGCGGAAGGCGCCTTCACTCTGTTCATATTCGGAGGTGGGTCATGCAAGCGTTCAAGCTACTCGCTCTGATCGTTCTCGCGGCTTTCTTCACTCCGGCGCAACTATGGGCGCACGAAGACGAGCAGCCCGGGACACCGGGTCATGAAGAGCTGGGGCAGGTGAATTTCCCGATCTCCTGCGACGCGACGGCGCAAAAGGAATTCAATCGCGGCGTCGCCATTCTCCACTCGTTCTATTACCCCGACGCGGTAAGATCCTTTACCAAGGCGACCGAGCTCGATCCAGGTTGCGCCATGGGCTACTGGGGCATCGCGATGAGCTCGTGGTATCCACTGTGGTACCCACCCAGCAAAGAAGCGCTCATGCAAGGCCGCACCGCTGTGGAGCATGCGAATAGTGCGTCCAAAAAGACTGCCCGGGAGAGGGACTACATCGCAGCGATCGGGATGTTCTACCAAGACTTCGAGAAGCTCGACCACAAGTCCCGCGCCCTGGCGTACGAGAAGGCAATGGAGCAGGTCTATCGCCGCATGGCCGCAGCTCCGGCACGTTTTGCGGTCGAGCGACGGCACTGGTCGGAAGCTGCCGCCCTCATCCCCCTACCCAGCGGTTTTCCAGCCACACTTGCGGTCTCTCATTACGCTCGCGCGCTCGGCGCCGCACACAGTGGTGCAGTCGACGAGGCTCAGAAGGATGTGGATAAGCTGGTTGAGCTTCGCGACGCGCTGCTACAGGCAAAACAGGACTACTGGGCCAAGCAGGTGGACATACAGCGCCAGACTGCTGAGCTTGTGCGAAAACGCGGATTCCGAGCGCCCCGAGTTACGGCGAGCCAAAATGTTTCTCGTGACCCGGTAGATTGAGCTCTGCGGTTTGCTTATCCGTTCGCCCCATGTTGACAGCCAAGCCATACTCGACGGGTCAGCGCCGTGCCATCCTATCTGTGAGCGAGTTGGACCCAGAGCGCAAGACCGAGCGCTGCCAGGGCAATGCATAGGATGGCGGGCGGCGCGGCGGCGGCGCCGAACTGGGCCACCGCCCGGCCCACCAGTGCCGGCAGGACGGCGCTTCCGAGCAGGGCTCCTGCGATGACGATCGTGTTGGCGTGAGGCGAAGTGGGCAGCGCCCTGCCCAGCCACACCAGCGTGGCCCCGAAAATCGGCGCGATCCCGAACCCCGCCAAGACGAATGCGATCGGCCCGATCGCCGTGACGACAGCGATCGACAACATCACCGCGATGAAGCCGATTGCCGCGATGACCTGATGCGCGGCCGGCACCCGGTGGCCGAGGCCGGCGGCGATCAGCCGGCCGATGAAGATCGCCCCGAAGAACCCGGCGGTCAGATTCGCGGCCTCGGCGAAGGAGTATCCATCGGCCAGCGCCAACGTGGTCATCCAGCCGGCCAGGGAGTTCTCCACCCCGACGGTGAGGCACATCAGCGCCACGAACGCGGCAAGCAGAATGCGAGATCCCGATCCGCTCCCAGCTCGGGCGCTCCTGCCGGGCTCGTGATCCGGTGAGACAGCGGAGATCGCGCGCGCCTTTCGGTCGGTGACAAGGCTGACCGGGAACAGCGCGACCGCGAGGATGGCCACCACGCCGAACAACCGCGGCGAGGCCTGACCGAACAGTCCGATGACGACCGGTCCGAGAATCGACCCGACGCTGAACGCCGCATTGATCAGCTGCGACATCGTCATACCGCGCGCGCCGAAGCCCGCCACGAACAAGCTGTTGAGGCGGACTACGTGGATGCCGAAGCCCAGCGCCAGCACAAAGGCTGCCACGAGGGTCGCAGGCCACGTCGGGGCGGTTGCCAGCCCAGTCGCGCCGAGCACGAGCAAGGCGCTGGCGACGCCCAGCCAGCGGTTCGCCAGCCACTGCACGCGAACCAGGCTCGGCAGCAGAATCCCCGCCAGCGCGCCGGAACCGTGCGCAGTGAAGACCAGACCAACCGCGGCCGGGTCGAGAGCGAAAGCCCGTCTCAGTCCCGGCAACAGCGGCCCATACAGCGCCTGGATCGCGCCGAGGAAAGCAAACGTGAGGATGCCCCCGACTGCAATGAACCATTGAGCCGATTTCACTGTGCAGTCTGGCTGGTTACGCGGACAGTCCGAAGGTGATCAGTCTGCACACTGGAACTGCTGCGCCCATCGCGCGAAAGAAACCTC
Source organism: Gammaproteobacteria bacterium (assembly GCA_041487115.1). Classification (GTDB taxonomy): domain Bacteria; phylum Pseudomonadota; class Gammaproteobacteria; order Burkholderiales; family SHXO01; genus SHXO01. The sequence goes on from JBGPMS010000059.1 coordinate 16,576, forward strand.
ATGCGCTCCTGATCTCAGGGCTTCCTTGCAGCCGCCACCACCGCCGGCATTGGGACCTCGCAACCCTCGCCGCGACGATAGGCTTCGATGCTCTGCTTGATCGCCGCAACGATCGCTATCCTCGCTTCGGACGTCTGCGCACGCAACGTTGCGGACGCGCGCACGGTGGCCTGCAGGATCGTCTCGACCGCGACCTCCGTGCTCGGCACCTGCCACACCTGAGGCACGAGCGTAACGGCTGGCTGCACGAATCCCGTGCTCAGCAAACTGATCTTGCAGCGCTCGGGATCGCTGAACAGAAAGAAGCTCGGTCCCACGGGCAGTCCCACGTCCAGCGAGCCATGTGCCCGGATCGCGGCGTACACGGCGCCAAAGCCGACCGCTCTCTCCGGGGCGTCCCACACGGTGAATGCGAAGCGGCCACCGCGTTTCAACACTCGGAACGCTTCGCGCATGGCGGCCTCGGGATCGGGGAAGTGAGGCATGCCGAAGCTGCTGACGACAGCATCGAAGCTGTCCGCTGAGAATGGCAGCGCATCCGCGCTCGCCTCCTCGAAACGCAGCCCCGGATTGCGCTCGCGCGCCATCGCAACCTGGGTGGTGGAGAAGTCCACCCCGAGCGCTTCCGCGCCGCGCTTGGCCGCGGCCGCCACCACGTAGCCGGCGCCCGTCGCCACGTCGAGCACGCGCGCGCCAGCTCCGACGCCGGCTGCATCCAGCAGTGCACCGATGCACTGAACGGTAACGGTCGACAGGCGAGCGTCGTAGCTCTCGCACAGGCGCGGATCACGCCAGCCGGTGCGCTCGAATTCGAGGAAGGTCGTTGTGGCCGACGATGTCATCGCAGAGCCGGGATGAGACGGCGAGCTCACTTATGGGACAGGATCGCCTGCTGCGCGCTGGGCTCGAGGGCATGAAGGGTATTGCGCGAGAAGCCCGCGTTCCGGAACATCCGGTCCAGCTCCGCGAAAGTGAAAGCGTCGCCGTCCGCGGTAGCGACCAGCATGGCCAACGCGAAGGTCGCCGGAAACGGAGGCGACAGCCGATCCTCGTTCGGTACGAATTCCACTGTCAGTGCGAGGCCACCAGGCTTCAGCGCCTTGTGCACCCGGCGCAGAAACGCCGTGCAGGTCTCCACGCCGAAGTGATGCAGGAAATTGGGGATCAGCACCACGTCGTATTCCCCTCCGAGCGGCACCTCGAAGGCGCTGCCCGCGATGGTGTAGTAACGCTGTGCAATACCCGCCAGTCGCGCGTTCTCCTGCGCGACCTCGAGGACGCGAGGCCAGTCGAGCCCATGGATCTGCGCGCCGGGAAAGCGCTTGGCCACCTCGATCCCGTAGAGCCCGTGGCCGGCCGCGATATCCAGCACCTCGAGCCGGGCGTCGAGCGGCCGGTCGATAAGCTGAGCGGCGAGCTGTGCTGGCAGCGCCATCATCGGGGCCATCACCTTGGCGAACCGCACCCAGTCCGGATGTTCCGGATCGGTCAGCCCGCCGGGCGACTGCACGGTGCCCCCCTTCCTCACTGCTGCGGCGAGATTGGCGTAGCCCTTGCGCAGAGTGTCGGTGTGCAGAAACTCGAGCGTGCCGCCCATGTATGCCGGCGAGCGGCGATCGAGGAAGGCAGCGCTGTCGGGCGTGAGGGCGTAGCACCCGCTCTCCTTGCTCAGAAATCCGACGAAGGCGAGGTAGTCGCACAGGACACGGATGCCTTTCTCGGAAGCGGAGCAGTGCGCGGCGAGCGCCGCCGCCGATCCTCGCCCTTCGCCGATCGCCGTGAAGAGATCGAGCTCCAGCGCGGCACGCAGCGCCTCCGTACGCTGGTAGGCGGCGGAGGCTTCGAAGAAGAGGTCGGGGGAGGGGTTACCTGCCGAGGCGCGCATGGTGCTTCTCCTTTCCTGATTGCTCTCAAAGCTCGACCCGGGGGGCAAACTCCCACCACCTCGCCTGCGCAGCAGGCACCCCGGGCAGGCTCCCACCACCCCGCCTGCTGCGCGGGCACCCCTCCTCTCAGGCAGGAGGGGAAAGATCTTTTTTTTCTCCCCGCCTTTTCAAGGCGGGGTGGCGCGAAGCGACGGGGTGGTTACGGCCGCTCGGCGTAGCGAGCGCGCGGGCCAACCTGCGTTAGCCGCGGCCGACGAAGGGCATCTTGGTCGCCATGATCGTCATGAACAGAATGTTCG
>JBGPMS010000060.1:0-18462 GCA_041487115.1 Gammaproteobacteria bacterium
AGGACCAGCTCGGCCAGGGCAGTCAGCGCGCTGATGCGGATCGCGTCCGCGTCCATCTCTGCCCAGATTGGGTACAACCGGCGCAACCAGTCGAACAGCCCCAGCCCCGCCCCGGTCCCGATGGTCCGCGTGAGGGACTGGAACAGATGGTGATGGCAGTTCACCAGTCCCGGCAGCAGGACGCAGCCGGAGACGTCCACCGTCTGGTGCGGAGTGCGATGGGCCGGGTCCGCAGCGATCCACGCATCGATCTGGACACTCGGTGCCACGCTATGGATCCGCCGACCCTGGATGAGCACGCTGGCAGCGCCGAGTTCCCGTCGCGCGGAGTCCATGGTCGCTGCCACCAGGGCGTCGCGCAAGAGAAGGAGATTGGACAAGAGTAAAAAAAGGAAGGAGTGAATGTGTGAAAGCGGGAGACCCCTCACCCCAACCCTCTCCCACAAGGGGAGAGGGGGACTAGTTCTCTCCCCTTTTCAGGGGAGGGAGAAAAATGTTCCCTCTCCCCCTGTGGGAGAGGGTTAGGGTGAGGGGGCTCGCAATTCACCCCACTCATACGCCGCCACATAGCGATCGATCTCACCCTGCCATCTGAGCTTCTCGGTGTCCGGCACGAACGACGCCTCGATCGAGTTGTGAGCAAGCTGCGTCAGGTCGGCGCGCGTGAGCCCGAGCGCTTGCTGAACGGCGAGGTAGTTTTCCAGCACGTACCCGCCGAAGTAGGCGGGGTCGTCCGAGTTGACCGTGACACACAGACCGGCATCCAGCAGGCGTTTCAGATTGTGCTGCTCCATTCGGTCGAACACCGCCAGCCGGATGTTGGACAGCGGGCAGACGGTCAGCGGCACGCGAGAGCGGGCGAGGCGCTGGCACAGCTCCGGGTCCTCCTCGCAGCGCACGCCGTGGTCGATGCGAGACACCCGCAAGTCGTCGAGCGCCTCGACGATGTAGGCCGGCGGTCCTTCCTCGCCGGCATGGGCCACGGTAAGCAACCCCTCGCGCCGCGCGCGTGCAAACACCTCGGAAAATTTCGACGGCGGATGGCCGAGCTCGGAGGAGTCCAGGCCCACGGCGAGGATACGGTCCTTGAACGGCAGCGCCGCCTGCAGCGTCTGCATCGCCGACTCGGCGCTCAGATGCCGCAGGAAGCAGAGGATCAGGCCGGACGAGAGGCCGAGGTCCCGCTCGCCGTCCTGCAGCGCGTGCCAGACGCCATCGAGCACGGTTTCGAAAGCGACGCCGCGCTCGGTATGAGTCTGCGGATCGAAGAAGATCTCGGCCCGGATCACGCCCTGAGCCCGCGCTTTCTCCAGGTAGGCGCGGGTCAGCGCATAGAAGTCCTGCGCGTCGCGCAGGACGCTCGCCCCGGCATAGTAGACGTCGAGAAACGACTGCAGGTTGTGGAAGCGATAGGCTGCGCGCAACGCCTCCACCGACCGGTACGGCAGCGGCACGCCGTTCTTGTGCGCCAGGGCGAAGGCCATCTCCGGCTCGAGGCTGCCTTCGATATGCAGGTGCAGCTCGGCCTTCGGCAGGCCGCGGATGAAAGCCTCCATGCCACCGTCGCCGGCCATGGAAACGCTGGCCACCATCGTCCTGGTTTGCCCGTCTACTTCGGCAGCGCGCCATCCACGCCTTCGACGTAGAAGTTCATGCTCATCAGCTCCGCCACCGGCATGGTCTTCCCGGCGGCGACCTTGATCGCACCCGACTGGTCCTTGACCGGCCCCTGGAACGGCTCGAACTTGCCGTCCACCATCGCCTTCCTCTTCTCTTCGAACGCCTTGGCGGCCTCCGGCGTAACCGCCGGGTTGAGCGGCGACATCACCACCAGTCCTTCCTTGAGCCCCCACTTTATGACGTCTGGCTTCCAGGTCCCTGCCAGCACCGCCTTGATGGTGGCGATATAGAACACACCCCAGTTGTTGGTGTTCGCGGTCAGGTGCGCTTTAGGCGCGAACTTCTGCATGTCGGAGTCCCATCCGAACGCGTACACGCCCTTCTCCTGCGCCACCTGCACGGTGGCCGGCGAGTCGGTGTTCTGGCACATCACGTCCGCGCCCTGGGCCACCAGCGTCTCGGCGGCCTGCCGTTCCTTGGCCGGGTCGTACCAGCTGTTGACCCAGATCACCTTGGTCTTGATCTTCGGGTTCACGCTCCTGGCGCCGAGCGTGTAGGCATTGATGTTGCGGATCACCTCCGGGATGGGGAAGGAAGCCACGTAGCCCAGCGTGCTGGTCTTGGTCATCTTGCCGGCCAGGACCCCCAGCAGATAGGCGCCTTCGTAGAAGCGCGCCTCGTATACGCCCAGGTTCTTGGCCGTCTTGTAGCCGGTCGCATGCTCGAAGATCACGTCGGGGAAGCTCTGTGCCACCTTGACCGTGGCGTTCATGTAGCCGAAGGACGTGGTGAAGATGACCTTGTTGCCGTCGGCGGCGAGCTGGCGCACGACTCTCTCCGCGTCTGCGCCTTCGGGGACGCTCTCCACGAACGTGGTCTTCACCTTGGAGCCGAGCGCCTGCTCCAGCGCGAGACGCCCCTGATTGTGAGCGAAAGTCCAGCCGGCGTCGCCCACCGGCCCGACATAGACGAAAGCGACCTTGAGCGGCTCGTCCGCGAGCGCCAGGGTGGCGGGCGTGCAGACGGCGGCCAGCGCGCCGAGCAGGAACGCCTCGAGCAGGAATGTTCTGCGGGTCATCATTTTCTCCAGTCTCCTATGCGGCCAATGATTTTCGCATGCTGGCAGAAACCGGGCGCGCGCGCAAAGGCTAGCCTGCATCCATGCCGCACCGCTCGGCATCAGGGAGCCAGCAGATCCTGCAGCCGGAAGCGTGCGATGCGACCGATCTCCACCAGGCAGGTGGCGACTTCCTCGGCGTGTTGGTTGCCCAGACGCTGCTCGAGCTGGCCGATGATATCGCCCCGCGTCAGCCCGCGCACGGCGACTACGAAAGGAAAGTCGAACCGGCTCCGATAGGACGCGTTCAGCGCCTGCAAGCGCGAAAACTCCTTGGGAGTGCAGGAGTCGAGGCCCGCTCCGGTCTGCTCGCTGCGGGAAGACTCCGTCAACTGATCGGCAATGGCGAGGCGGCCACCGAGCTCCGGGTGGGCGCGGATGAGTGCGAGCTGTTCCTCGCCCGAGGCCGCTTTCACGGCGTCTTGCATGACACGCCACAGGTGGTCCACGGACTCGAAGGGGCGGGCCGCCCAGGCCCGCGCCGCGACCCAGGGCGAATGCTCGTAGATGGTACCGAGGCGCGAGACGAAGTCATCGCGTTCGAGACGGTTCAGATCGTCCAGCCGGATCGCCATGGCGTCAGCAGTCCTCATGAATTATCCAGGCTGGTGTGCAGCGCGAACCGCGTTGCCTTTGTTTGCATCGCCCGACGCGACGGCAACAGCGGCTCCATCACTGTACTCTCCTGACGGCGGCGGCGAACATATACACGCGAGCTGCCATATTTTTCCTGATTACCAACGAAGCTCAGCCGCGAGCAGGCTCCCACCACCCCGCCCGCTGCGCGGGCACCCCTCCTGCGGCAGGCTCCCACCACCCCGCCCGCTGCGCGGGCACCCCTCCTCAGGCAGGAGGGGAAAGATCTCTTTCTCCCCTCCTTTTCAAGGAGGGGTGGCGCGAAGCGCCGGGGTGGTTACGGGCGCTCGGCGCCAGCCAACTCAGGCTGACGCTCGTACGTAGTCAAGTATTTTTTAGTATTCTCATGTCTTGGCGGGAACTCCCCGACGCGAGTTGAAGGCATGGGCAAGCTCACCACTCATATCCTCGATACGGCACACGGCCGGCCGGCGGCCGGAGTCATGATCGAGCTGTACCGCGTGCCGGGCGCCGCGTGCCTGGTGGCGCTGCGTACCAATCTGGACGGGCGCTCGGAGCGTCCGTTGCTCGAAGGCGCGGCCCTGGTCCCGGGGCAGTACGAGCTGGTGTTTCATATCGACGAGTACTTCCGGGGTCTGGGTGTTCTGCTGCCCCACCCGCCGTTCCTGGATCGGATTGCCCTGCGTTTCGGCATAGCCGATGGCAGCGAACACTATCACGTACCGCTGCTGGTTTCTCCCTGGAGCTATTCGACCTATCGCGGGAGCTAAAGCGTGGCGCAGGTCGCTGGCGGAGAGATACGCTTCATCCTCGACGGCAAGACGGTGCGGGCATCGCACCTGGCGCCGACCACGACTCTCCTGCAGTTCCTGCGCGATCGACTCGGTCGGACCGGCACCAAGGAAGGCTGCGCCGAGGGCGATTGCGGCGCCTGCACCGTGGTGGTCGGCGAGCTTGCCGGCGAGCGCATCCGCTACCGGGCGGTCAACTCCTGCATCCGCTTTCTGCCGACGCTGGACGGGAAGGAGGTGGTGAGCGTGGAGAGCCTGAAGGCACCGGACGGCGCCCTGCATCCGGTCCAGCGCGCGATGGTGGACTGCCACGCGTCCCAGTGCGGATTCTGCACTCCGGGCTTCGTCATGTCGCTGTTCGCCCTGTATTTGAACCAGGACGGTGCTCAGCGCCACCAAATAGTCTCGGCGCTGACCGGCAACCTGTGTCGTTGTACCGGGTACCGGCCCATCATCGATGCGGGCCGCCGCATGTACGACTACGCGCCGCCGCCGGTGTGGAGTCGAGAGGAAGCCCAGAGCAGCGCTCGGCGCAACGCGCTGCGCGCGCTGGAGCGCGGGACGAGTCTTGCGCTCGACGCCGCGCCCGGCTTCCACGCCCCAACCGGCAGTGACGAGTTGGCGCGCCTGTATGCAGAGCATCCCCACGCACTGCTGTTGGGCGGAGGCACCGATGTCGGGCTGTGGGTGACCAAGCAGCTGCGCTCGTTGCCGATGCTGATTTATATCGGCAACGTAGTGGAGCTCCAAGTGTTGCGCGAAGCCGATGGCGTGCTCGACATCGGTGCGAGCGTGAGCCTGACCGACGCCTACCTGGCGCTGGTGGCACGCTACCCGATGCTGGCCGAGATCGCGGAGCGCTTCGGCTCGCCGCCGGTGCGCAATGCGGGGACCCTGGGCGGTAACGTGGCGAACGGCTCGCCCATCGGTGATTCCATGCCGTTCTTGATGGTGCTGGGCGCGACCCTGCGGCTGCGGCGCGGGGAGCGCCGGCGGGAATTGCCGCTGGAATCCTTCTACCTCGGCTACCAGAAGAAGGCGCTGGAGCCGGGCGAGTTCCTGGAAGCGGTGCGTGTGCCGCTGCCGCGGCCGGGCCGGCTGTTCGCGAGCTACAAGGTTTCGAAGCGGTTCGATCAGGACATTTCCGCCGTGTGCGGGGCCTTCGCCGTCGACCTCGAAGGCGGGCGCGTTGCCTCGGTCCGCATCGCTTTCGGCGGGATGGCGGCGGTACCGCAGCGTGCGCCGCTCACCGAAGCGGCGCTTGCCGGCAAGCCCTGGTCCCAGCAATCCGTGCTCGCGGCTCTGCCTGCGCTGGAGCGCGACTACACGCCGCTCACAGACATGCGCGCGAGTGCCGGCTATCGCCTGCTGGCGGCGCGCAATCTTCTGCGGCGCTTCTTCCTGGAGCAGGATCGCGCAACGGTTGCGCCGTGCAAGCTGGAGCAGGTGGCGGGAGTTGTGACGTGACGCAATCGACCCTCACCATCGCCGGCCAGCCGGTTGCGCACGAGAGCGCCCATCTGCATGTCAGCGGAGAGGCGGTCTACGCCGACGACATTCCGCTGCCGGCCGATGCGCTGCACGCGGCGCTCGGGATGAGCACCATCGCGCACGGGCGCGTCCGTGTGTTGGATCTGGAGCCGGTGCGGGCCGCGGCCGGCGTCGTGGATGTGGTCACAGCGGCCGACGTGCCGGGCGAGAACAACTTCGGCCCCGTGTTGCACGACGATCCGATCTTCACCGATGCGCAGGTGCAGTTCGCTGGCCAGTCGCTGTTCGGCGTGGCTGCCGTGTCTTATGAGGAGGCACGTCGCGCGGCGCGCCTCGCACGCGTGGAATACGAGGAATTGCCTGCCATCCTGGACGTGCGTCAGGCACTGGCGGCGGGCAGTTTCGTGCTGCCCACCCAGGTCCTGCGTCGTGGCGATCCGCAGGCCGCGCTGGCCCAGGCGCCGCACCGCCTGCGTGGCTCGCTCACCATCGGCGGGCAGGAGCATTTCTACCTGGAGGGCCACGTGGCAGTGGCCATCCCGCAGGAAGACGGCACCCTGCTGATCCACAGCTCGACCCAGCATCCGACCGAAGTCCAGCACGCAGTGGCTCATGCGTTGAGGATGCCGTTCCATCGGGTGACGGTGCAGTGCCGGCGCATGGGCGGTGGCTTCGGCGGCAAGGAGAGCCAGCCCGCGCAGTTCGCCTGCGCTGCCGCGCTATTGGCGCACAGGACCGGCCGCCCGGTGAAGCTGCGCCTCGATCGCGACGCGGACATGGTGATGAGCGGCAAGCGCCATGACTTCCTGGTGGAATACGACGTGGGCTTCGACGGCCAGGGGCGCATCCGCGGGCTGGAGCTGATGCTCGCTTCCCGCTGCGGCTACTCGGCCGACTTGTCCGGCCCGGTCAACGACCGCGCCGTGTGCCACGTGGACAACTGCTACTTCCTCGAGCATCTGCAGCTAACGTCCCACCGCTGCAAGACCAATACCGTGTCCAACACCGCCTTCCGCGGTTTCGGCGGGCCCCAGGGCATGATGGCGATCGAGGCGGCGATCGACGACATCGCCCGACACTTGCAGGTCGACCCGGTGGCGGTCCGCCGCGCCAACTTCTACGGCGTCGCCGAGCGCAACGTCACCCACTACGGAATGACGGTAGAGGACAACATCATCCATCGCATTGTCGACGAGCTGGAGGCGAGCAGCACGTACGCCGAGCGGCGGCGGCGGGTGGAGGAGCTCAACGCGGCGAGCCCGGTGATCAAGCGCGGTATCGCCTTGACGCCGGTCAAGTTCGGCATCTCTTTCAATGCCACCCAGTACAACCAGGCCGGCGCGCTGGTGCACGTGTACACCGACGGCAGCGTGCTGATCAATCACGGTGGTACGGAGATGGGGCAGGGGCTGTATACCAAGGTCGCTCAGGTGGTGGCCGAGGAGTTTCAGCTCGACCTCGCGCGCGTCCGGAGCTCGGCAACCGATACCGCCAAAGTGCCGAACACGTCCGCCACGGCGGCGTCCTCGGGGTCTGATCTGAACGGCAAAGCGGCACAGGCGGCGGCGCGCACGATCAAGGAGCGGCTCGTGCACTTCGCTGCGGACAAATACGCCGTGCCAACCGCGGCGGTCCGCTTCGAGAAGGGCAAGGTCCACGTCGGCGAGCGCGCGTTCGAATTCGCCGAGCTGGTGCTGGAGGCCTATGCGGCCCGCGTGTGCCTGTGGGCTGGGGGTTACTACCGCACGCCAAAGATCCACTGGGACCGCAAGACGCTGAGCGGGCGGCCGTTCTTCTATTTCGCGTACGGCGCCGCGGTGTCCGAGGTGGCGCTCGACACGCTGACCGGGGAATTCCGGCTGTTGCGCGTGGACATCCTGCACGACGTGGGAACGTCGCTCAACCCGGCGGTGGACCTTGGACAAGTAGAGGGCGGTTTCCTGCAGGGCGTGGGCTGGCTGACCAGCGAGGAGTTGTGGTGGGATGCGCGCGGGCAGCTCGGGACGCACGCCCCGTCCACGTACAAGATCCCGGCTGCCGGCGACTGGCCTGCCGATACGCGCGTGCGCCTGCTGGAGCGCGCGCCCAACGTCGAGGACACCATCTTCCGCTCCAAGGCGGTGGGCGAGCCGCCGCTCATGCTGGCCATCTCCGTGTTTCACGCCATCCGCGACGCGTGCGCCAGTTGCGGCGAGCCGGGTGCGCGGCCCGCGCTGGCTGCACCGGCGACGCCCGAGTCCATTCTGAACGCGATCGCGTCGATGACCGAGGCGGCGGCGCAGCTTCGACAAGTAGCCGCCGGGGGGCGCGGGTGAGCGACTGGCTCTCGCTCTTGACTCAGGCCGGCGACGACCGGCAAGCACTCGTGCGCGTGGCCGTGGCGAGCGTGCGCGGGTCGGCCCCGCGCGAGCCGGGCGCCTGCATGCTGGTGGGTGAGCGCACGATGCTCGGCAGCATCGGCGGCGGCCGGCTGGAGCTGACCGCCGTCGAGACTGCGCGCACGCTGCTGGCCGCTGGCGGCATCTGGCAAACGCTGCACGTTCCACTTGGCCCCACGCTGGGACAGTGCTGCGGCGGCGTCGTCGAGCTGTGGTTCGAGCGGCTGGAGGCATCGGATCGGGCACAGCTTGCCGCGATGCTTGCACGGGAGCAGGGGTCAGGTGCCGATGTCATCCTGGCGACTGTCGTGAAGTCGGATGGCTACCGGCAACGAGTGTTGCTCATCGAGGATGGCGGTGACCCCGGCTTCGGCGACGCTGCGATCGATCGCTGGGTGCTGAGCGAAGCCGTGGCGTTGCGCTCGGCGGAAGGCGCCTCGCGACTGGCGGCGGATGGGGCCCACACATTGTTCCTGGAACGCGTGGAGACCGCGCATACCCAGCTGTATCTGTTCGGCGCCGGCCACGTGGGCAAGGCCCTGGCGTCCCGCCTCGCCGGGTTGCCGTTCCAGGTGGCGTGGGTAGACAGCCGCGACGCAATGTTCCCGGACCTGCTCCCCACCAACGTGCGTGCGATCGCGAGCTTGGACCCGGTCGAGCAGGCGCAGTGCGCGCTGCCAGGCGCAGCTTATCTGGTCATGACCCACAGCCACGCGCTGGACTACGACTTGTGCCGCACCATACTCGCGCGCGGTGATTTCTGTTTCGCCGGCCTCATCGGTTCGCACACCAAGGCCGCGCGCTTCGCGCACCGCATGGCACGCGAGGGAATGCCTGCGGAGCGCGTCGGTCGGCTGGTCTGTCCCATCGGCATTGCCGGCATCGACAGCAAGCTGCCGGAGGCCATCGCCATCGGTGTCGCCGCTCAGCTCCTGCGCTTGCGCGAGGCAAACTGGGATGGCGCCGGCGCGCACGAGCGCGGGCGCCGCATTGCTCAACCGGCCGGAACGCAGCCCCAGGCCATACCCATCGTCGTCCACCGGAACTGACCGTCTCATGCCAGCCGCGCCCGAAACGGAGCTGCAGCCACGCCTTGTCCTGCGTGGCATCACCAAGCGCTACCCCGCGGTGGTGGCGAACGACAACGTGGACCTGGAAGTGCGCCCGGGCGAGATTCACGCCGTGCTGGGTGAGAACGGTGCGGGCAAGAGCACCTTGATGAAGATCATCTACGGCGTGACCAAGCCCGACGCCGGCACCGTGCTGTGGGAGGGCCAGCCGATAGAGGTGTCGAGCCCGGCCGAGGCACGGCGGCTCGGCATCGGTATGGTGTTCCAGCACTTCTCGCTGTTCGAGACGCTGACGGTGGCGGAGAACATCTCGCTGGCGCTGGACGAGCGCATCGCGCCGGATCGGCTCGCCACCCTCATCCGGGAGGTTTCGGAGAACTACGGTCTGCCCATCGACCCCAAGCGCCTGGTGCACAGCATGTCGGTCGGCGAGCGCCAGCGCGTGGAGATCGTTCGCTGCCTGCTGCAAAAACCGAAGCTGCTGATCATGGACGAGCCTACGTCGGTGTTGACGCCGCAGGCCGTGCTCAAGCTGTTCGAGACGCTGCGCCGGCTCGCCGCCGAGGGCTGCAGCATTCTCTACATCAGCCACAAGCTGGATGAAATCCAGGCGCTGTGCGACACCGCGACCGTGCTGCGCGGCGGCCGCGTGGTGGGCAGCGCGTCACCCAAGCAGGAAACGGCGGAGAGCCTGGCGCGCTTGATGATCGGCTCCGACCTGCCGGAGTGCCATCTGCAGCCGCGCGCGCCGGGGGAACGGCGGCTCGCGGTGGAGCGGCTCTCCTTGCGTACGCTGGATCCTTTCGGCGTCAGCCTGCGCGAGGTGAGTCTGCACGTGTGCAGCGGTGAGATAGTGGGGATCGCCGGGGTCTCCGGCAACGGCCAGAAAGAGTTGTTGTCGGCGCTGTCGGGCGAGACCCTGTCCGATCCCGCCGCCATCCAGCTGCGCGGGCAACCGGTGGGGCAGCTCGATCCGGCTCGCCGGCGCAGGTTGGGGCTGGGGTTCGTGCCCGAGGAACGCCTGGGGCGCGGAGCGGTGCCGGCCCTGGATCTCGCGGACAACGCCCTGCTCACGGGCAGCGACCACGGCATGGTGCGACGGGGATTCATCCGCCGCGCCGTAGTACGCAGCTTCTCCCGCAGCGTGATCGAACGCTTCAAGGTCAAGTGCAGGAGCGAACAGGCGGCCGCGTCCAGCCTGTCGGGCGGCAACCTGCAGAAGTTCATCGTCGGGCGCGAGACCATGCTCGACCCTCAGGTCATCGTCGTGGCGCAGCCGACCTGGGGCGTGGACATCGGCGCCAGCATGCTGATCCGGCAGGCGCTGGTGGACCTCCGCGACCAGGGCGTCGCGGTGCTGGTGGTATCCGAGGAGCTGGACGAGCTGTTCATGATCTGCGACCGCATTGCGGTGATCGCCGAAGGCCGCCTGTCGCCCGCGGTCCCCACCGGGCAGACGAGCGTGGAGCAAGTCGGCGCCTGGATGAGCGGATTGTTCGAGAGTCAAGCCTTGCAACCGGCCGGAGCAACCGCGCATGCTCGAGCTTGAGCCCCGGCAGGAACCCTCGCGTGCGATGGCCTATGCCTCGCCCTTGCTCGCGGTCGTGCTCACCCTCGCCTCCGGCTTTGTGCTGTTCTCGATGCTGGGCAAGGATCCGGTGCAGGCGTTCTACGTGTTCTTCGTGAAGCCGGTGCAGACCTACTACGGAGTGGGCGAGCTGCTGCTGAAGGCCACACCGCTGATCCTGTGCGCGACCGGTCTGGCGCTGGGCTTTCGCGCCAACGTCTGGAACATCGGGGCCGAGGGGCAACTGATCCTCGGCGCGCTCGCCGGCGGCGGCATCGGGTTGTATTTCGACCAGGTGGAAAGCGCATGGCTGCTGCCGCTGATGCTGTTCGGCGGCGCGGTGGGCGGCATGGCCTGGGCGGCCATCCCGGCCTTCCTGCGCACTCGCTTCCATACCAGCGAAATTCTGGTGAGCCTGATGCTGGTCTACGTGGCCCAGCTGCTCCTGTCCTGGCTGGTGCACGGCCCGTGGCGCGATCCCGCCGGCTACAACTTTCCGCAATCGCCCGCGTTTCACGCCGCCGCCGTGGTGCCGTTGCTGATGCAAGGGGTGCGCACCAACCTGGCCTTCATCCTGGCGCTGCTGCTGGCGGCACTGGCCTGGGTGTTCGCCGAAAAGGCATTCGCCGGCTTCCGCTTCAAGGTGAGCGGGCTCGCGCCGGCCGCGGCTTCCTACGCGGGCTTCAGCGAGAAGCGCAACGTGTGGCTGGCGCTGCTCATCAGCGGCGCCACGGCGGGGTTGGCGGGCGTAGCGGAGGTGGCGGGCCCGATCGGCCAGCTGCAGCCTTCGATCTCTCCGGGCTATGGCTTTGCCGCCATCATCGTCGCCTTTGTCGGGCGGCTGCATCCTCTCGGGGTAGTGCTCGCCAGCCTGCTCATGTCGCTGCTCTACATCGGCGGCGAGACGGCACAGATGCAGATGCAGCTGCCCGCGGCCGTCACCGGCCTGTTCCAGGGCATGCTCCTGTTCTATCTGCTGGGGGCGGATCTGTTCATCAACTTTCGCCTGAAGTGGGTGCCGAAGCATAGGGCCGCGGTGCCGGCAGCGGTGGCGGTGACAGAGGGCGAAGCGGCATGAACCTGGAGTATCTCGTTCCCATCCTGGCCAGTACGGTGGGTGCCGCCACGCCGCTGGTGATCGCCGCGTCGGGCGAGCTGATCGTCGAGCGTTCCGGCGTGCTCAACCTCGGCGTGGAGGGCATGATGCTGGCGGGAGCGATCGCCGCGTTCGCGATCGGAAGCCAGACCGGCAGCCTGACGCTGGGCTTCGCCGCTGGTGCCGCCGCTGGCATGGTCATGGCGCTGCTGTTCGGGTTCCTCACGCTGACATTGCAAGCCAACCAGGTTGCTACAGGGCTGGCGCTCACCCTGTTCGGTGTGGGCCTCAGCGCATTCGTGGGACGCGACTTCGTAGGCCAGGTGGTGGACGGTCTGAAAGGCATCTCTGTTCCTGTGCTGAGCGATGTGCCGCTGGTGGGCCCGCTGCTGTTCCGCTTCGATCCTCTAGTCTACGGCTCAGTGGCGCTGTTGATCGGCATGCAATGGTTCCTCAATCGCACGCGTGGCGGACTGCTGATCCGCGCTGTGGGGGAATCGCCCGCGTCGGCGCACGCCATCGGCTACTCGGTCATCGGCATTCGCTATCTGGCAGTGCTGTTCGGCGGCGCTATGAGCGGCCTGGCAGGGGCGTATCTGTCGCTCGCCATCACACCCATGTGGGTGGAGGGCATGACCGCGGGCCGCGGCTGGATCGCGCTTGCCCTGGTGGTATTCGCCACCTGGAAGCCCTGGCGTGTGATGCTCGGCGCGTATCTGTTCGGCGGTGTGACCATCCTGCAACTGTATGCGCAGGGTTTCGGCGTGCGCGTCCCGTCCGAGTTCCTGTCCATGCTGCCGTACCTGGCCACGATCCTGGTGCTCGTGCTGATCTGCCGCGATCCGCGCACCATTCTGCTGAACCAGCCGGCGGCGCTGGGCAAGCGTTACCATCCCGATGCGTGAGCCGGGTTGCAGTCTCCCTCACCCGCGCGCCGTCGCGCGGGGCGAGGGGGGCCGGGTGTGAGGAGACCGGATGGAGGCCTACCTCGTGGACTGGCTGAACCTCGGCGTGCGCTGGCTGCATTTCGTTGCCGGGATCGCCTGGATCGGCGCCTCGCTCTACTTCGTATGGCTCGACAACACCCTCGTTCCGCCGCGCGATCCGGCCGACCGTGCGCGCGGCGTCAACGGCGAGGTGTGGTCGGTGCATGGCGGGGGCTTCTACCGCGCGCAGAAGTACCTCCTCGGGCCGAAGGACGAGCCGCTCAGCGACAACCTCCACTGGTTCAAATGGGAAGCCTATGTCACCTGGCTTTCGGGCATGGCGTTGCTCGCGCTCATCTACTGGTGGGGCGCGAGCGCCTATCTGGTCGATCGCTCGGTAATGGACTTGCCGGTCTGGGCCGCCATCGCGATCTCGGCTGTGTCCCTGGCCGTCGGCTGGGTGATCTACGATGCGCTCTGCCGGACGGTGAGCAACGAGCTCGCGCTGGGTGTGATTCTCTATGCACTGGTCGTGGCTGCGGGGTGGGGCTACGGTCAGGTGTTCGGCGCGCGCGCGGCGTTTATCCATGTGGGAGCATTGATCGGAACGATCATGGTGTGGAACGTGTTCTTCCACATCATTCCAGGGCAGCGGCGCATGGTGGAAGCCATCCGCGCGGGGAAAGAGCCGGACCTGCGCTTCGGCGTCATCGGCAAGCAGCGCAGCGTGCACAACACCTACTTCACCTTGCCGGTGCTGTTCACCATGATCAGCAATCACTTCCCCATGACCTTCGGACATCGGCACGCGTGGCTGGTGCTCGCCGTCATCATGCTGGCCGGGGCGCTGATCAGGCAGTACTTCGTGTTGCGGCACAAGGGGAAAAACGCGCTTGCGCTGCCCGCCATCGCGATGGTGCTGGTGGTGGGATTGGTCATCGCGATGGCGCCGGCGCGCGGCCCGGCAACCTCGGCTGCGAATGACGTGACCTTCGCCCAGGTGGAGCCGATCATCGCCGAGCGCTGTGCGGTGTGCCACGCCGAGAAGCCCAGGTTCGCCGGATTCCAGCAGCCGCCCGCTGGCGTGATGCTGGATACCCCGGAGCGCATCCGGGCCGCCGCGCCGCGTATCCAGCAGCAGGCCGTCGCCACGCAAGCGATGCCGCTCGGCAACCTCACCCGGATGACGCCCGACGAGCGCACCCGAGTGGCGAGATGGCTGGCGCGCGGCGCGCCGGTCGACTGATCTAGTGGACTGTAACAATCAAAAGAAGACTGAACCCCTCTCCCCTTGTGGGAGAGGGTTGGGGTGAGGGGTAGTACCGAAATGGCTGTTACAGTCCACTAGACCGCTCGATGATCGACTCGACACGTTCCCTGTGCGCCTACCGAGGCCGGCTGCTGCACTTTCTCGCCGACCCGGGCGACGGTCACGACGAGCACGCCGTGCAGTTCTTCGAGGATGGGCTGCTGGTGGTGGAGAACGGGTTGGTCAAGGCAGCGGGCAGCGCCAGCGAGCTGTTGCCGACGCTCGAGCGAGATGCATCCCTGGTCGACTATTCAGGCCGACTGCTGCTCCCCGGCTTCGTGGACACCCATATTCACTATCCGCAGACGGACGCCATCGCTTGTTACGGCACGCAGCTGCTCGATTGGCTCGAGCGTTACGCCTTCCCCGCGGAGATGCGCTTCCAGGATACAGCGCACGCCGCCGAGGTGGCCGAGTTCTTCCTCGACGAGTTGCTGCGCAACGGTACCACCACCGCGCTGGTGTTCGCCACCGTGCACGCGCAATCGGTCGACGTCTTCTTCGAGCGCGCATTGGCGCGCAGCCTGCGGATGGTCGCCGGCAAGGTCCTGATGGACCGCAACTGCCCGGAGCTTCTGCGCGATGGCCCAGACCATGGCTATGGCGAGTCGGCTGCGTTGATCGAGAAATGGCAGGGACGCGGGCGCCTAGGCTACGCCATCACCCCTCGGTTCGCAGTGACCTCGTCCGAGGCTCAGCTCGAGCTGGCGGGCAGGCTGGCCCGCGAGTATCCGGAGACCCACATCCACAGCCACATCGCGGAGAACGTCCAGGAGCTCGCCAGAGTGCGCGAGTTGTTTCCCTGGAGTCGCAGCTACCTGGGCGTGTACGATCGCTTCGGGCTGCTGCGCGAGCGGGCCGTGTACGCTCACTGCATCCACCTCGATGCGCCCGATCGCGCTCGCATGGCCGAGACGCATACGGCCGCCGCCGTGTGTCCCACCTCGAACCTGTTTCTGGGCAGCGGGCTGTTCGATTTCGCAGCGGCACGCGACGCAGGCATGCGCGTGGGGCTGGGCACCGACGTGGGCGGCGGCACCAGTTTCAACCTGCTGCGAACCATGAGCGAAGCCTACAAGGTGGCGCAACTTTCCGGTCACCGGCTGTCGCCCTGGCGCGCGTTCTATTTGGCAACGCTAGGCGGCGCGCGCGCACTGGGCCTGGATGATCGCATCGGTAACTTCGAACCCGGCAAGGAAGCCGATTTCGTGGTGCTACGGCTGGATTCGACGCCGCTGCTGGAGCGGCGCGTCCGCCAGGCGCGTACGCCGGCGGAGATGTTGTTCACCCTGATGATGCTAGGCGACGACCGCGAGGTCGCGCTGACTTATGTTCTCGGACAAGTGGCGCATCGGAGCGATCCGGGGCTCGCTTCGCAGCCCTCGCGCGAATAGAACGGCCGCGAGGCTTCGGACGGTCGATCGCGGCGGTTCCTATAAACTGTACGCGCGTTCGCAAGGTCGAGAAAAATGATCCGCGTCGCGCTCACGCTTGGCCGCCTCGAGATCGCCCGAGAGGTCCAGCACGGACTTCTCGACTTCCCGTTGCTCGCGCTCGACCCGTCCCGGCGTGCAGAGCGAACCACTCGCAGCCTAACGTCGTGCTCTGCGGCGGGCCGCAGCAGCATGTGAATAAAGCTCGGCGCCGATGGCCCGTCCGCAGCAGCTATGGGTTAGCCGACTCTCTTCTGCCGAAAATTTTGATAAATGAGGACTCCCGTAAACCAATGAATGCCTCCCGTATCGATCGCAATTAACAGTAATGCAACGCTAAGAATCCAGGGCATGTCGTAAAACTTGAAAATCGACAGGGCTACAAGCAGTGAACCCACCAAAGGAAAGCCGATAGGTGACGGTAGGACTCGCGCGAGCCACCTCGCAAGCGGTGCAGAGGATACCGGCAGAACGACAAATAGAAGTTAATTGCGCAAACTAGCCCACCGAGCAAGAGCACTAGAGATGCAAGCACGTCGGTCATAGTCGGCTAACGTTGCAGTTCAGGGGGCGCTTGCATGCGCAGCATGGCGGGTACCGAGCAGCGCTGCTGCTCGGCGCTCCCCTGGAACTGCGGGTTAGAGCGCGCCGGTTTTGGCTTCATGGGCTGTGCTTCGACCTTTCGTCGAGTCAGCGACCTCTCCTCAACTGAGCGTTGTCGTAAACCTTCACAAAGAACTCCTCAAGCGCAGTCGGTGCATCTTGAGCGACGCCGGAGAATTTTCCCGGAACGGTGAGCACGTCAGCATTCCAGATGGCGGTCGGAAAGGTTGGGCGCGTGTTGACTGGCACTAAACGACGCCCGCTGACACCCTCCAGTCCGGCGATCCACGCGTACGGCGGATCGATGCCAAGACGGGCTAGGACGGCCCCACAGTCAAGCAGCGCTTCCACAAACTGATGTTCGTCGAATACGATGATCCCGGGTTCGTAAGCAAGCATTGCAGTGTCAATCGTCCAGACCTCACCACTTGTGAACCCATATATGACCGCTCCCGCCACACTCTCTTGGAGATTGACACATAGTCCAAAGCCGTCATGGCCTCGAACACCGTACGGGGGGGTCGCTACATTGTGGAAGTTAAGCGGTTTGATGGCTCGTCCGCTCTCCAACATCGCCGTTTCAAGGTTGGTGAGTAGCAATCCCTGATCTCGCGCAGTTGTCGGCATGAGTCGGAGCCACATCGCTGCGCCGGTGGCGAGGAAAATCGGCTTCTCCTCTTGCGCGAGGAACGGCATCGAGTTGAACAGACGGCCAATAGGCTCAGCAGCTTTTCGAAAGCGTCCCTCGCCGTCCATCGGCGCTCGAGGAACATACGTCCTTAAGCGTGACGGCCCAACGCTGTCGCCCTCCAATGCGAGCACCGCCTTCAGCGCATTCTTCAGTTTCGCTGCAAGATCCTTGCGCGCCCGTTGTCGGGTTGCGTCATCGGCATCGTCCGCACAGTGGTATGTTATCGGGCGTCGCATGTGGCCTAAGTCGAAAGGAAGGGATTCTCTCGTTGGCTCGCCGTGCGCCGTGTTCATCACCGCTACGATGCGGCTGTGCGTCCGCGACTTGAGTGCCCAGCCGTATTCAATAAGGACATTTGGGTTTGGCGCCGGGCGGCCGTCGGGCCGAACGCTCACGAATGTCAAGTCGGGGACAAACACCGCTGCCGCATCGATCTTCTTGAAAATGGTTTCGACGATAGGCGGTGATCCTGGAACGCCTTGCGTGTCACTGTCCAAGACTGCATCTCTTTTAGCCTCCTCGATCTCGGCATCGCTCTTCAATTGCTGAAGGGCTTCCCGCAGTGCCCGTTCGATAAGGTTGCGGCCAGTGAGCGCCAATCGATCGAGTTGCCATGAAAAGAAGACGGTTGTTATCTGCCCGCCATTCATGATGCCTTCATCCACTTGGTCTTGTGCGCTCTAACGACGAGCGTCACCGGGTGCCGGCGCGCAATGCGCGACGGGTACCGAGCAGCGACGCTGCTCGGCGCTCCGGTGCACGCTGGGGTTAGGTGCAGTCAACTTCGTTGAACACCCACGTATCAACCATCACGGGGTAGCTGAACTCGAAATCACGCGGGGCGACCTCTTTCTCTTCGATCTCGTAGACCCACCGCGACACAACATTATCCCCCTGAGCAAGCTGAGAAACCGCCACACGCAACTTCGAAAGGTGCTCACGAAGGTGCTTCTCCTTAACATGGAACACGTAGCCAAATGCAGCACCTTCGTGCGCGATAAAGTTTCGTGCGTCTCTCGCTTTCTCAAGGAGAGCAACCTCTCCAGACGTGACTTCCGGGAACAGCTTCAGTGTTGCGATCGTTGGTCCCAGAAGTTTTTCTTTTGACAGAGAGGCAATAGCATCGGGTAGCGTCGCTTCCGGGCGGCCTTCGATGTACGACTCCAGCTGTGCAATCTTCAACACAAAACGGCATTTGGACTCGAACGCGTTTGCAATGTAAAGAGCCTTCCCCGCTGCCATGAGAGCGGCATCGACGAGCGCTGGCTCGCGGGGCGGAAGGTGGCTAAGCGACCAACCCATCTCTGCACCTAACGTTCGGCATGAGGGGCGCGCGACAGCGGCCGAAGGACGCTGTTGGGCGTCCCCTCGATGCCGGGGTTGGACGAAGCCGCTACGCGGAGGAAGCGAAGACCGCCAGTTGGATGCACCATCTGATCCTCGGTGTGGCGCGGGTTTTTGATGGTCACCGCCCTACCGCCCGAGGTTATACTGCCAACGTTTCCAGCGCCAGCTTTGGGCTGCGCTTGGACTGTCCCATCGGAACACCGCGTCTGCCCGAAATTGTCACAGAGGGCACTTGACAAAGTCGATTGATGCGCGGATGCGCGCGGTGCGCTACAAAAAACCGCTTAACTTGTTGTTTCCGTAATATCTATCCCAAATACATATTTTCTAGGGGCGCGCCAGTGCTCCAGATCGGGCTTGTCCAACAACCGGTTCAGATCGTGGCGTCGCTTCGCTCGCACGATCTAACCTTATTCGTTGGGCGTC
>JBGPMS010000061.1:0-18291 GCA_041487115.1 Gammaproteobacteria bacterium
GCTGACGCCCTCGCTCTCGGTGGCCGCATTTCCCGCGGAGCTGCTGATCCCTGCGCACTGGGAACAACACCCCTGGGACTGGCTGCGATGGGCGGGCTTCAGCTATCCATTCAACTTGACGGGCTTGCCCGCCGCGACCTGTCCCTGCGGCTTTACGCCGGCGGGCCTGCCGGTGGGAATTCAGATCGTCGCCGGGCGCCTCAAGGACATGCGTGTCCTCCAGGCCTCACGCGCCTTCGAGCAGGCTCGACCCTGGGCGCATCGCCGGCCGAAGCTTTGATCCGGCCGCGAGCGGTGGGCCAGGACGAGGACGACGGGCGCATGAGCACTACTTCGCCAAGAGACCGTTCCTTAGGAACACTCTACGGTCTTGACCGAATAACGCTTGTCGCACGCCGGGCCTCGTCCCGGATTTGGCTAGAACTGCTTTGCTACGGCTTCGCCGCTTACAGGACAGCCGGATCGGCCGTCTTGCGGACGACCTCCGAAGGATCGAAGCTGTCCGTGACGACCAGTGGACAGCGCATGCAGGCGGCCTTGCCCTCCTGCTGCCACCAACGACAACTGGCGCGTATGGTGCAGGCGGGAAGCTTGTCGACCGCCACCCGCTCCCAACGTACGACCTTCTCCGCAATCTTGCACTTCGCTTCCTCGGTAGCGTAGTGAGGACAGCCACCATGGATACACGGAGCGGCGAAGCGAAACACCTCGGCAGGCCGCACCGGTTGGGCCAGCGCCAGCAGTTCCGGAGTAACCGGCTGCGGTTCCGTCAGATACGCCACTTCCGGCGCATCTGCCGTGCCCCCGACAACACCGATGACCTGGCTGCCCGGATACTCCGGCTGCGCACTCGGGCAGAGGATCTGACGTGGCGCGCTCATACAAGGGACACTGCGGCGCCGGCGGCTACTGCCAGGTTGACCATCGGCGGAATGCCCCGAATGATTGGCGGATAGCAATACAGCCCACCGGAAACATCACGCGACTCGGCATCCGACAACTCGATGCCTGCCGCTTTGCGTGCCTCGACCGCCCGGGCCACGCCAATCGACGCAGCCTGGTTCAGCATCTCGGCCGAGATTCTTTCGGGTTTCTTGCATGCGGATTTCATAATGCACTCCTTGAAGTTGATGAGGCGTCGTACAAGGACGCCACCGACACGATGCGGACCTCGGCCGGAGCGAGAAGCTGTCTCTACCCTTCGTCCGGATCGGTCCGCCCCAACCCGGCAGGCTCGACGACGCCTGCCGGGATTGAGACCGTTCGCGTTCCTCGGTGGGCTCGCACAAACGGTCACGCTGTAGGGCAGGTTAGGGCCTGCGTCCGGGCCGGCACATATGTCTTTGGTTCTGCGTTGCTTACTGGGCACTGACGGCGCGGCGCGTCCGGTGAGGTGGGAAGGCGCGCGCCGGTCTCGAATGATTCGGCACGCAGTGCGCGCACACGACTGCGGTGACAGGGACTGACCTCCTGGTCGCAGATCAGGGGCCGGTGGGAAGTGAACGCCGCGAGAGCCCGACTATATCGAAGTGTCTATGACGGTGATCGGCACCGGTGCAGAGGTGCCGCGACGCTACCTGCTTCTCGCACCAGACGCTATCCGGGCTAACCGACCCGCACGGAAAGCATCGATACCGAGCCGCCATCCATCCCCTCCACCGGGAAGCTCACTGTGTCGCTGGGTTGCTGCGCACCGAGCACGTAGAGCAGCGGCAGGAAATGTTCGGGGGTCGGTGCCGACAGAGTGGCGTCGCGTCCCAGGGCTTCGTAGTCGATCAGCGGCGCGTGATTTCCTGCGGCTATCCACTCGCGCGCTTGCGTCTCGAAGCGCAGCGCCCAGTCGTAGGGCTGCTGCGCCTGATTGCCCCAGGCATACGTGTGGAGGTTGTGGACCAGGTTGCCGCTGCCGGCGATGAGGACGCCGCGATCGCGCAGCGGTGCGAGACGGCGGCCGATCTCGTAGTGCGCGCCGGGGAGCAACGTCTCGTCGATACTGAGCTGGACGACGGGCACGTCGGCGTCGGGGAACATGTGGCACAACACGGACCAGGTGCCGTGGTCCAGTCCCCACTTGTGGTCCAGCACCACGGCGATCGGTAGCAGTAACTGCGCGACCTCTTCCGCCAGCTTGCCGTCGCCCGGCGCGGGATACTGAAACTCGAACAACTCCCGCGGGAAGCCGCCGAAATCGTGGATCGTGCGGGGAGCGTCCATCGCGGTGACAGCCGTGCCGGGCACGTGCCAATGCGCGGACACGCAAAGCACCGCGCGCGGCGGCGTCGGAAGTGCCTCGGCGATCTCGCGCCACGCTTCTGTATAGCGGTTGCGTGCGAGCGCGTTCATGGGGTTGCCATGTCCGAGGAAGATAGCGGGCATTCGATCTGGCATGGCCAGGGCTCCTGTTTGGCCGGCGTATTGTACGCCCGCGTCACGACCCGCTCGTCGCTTGCCGATCCGATCGACGCTCGCGAGCTCCCGCACCGCCGCGAAGCACCGCGAGCCGTATTGGTGCGCGGGGGCATTCAACTCCGCACCGCCGCGAGGCATCGGTGCTTCGTGCACGACCGGGAACCGTTCATAACAATCGTTAGCGGTCCCCGATAATAACTACTCATTTTCTTTTTCCACCCTCGGTTGATAGTCTCTTGCCGCATAGCAGAGTGGCATCTCTGTTAACCGCCCGGAGCGCAACGCGGCGTCCGGACGCATTTGGATGATCTCAATCAGGGGGCACAGATATGGATACACCGAAGCCAACGTCCGCAGTGGAAACGGAGGCAGCAACCGCCGACGAGGGCGTCGACGTCTCCCGCCGCTCGGTCTTGAAAGGCGCAGCCGCTCTCGCGGGCGTCGCGGGAGCGCAGGCGATCACCGGCTTCCCGCTGATCTGGTCCCAGGACATCAAGAACATCGAGCTCCGACATGTCGGGGTGTCCTACTCCGTCGTCAAGGCGATCGGCGACCAGGCATCGAAGGACCTCGGCTTCAAGGTGACGATGCAAAACCTCGACACCTCCGCTTCCATCAACCGATTCGTCACCCAGCCCAATACCGTCGACATCGCGGACGTGGAGGGCTGGCAGGCCAAGCTCGCCACTAAGCGCGGCGTGCTGCAGGGGATCGAGGTGAAGAAGATCAAGGAGTTCGAGAACATCCTGCCGATCTTCACCAAAGGCGAGATCAGCGGCAAGGTGGTATCGCGCCAGGGCATCTCGCCGTACGAGGCGATGTACATATCGAAGCCGGACGCGACCGAGTTGCACGAGGGCGTCACCGGGTGGGCAACGTTCCTGCCGCAGGTCTACAACGCCGACTCGATGGGCTACCGCCCCGACCTCATCAAGCGCGACATAACGGAGTGGAAGGAGCTGATCAACCCCGAGTTCAAGGGGAAGGCCGCGATACTGGACGTGCCCGCCATCGGGATCATGGATGCGGCGCTGTGCCTCGAGAGCGCCGGCGAGATCAAGTACGGCAACAAGGGCAACATGAGCAAGAAGGAGATCGATTTCACCATCAATCGCCTGATCGAGTTGAAGAAACAGGGGCACTTCCGCGCCACCTGGACGACTTTCGACCAGTCGGTGCAGCTCATGGCTGCCGGTGAGGTGATCATCCAATCCATGTGGTCGCCGGCTGTCGCCGCGGTGCGCGTGAAGGGGATGCCCTGCATCTACGCGCCGGTGAACATCAAGGGCGGCAAGGAAGGCTATCGCGGATGGTGCAACGGCATGGCTCTGATGAAGCACCTGTCGGGCAAAAAACTCGATGCCGCTTACGAGTACCTCAACTGGTATCTCTCCGGCTGGCAGGGTGGCTTCGTGGCGCGCTACGGCTACTACAGCCCGGTGCCTTCGACCGCGAAGAAGAACCTGACGCCGAACGAGTGGGACTACTGGTATGAAGGCAAGCCCGCGAAGGAGGCGATACTCGACCCCTACGGCGTCGCGATGGAGAAGGCCGGCGCCAAGCGCGACGGCGGCTCCTTCCTGGAGCGCGTGACCAACATCTCCTGCTGGAATACGTTGATGGACGAAGCGCAGTACATGAACAAGCGCTGGAACGACTTCAAAGCGGCGTGACGAGCCCTACGTCCCCTCTCCCCTTGCGGGAGAGGGTTAGGGTGAGGGGTCTGAAAATATCTATGCACATCCAACGCAGTCACCCTCACCCCCGCCCTCTCCCATCGAGGGAGAGGGGGTATTTACCACCAACCACAGCATCATGACAGCCAGCACCAGCACCAACACCAGAGGATGGCTCTACGTTTCTCCACTCGTCCTGGTGCTCATCCCCTTCTTCGTCGCGCCCATCATCGTGGTGCTGGTGGCGAGCTTTCTGGAGCACGACGGCTTCGGCGGCATGCTGCCGCATTTCACGCTGGCCAACTATGTCGGGATCTTCACCCAGGAGCTGACCTGGCGGCTCTACTTGAGCACGGTGAAGTTCGCCGTCCTGACCTGGATCGGCACGTTGGTCATCGGCTTCTGGATCGCGTATTTCCTCGTCTTTCACGTGCGCAATCAGCTGCTCGCGATCGGCCTGTTTCTGCTCTGCACGATCCCGTTCTGGACGTCGAACATCATCCGGATGATCTCCTGGATCCCGCTGCTCGGGAAGAACGGCCTGGTCAACTCGGTCCTGCTGTGGACCGGCATCATCCATCAGCCGCTCGAGTTTCTCCTGTTCTCCGACTTCGCGGTGGTGGTGGCCTATGTGCACCAGCTCACCATCTTCATGATCGTGCCGATCTTCAACGCCATGGCGAGAATCGACAAGCGCACCGTCGAAGCGGCGCTCGATGCGGGCGCGAGCCGGCTGGAGATCATGCGCTACATCATCGTCCCGCTGAGCAAGAACGGGATTGCGCTCGGCTCGATCTTCGTCCTGTCCATCGTGATGGGCGACTTCTTCGTGGTGAAGGTCATGAGCGGCGGCGGCTCCGCTTCCGTCGTCTCGGCGCTGTTCGAAGACATCGCCGTGCTGCAGTATCCGCCGGCAGCGGCCAGCGCCGTGGTTCTTCTGGTGGTCGTCGTAGTCATGATCTCGCTCATCCTGCGCACGGTCGACGTGCGCAAAGAGATCGCGCGATGAGTACATCCCCCGTCTCCTTGCCGAGTTCTGTCGTGCGCGCGAGGCGCCATGTCGCCGAAGGTGTCGGGCCGAGGCGTCCGTGGACCTTCTGGGTTCTGGCTGCATTGTTCAGCGCTTATGTGCTCGCCCTCTACGGTCCCATGCTCTGCATCTACGTACTGTCGCTGCAGGACGTACGGGGCGGGCTGGTCTTCCCGATGAAGGGGCTGTCGCTGCACTGGTTCATCGATCTGTTCACTCAGGTGCGCACCGGGGACGTGAAGGGCGGGTTCGAGCGCTCGATCGTCCTGGCGGTGCTGGTCACCGTGCTGACCGTGGTCGGCTCGTTTATGGCCGGGCTCGCCTTCCGCCAGCGCTTCAAGGGAGACGGGGTGGTCTTCTACTTGATGATCGGAAGCCTGGTCGCCCCCGGGCTGGTGCTCGGCATCGGCGTCGGTCTGCTGTTCCAGTATTTCGGCCTGCAGGCGAGCTGGTACACCTCGGCGCTGGGCGCCCACCTGAGCTGGACGTTACCTTTCGGCGTCCTGGTCATGTTTGCGGTCATGTCGCGCTTCGATCGCGCCTGGGAAGAAGCGGCGCGCGACGTGGGTGCGAGCCGCTGGCAGATCGTCTGGCTGGTGGTGGTGCCGATCCTCGCGCCCGGGCTGCTGGCTGTCGCCCTGTTCGGCTTCACGCTGTCCTACGACGAATTCTCGCGCACGCTGCAGACATCCGGTCCACTCAATACGCTTCCGCTCGAGATCTGGAGCATGACCTTGAACGTGACTTCTCCCTCGCTCTATGCCCTTGGCACGGTAACCACGGTCGCATCGTTCGTCATCATCGGCGCCTGCCTCGGCGGCATCGCCCTGATACAGAAGCGGCGCGCGGCCCGCATTGCGGCCGATTGACAGGAGCGAACATGGCGACCGGAAAAGGCGATATCGAGCTGGCGGGCCTGTACAAGCGGTTTGGCGACGTTGCCGCCGTGGACGGGGTCAATCTCAAGATTCCGGACGGCGCCTATTGCTGCTTCCTGGGGCCTTCCGGCTGCGGCAAGACCACCATCCTGCGCATGATCGCGGGCCACGAGGAGCCGACCGGCGGGGAGATCCTGATCGGCGGCGAGAACGTGATCGGCATGCCGCCGGTCATGCGCCGCACCGCCATGATGTTCCAGTCCTATGCGCTGTTCCCGCATCTGACGGTGCGGGACAACGTGGCCTTTCCGCTCCGCGTACGGGGCCTGGACAAGGCGGACCGGTACAAGACGGCCGACGCCATGCTCGAGAAGGTACGCCTTACCGAGCTGGCCGACCGGCTGCCGGGCCAACTGTCGGGAGGCCAGCAGCAGCGCGTGGCGCTCGCGCGTGCCGTAATCACGGAACCACGGGTACTGCTGCTCGACGAGCCGCTCTCGGCGCTCGACGAGCAACTGCGCATACAGATGCGCACCGAGCTGCGGCGCATGCAACGGGAGCTGGGCATCACCTTCGTCCACGTCACCCACACGCAGCTCGAAGCCATCGCGCTGGCCGACCTCGTGGTGGTCATGGAGCACGGCAAGATCAAGCAGGCGGGCCGCGCACGCGAAGTCTACGCCGAGCCGAGGGACCGCTACGTGGCCGAATTCCTGGGTGGCCAGAACGTCCTCACCGGCAAAGTCGACAGAGTCAACGGCACGAGCCTGGTCCTCAACGCGACCGACGCGGGAGACATCGTCGTGCCGCTCGCCGGGCAGCGCAGTGTCAGCGCCGGCGATCGCATCGACGTCGCCGTGCGGCGCGACGATATCCATCTGCGCCGCCCCGGGGCTGGGCCGGTCGGACCCGACTGGAATGCGGTCAACGCACGCATCCTGGCGATCGAGTACCAGGGATCGTTCGTGAAAGTCATGCTCGACCCGATTGGCGAGTGCGGGTTCGTGGTCTATATGTCGGAACGCGAGTTCTTCGAAGACCCGTTCGACACGGGCGACGTGGTTCTTGCCACGTGGATGGCAGAGCGCTCGCGGCTGCTCGCTTGAGGCCGCTTGCCCTGGGAGACAGGAATTTTTGGGGGACAGGTCATGCAGATCAATTTCAAGGTAAACGGTAAGCCAGTCTCCATCGCAGTGGCGCCCAACGAGCTCGTGTCCGAGCTGGTGCGGGAGAGGCTGGGGCTGACGGGCACGCACGTCGGCTGCGATACCAGCCAGTGCGGCGCCTGTGTGGTGCATATCGACGGGCTGTCGGTGAAGAGCTGTACTGCGCTGGCGGTGACGCTCGACGGGGCCAGCGTGACCACCATCGAGGGCCTGGCCAAGGGCAACACGCTGCATCCGATGCAGAAGGCCTTCACCGAGAATCACGGATTGCAGTGCGGCTTCTGCACGCCCGGCATGATCATGAGCGCGATCGAGTTTGCCGAGCGCAATCCGCAGCCGACCCCGGAGGGCGTGCGCCGCTGGCTCGAAGGAAACATCTGTCGTTGCACCGGTTATCAGAACATCGTCGCGTCGGTGATGGCGGGAGCGGCCGCGATGCAGACGAAAGGAGCCTGACCACCATGACCAATCCGACCGGCATCGGCGCCTCCCTGCGGCGCAAGGAAGACCTGCGTTTCATCACCGGCAGCGGCAACTACGTCTCCGATATCACGCGGCCCAACATGGCCATGGGCGCCTTCCTGCGCTCGCCGCACGCTCACGCGCGCATCAAGCAGATCGACGCTGCCGCAGCACTGGCTCTGCCGGGTGTCGTTGCCGTGCTCACCGGCGAGGATCTGAAAGCCGACGGCGTCGGCGGCCTGCCCTGCGCCTGGCCAGTCACGGGAAAGGGCGGCACTGCTACCAAGGAGCCCGCGCATCCTGCGCTGGCACAAGGCAAAGTGCGCTGCGTCGGCGACGCCGTGGCCTTCGTCATCGCCGATACGCTGGAGCAGGCGCGTGCTGCGGCCGAGGCAGTGGTGGTCGACTACGACGTTCTTCACGCGGTGGTCGGCGTGCTGGATGCGCTCAAGCCCGGCGCACCGGCCGTCTTCGACGACATCCCGGACAACATCTGCGTCGACTGGGAGCTGGGCGACAAGCACGCGACCGACGCCGCTTTCAAGAAGGCGGCGCACGTGGCCCGGATCAGCCTGGTCAACAATCGGCTCGTAGGCAATCCGATGGAGCCACGCGCCGTGATTGGTGAGTACGACCGGGCGCGAGCTCACTACACGATGTGGTCCACGACCCAGTTTCCGCACATCGTGAAGCTGCTGATGGGCAACTTCGTCCTCAACATCCCGCAGCACAAGCTGCGCGTGGTTTCACCGGATGTCGGCGGTGGCTTCGGGGTCAAGCAGTTCCACTATGCCGAAGAGGCTGTGGTCACCTGGGCCGCGGCGAAGGTCGGACGGCCGGTAAAATGGGTATGCGAGCGCAGCGAAGGCTTCATCTCCGACGCGCATGGCCGCGACCACGTGACGGAGGCCGAGCTCGCGCTGGACGAGACCGGCAAATTCCTCGGACTGCGTGTGACCACCATCGCCAACATGGGCGGGTATCTGTCCACGTTCGGCCCCAACATTCCGACCAACCTCTACGGGCCTCTGCTGGCCGGCGTGTACACCACTCCTGCAATCTACTGCGAAGTGAAGGCGGTGTTTACCAATACGCTGCCGGTCGATGCCTATCGCGGCGCGGGCCGCCCTGAAGCGACCTTCGTGCTCGAGCGTCTGGTGGACGTGGCGGCGATGGAAATGGGCATCGACAAGGCCGACATCCGCCGCAAGAACATGATTCGGCCGGAGGCGTACCCGTATCAGACGCCGGTCATGATGCAGTACGACAGCGGCGACCCGATCGGTTGCCTCGACAAAGCGCTGGTCGCGGCCGATTGGGCCGGCTTCCCGCAGCGCAAAGCGGACTCCAGCCGTCGCGGGAAATACCGTGGCATCGGGTTGTGTACCTACGTCGAAGCCTGCGGCCTTGCGCCTTCGCGTATCGCGATCCGGCTGGGTGTCCGCGGTGGCCTGTTCGAGAGCGCGACCGTGCGCGTTCACCCGACCGGCCACGTCACCGTTCTCATGGGGACGCACAGCCACGGACAAGGGCATGAAACGACCTGCGCCCAGATCGTCTCGGAGAAGCTCGGCATCCCCGCGGACAACGTGGAGATCGTGTTCGGCGATACCGACAAGGTGCAGTTCGGCCTGGGCACCTACGGCTCCCGCTCGGCGGCGGTCGGCGGCTCGGCGCTGGTGAAGGCGAGCGAAAAGGTCATCGTCAAGGGCAAGAAGATCGCGGCGCACATGCTGGAAGCGAGCGACACGGACATCGAGTTCAAGGGCGGGGTCTTTTCCGTGGCGGGAACCGACCGGCAGAAGACCTTCGGCGAGGTGGCGCTGTCGGCCCATTTCCCGGCCGACTACCCGCTGGAGATTCTCGAGCCGGGTCTCGAGGAGCAGGCGTTCTACGACCCGGTGAACTTCACTTTTCCGTGCGGTGCGCACATCGCCGAGGTCGAGATCGACCCCGAGACCGGCACCGTGGAGCTTCTGGGGTACGTGGCGATCGACGATGTCGGCACCGTGATCAACCCGATGATCGTCGAAGGCCAGATCCACGGCGGCGTCGCGCAAGGCGTGGGCCAGGCGCTGTTCGAGGACTGCGTGTACGACGAGGAATCCGGCCAGCTTCTGTCCGGCTCCTTCATGGACTATTGCATGCCGCGCGCCGACAACCTGCCGAACATGACGGTCGAGACCCACATCACCGCGTGCACGCACAACGCGCTGGGCGTCAAAGGATGCGGCGAGGTTGGCACCATCGCCTCGCCCGCCACCGTGATCAACGCGGTGGTCGATGCGCTCGCGCATCTCGGCGTGACGCACGTGGACATGCCGGCTTCGCCCAACCGCATCTGGCACATCATCCAGAGCGCGGGGGCCGCGACCAGGTAAGGGAGGGTAGCTACCATGAGAAGCTTCGACTACCAGCGCCCGGCCAGCCTCGCCGAGGTGAGTGCCGCGCTGGCCGCCACGCCCGAGGCGCGGCTGCTCGCCGGCGGGATGACCCTGATCCCGACATTGAAGATGCGTCTGGCATCCCCGACGGCTCTCGTAGACCTCGGCGGCCTCGCCGAGTTGCGCGGAATCCGGGTCGGCAACGGCGTCGTCACCGTCGGCGCCATGACGCGCCACACCGACATCGAGCGCTCTGCGGCGGTGCGCGGCGCGATCCCCGCGCTGGCCGAGCTGGCTGCCGGCATCGGCGATCCCCAGGTCCGCAACCGCGGAACCATCGGCGGATCGATCGCCAACAACGATCCTTCGGCGGACTATCCCGCCGCCGTGCTCGGGCTCGCGGCCAGCGTAACGACCAACAAGCGTACGATCCCGGCCGACGATTTTTTTGTGAGCATGTTCGAGACCGCGCTCGGCGCGGGCGAAATCATCACAGCGGTGAGCTTCCCGGTGCCGCTTGCGGCGGCGTATGAGAAGTTCCGCAGCCCCGCCTCACGCTACGCCTTGGTCGGGGTCTTCGTCGCCCGGACCTCGGCCGGGGTGCGCATCGCGGTGACCGGTGCGGCGCCTTGCGTCTTTCGTGCAACGTCGATCGAAGCCGCTCTGTCGGAGAAGTTCGCGCCGGAGGCTGTCGCCCGCGTCCGGGTTGCCGCCAAAGGGCTGAACGCCGATATGCATGGCGACGCCGACTATCGTGCTCATCTCATAGGCGTCCTTGCACGGCGAGCCGTGGACAGGGCGCTCGCAACCAGCGGGAAGCGTTGATGTCCGGTACGCCAGCGGTTCGGCAGCCGGTACCGAAGATCGGCGAGCTCGCGCGCCTGTCGGCGACCGAGCTGCTCGACGGCTATCGCAGCCGCCGCTTCACGCCTTCGGACGTCATCGACGAGGTGATCGGCGCACTCGCTGAAACCGACCAGGTTTGCAACGTGATGGTCACGCCGATGTTCGACTCTGCGCGCGTGGCGGCGGCGAAGGCAACCAAGGCATGGCGCAGCAGTCAGCCCCAAGGCTCGCTCGCCGGCATCCCGGTCACGGTAAAGGACCTCATCTTCGTAGCCGGTGTCCCGGCACGTGGTGGTGCCCCTGCTTTCGAAAACTTCGTGCCGGAGGTCGATGCAGCGGTAGTCACCGCTTTGCGTGACGCGGGCGCGATCATCACGTGCAAGACGACGACCTGCGAGTCCGGCTACAAGCTCACGGCAGACAGTCCGGTGTCGGGCGTGACGCGTAATCCCTGGCGGCTCGATCGCACCAGCGGCGGCTCGAGTGGCGGAGCGGCAGCGGCGGTCGCCGCGGGCTGCGGACCGCTCGCCTTGGGGACCGACGGGGTGGGCTCGATTCGCGTCCCGGCCTCGTTCTGCGGCGTGTTCGGCATCAAGCCGACCTTCGGCCTGGTGCCTAGAGCCCCTGGATTCTTTCCACCTTCCTGGGCCTCACTCGCCCACACCGGCCCCATCGGCCGGACCGTCCGCGACGTTGCGCTGTTCCTCGAGGTGATCGCGCGGCACGACGTACGCGACGCCGCGAGCCTGCCGGTAACGCCTCACCGTTTCGACGCGACGCCCGGATCGCTGGCTGGCTTGAAGATCGCCTTTACGCCGGATCTCGGCTTTGCTGCGGTGTCGCCCGAGGTGCGGAAGGTCTTCGCCGCGGCCGTCGACGCGCTGGCCAACCTGAGCGCCGAGCTCGTCGCGGACGATTCCGGCATCGATCCCGAGGTGCTGGAGCGCACGATCAAACCGATCGCCTATACCGAACAGGCGGCCGCGGTGCTGGGTCGGGAGGAGGCGATGCTGACCCGTTCCGATCGTGACTACAACGACGTCATCGTGCGCGGCCGTGCCTATCGCGGCATCGACTACGTGGATGCCACGCACCGCCGCACTCAACTGAGGAATCGATTCGTGGAGCTGTTCCGGCGCGTGGATGTGCTGGTCACGCCTTCGGTCGCCGTCACCGCGTTCGAGGCTGGGACCCTAGGGGTGGATCAGATCGATGGCCGCCCCGTGGATCCGCATCTCGGCTGGTCACCCTTCTCATGGCCGATCAACCTGGCGGGCCTGCCGGCGGCCACGATTCCGTGCGGCTTCGATCGAGATGGCCTGCCGGTCGGCCTGCAGATCATTGCTCCGTGGCTCGAGGAGAGCCGGATCTTTCGCGTCGCCGCGGCTTTCGAGGCGGCTCGCCCGTGGCTGGACCGTTGGCCGACCTTCACCGCCGGGTGAGCCGGCAAGCAGCGGAGCATCCCGGCCTGCTGTCGCGTCCTTTTCCTCTGCACCCGGATCCATGCTCAGATAGCGGGCGAGGTATTCGTGCAACGCCGTCGCTGCAGCGGTGGGCGACCCGGGCGCGCGATACAGCCGCAGATCGACCTTCGGCAGCGGCGGAAAGTATTCGTTGATGCCGATCTGGCGCATGCCGTCGACCAGTGCGCACTTGCACAGCACGGTTACCGCCATGCCGGCGAACACGGCCGCCTGCAGGCCGCCGACACTCTCGCTCACACAGGCGATGCGCCACTTGCGGCCGGCACGCTCGAGGCCTTCGATGGCGTGATCGCGGTAGATGTTGCCGGGTGGGAGCAGCGCAAGCGGTACCGGGTTGGCGCGGTGGATGTCGTAGCGCTCCCCCATGATCCAGATGAGTTGTTCCTGACGCACGACCTGGCCACCGCTGAAGTCCCGCATGCTGGTCACGAGTGCGATATCCACCTCGCCCCGTTGCACCAGAGCAACCAGCGGGGTAGACAGCGAGCAGCGCAGTTCCACCTGGATACGCGGGAACGCCTGGCGGAACAGCGCCAGAATCGACGGCAGCAGGTAGGCGGCGTAGAGGTCGGGAGTCCCCAGGAGCACATGGCCTTCGATCTCCGGTGAGGACAGGCGTTCGAGCAACTCGTCATGCAGCTTCAGGATGGACTTGGCGTAGGACAGAACCATGTCCCCTTCGTCGGTCAAGATCGGCCGCCGGCTGTCTTCCCGGAATAGAACCTTGCCGATCAGATCCTCCAGCCGCTTCATCTGGAGCGTGATCGCCGGCTGCGTCCGCCCCTGCCTGCGGGCCGTTTCCGTAACGCTCCCGGTCTCGACGATCGAGACGAACGATCGCAGCACACGCACGTCGAGGCAGAACGAACTCATGGCGGGTCGGTCCGGTGGAGTCTAAGAAAATGGAATGCACGCGAAAGCTCGCGAGTTCGGGGGGGGCTGACCCTCAGCCGGGGCCATTGCTCTTCCCCCAGAGGACGCATGACGCAATCGCCGTACCACCGCCAACCGGCGCGCGCGCTCATGCCGAGCGTTCAAGGTCTCTATAGTATAGGTTTTTCGGGAGGTTACCAGCGTCGGAATGGGCGGTGGCGAGGAGGGTCTGGATGCTGCACGGCACTGAACCTGGATGTCCGGTCCGAGCGCGGACGCTCCATAGCGGTGCGAAAACCTGGAGGTCCGACGTCTGTTGGTGCATCCGCGCTAGAGATCGCCGGGTCTCACCCTCGATGCGGGCAAGCCATGATCCCCATGAAACCGCTCGATATCGGAGCCGATATCCCGGATGCCGGAACGGAGATGTTGATTGACTGCGGTGACGCTTCACCGTGCTCAAGGCGTTCGGCGATGACTCGGAGAGCGAGCACCTGCGCGCGAGACATGGCCTCATCACGCGTAACGCCGTAGGCGAGGACGCCAGGTAGCTGCGGCACTTCGGCCAGCCAGCGCCCGTCTTCCTCCAACTCAGCTTCAATCGTGAAGTTCATGCTATCTCCAGTGCGTAGGTCCTGCTGCTGCCAGTTTACTCGGCACTGCTTCAAGACGCTCAACGCCCCAGTTCACCGGGCCGCAGACAGCAGAGCGGAGCGGCGCTGTTTGCGGCTCCGGTGCAGATGGTTGTTGGGCAGCAGTCTCCCAGGAGTGATTGTCATTGTGTCGGCGTTACCTTGACCAGTCCAAAGCCGATCAGTTCTTTGAGTAGATCCGCTGTTCTTGCCGTGAGATCGTCCGATTCAAACTCAATGTAGCCAATGCTCTCGAAGTTGGTTGGAAAATGAAGCCCCTTCTCTTTGAAAATTACGATGCGATCTCCGTAGACGAACGACGTTGCGCCGAGCTCATGAATCACGTTCTCGCTCGGCCGCCAAATTTCCTTTCCGCCCTCGTCGAAAAATTTATCGTCGCGGGTGAAGATAAGGATCGCTGATCCGCATTCCTCAATTGTCTCCTTCACCTTTTGTGGAATGGGTCTTCCTAGATTCGCCTCTTCCACCACGACCTTGTGAGGGATTTGGAAGGTGGTAAGTAGGTAGGCGCTGAAGCTGCTGAAGCGGCCCCTTGTTCTTGCCGTGCCCAACAAAGATGGGTCTCGGGCCGGTCGCTGGCGCACGAACCGCCGGGGCGGTGGGCGCGGGAGCGGCGGAAGTCGTAGGAGGAGGGGGCGAAGGAGAAGGGGCGTCCTCTCGAGCAGGGGGCGATTCTTGCGATTCGTCATCGGTTTTGGAGACCGACGACTCGGCGTCCAGCAGTATGTGAGGCGAGCCACCGATGTCCCGGATGACGTCAACAAACCTCCCGTTCGCCGCGATATGGCTTGCGCACTCCGCGGTGAGATCGCTTGGTACCTCGTACTGGGTTCGCAGAATCTTTGGAAGCATTTCCGTGGACGGAAGCTTCTTGTTCGCGTAGTCGCGAAGAAGGCGTCCGAATACCGTCGGGGTCAAAGCCGCGTTCCGACGGGCTCGTAGACGGGCAGTCGGATCTGCCTGTTGCGTGGCTGCCGCGCCAGTGGGCGTTAGTGAAATGCTCTCCGCCTTTTCAGTACCCTCAGTAAGGCCGTACTTGTATGCTGAACTGAGTAGCTCACGGAAATTGCTGCTGCTCGGTGACATCCCGAGCGCGTCTGCGAGGAGGAGCCTGTTCATCGGCTTTCCTCCCATTTCGTCCTGAATCCTCTGAGGAAGCACAAGAGCCGCCTCTAACGTGTGCTTCGGGAAGTTTCTGTACTTCCGGGCGTCGTCCGCCGGCGCAGCAGTCTTCTTCGACGCTTCCTTCTTAGCTCTCGCCATCGCACTTACCCCTTCATCAGGCTTAAACGACTGATAACTGATTCGGGCCCGTCTGCTGCCCAACGCCGGCGCTCAGCGGCCGGAGGGCGAGCAACGCGAGCCCCCGGCTCGCTGGAGCGCGTAGTTAGGCCCAGATTAGAATCAGGAACCCGATCCATGTAGCGATTACTACCCAGTAGATGTCGCGAAGCCAGTGCCCTTTGGATGGATATGCGCGCTGGTGTTCGTCGTAGAAAGCTTCACCACGGAAGTATCGGTCAGGTTGGTAGAGTCCGAGCGCGAGCTCACAACGAACCAGCAGATCTCGTGCAGCCTGTCGCGCCGCGTGGCGCTCAAGCGTGTAGTGAATCCCAACGATCATTATCGCGGTCGCCAAGATGCTAAGCCCAATCTTGGCAGGGTGCGAGAGCGGTGCGTCATGCTCGCTCAGTTTTCCGAGAAGCGTCGCACCAACGCTCAAGATCCCCATGACGAACAATAGGAACTTGTGCTGATGGTCCTCCATCGCTAGCAGCTCCGCCGCGTGCTTCTTATAGATTTCACGGATCGAGGCCGTTCTTTCAGAGTCATCGGTAGGAAGCGGAGTCGAGTTTTGTTTTCGCGAGTAACGATAGTCCCAGTAGGACCGCCACCTCTTAGCAGGTTCGTCCGCCGGAGATGAACCACCATCAGTTGCTTTGGCGTCTGTAGCGCTCATAGATTTTTCCTCCACTCTCATCCTGGGTTACGGGTACTGCAAGACCAGGGACAAGCATTGCCGGCTCCTCGTCCGAGAACCCCGCCCAACGGCACTCGCCGATCTCTCCAGTCGCCATAGGTAGGCCTACGTGAAGTCGATCTCAACTGACGGTTCATATCCCATCAATCTACGCCTTATATTCCATCAAATGACGAATAAATGTCACCGATGTCCGAAAATCCTGCCGAATCAATCGTCACGAATGGCTCTGCCAAGCCTCTTCGTTCCCTGAACGCCAACTGACCGAGGCCCGGATTCTGGTGGGTGAGAGCTAGCCGCCGGAATGGCTGCAGGCTGACACCTGACGACCACTTGTTACGATGCACCAAGATATGCGATGGGCACTTACAGATCGCGACTGGGGATGTTGAGTCGGTCGAGCGCCGACGGGTGAGGGCAACAGCACCGCCGCATCGAGCGCGATCGAGCACCGGTGCGGCGGGTTATCCAACACCGACAACCGTTCGACATGAGCGGCGGACCTCGGTTTGCCGAAAGACGTCCGCTCGATGAAAGCCTCAGGTTTACTCGTCCTTAAGAATTGCTTCGCCCTTTGTGAGCCAAGATACGCCGAATGCGACTACGGCGATGGATTCCAGCCAGAAGACGGGAGCGAGGTGCCTCACGGGACTGGTGCTGGGCAGCAGTCCCGCGGCAGCGATCAGGGCAATGCAAGCCAGAATCGTATATCCGCAGAGGGTATAGACAACGTTTCTCTGGAGCTTTTTGCGGGTCGGCGGCTTACTCGGGTCAGTCTTTCTGAACAGGACGAGCGAGAAGAAGGCCAGCGTCAGAAAGAACGACCCCGCGAATAAGAGGTGCACCCCACCGATGACCTTTTCTCGCGATGTCGGGTCCATGTCCGGGGCGACTGGAAAGAGGGCCACGCCAATGGCGAAAGCGCAGGCAAGATCTCCGGCGACGTCATCCTTGCGTTCGTACCCTCGGTAGGACATGAGGAAGACCGCGATTGCACAGAGGCTTCCCACGAACACATCTCGCATCAGAGTGTAGTAATAGCTGCTGATCGAGCTCTGTATTCCGGCACCGTCCAACAGAATCTTTCCGAATGCCAGAACGAAAGGAAGCGCGATTCCGATAATTCCTACGGCCTTGCGCAGGCCGAGGTAAGAAATAACGAGACTGCCTTGAGGGTCGGGCTGCGAAGTCATGAGGAGCCTCCAATTGTTTGGAGTGTGGGCAATGACGCAATCGACTCAGTTCACAGTCTCTAGCGAATCACCTTGTCCGCCTGCCGCAGTAGCGACTGCGGAACCTTGAGGCCGAGCGCCTTCGCGGTCTTGAGGTTTATCACGAGCTCGAACTTGGTTGGTTGCTCGACCGGCAACTCGCCGGGCTTGGCGCCCTTCAGGATCTTGTCCACGTAACCCGCAGCGCGCCGCGACATATCCGCCACGTCTGGGGCGTAAGACATCAGGCCACCAACCTCGACGAACTCCTTGAGATGGTACGTCGACGGCAAGCGGTGCTTGGCCGCGAGTTCCGCAAGCCGCGTCCGCTGGGCCACGAACATCGGATGTGGCAGGACGATGAGCGCTTCCGCGCGCCAGGCAGTCATGCGCGCGAAGGCGCTATCGAGCTCAGTGGCTTCCCGGACCTCGATCTCATGCAGCGTCAACCCGAGGGTGCGACTTGCATTCTCGACCTCCCTCAGCACGGCAGCGGAGAACGGGTACGAACCCCAGAGGACGGCCACGCGTGTCACCCTCGGTGACACCTCCTTGAGCAGTTCGAGGCGCTTCACGGTGAGCTCGGCCATGAGGCCCGTCAAGCCAGTGATGTTCCCACCCGGTTTCGCAACGCTGGCTACAAGCCCCAATTCCACCGGCTCATCGGCTAACGCGAAGACGATGGGGATCGTGGTGGTGGCTCGCTGCGCGGCCTGGGTGGCCGCCGTGGTTGCGGTGACGATCACGTCCACGCGAAGTTGGACTAGATCGGCTGCGAGGTCTTGCAGGCGTTCCGATTTCCCCTCCGCCGACCGCCGTTCAATCGCGATGTTGCGGCCCTCGACGTAGCCGAGCTCTCGAAGCCCTTCGCGAAAAGCTTCGAAGGGGTACCCAGGACCGGGGGAAAGATAGCCGACTTGGCGCATCGTGCCGCCCGGCTGCGCGCCCGCATGGAGCGGCCCGGCGAGGAGGACGAAGGCCAAGACAATAGCCCACGCGGGACGCAGGTTCATGGGCCTTTCCTGATCAAACGCGTCGGCCGAGGGCACTGATCGTCCCCCAGTACTCGACAGTATCGCTACACAGGAGCTTACCCATAGGTCAAGACGCCCAGCTGGAAGCCGACCGCTGCCGCGGGTGGATAATCTAGATGCGCATCTACAAAAGTATACGCCCGCATCCATTGCTGGATGCAAGAGGCATGTACGGGCGGAGGAGCGCGGGTGTCTACCGCTAGA
>JBGPMS010000062.1:0-18152 GCA_041487115.1 Gammaproteobacteria bacterium
ATGCCACCTCCTTGACCATCTGGGCACCCATGTTTTCGAACCTGTCCTTCAGTTCGATTTCCTTGGCGACCGACACGCCGTCCTTGGTGATGGTGGGCGCGCCCCAGGATCTCTCGAGCACCACGTTGCGGCCCTTGGGGCCGAGCGTCACTTTGACCGCGTCGGCCAGAATGTTCACGCCGGCGACGATGCGGTTGCGGGCGGAATCGTGGAACTTGACGTCTTTAGCAGCCATAGAAATTACTCCTGAATCTGCGAGGGGAGGAGGAGGTTGGAACCGGCGCCGATCACTCGAGGACGCCCATAATGTCTTCTTCGCGCATGACCAGATACTCGGTGCCTTCGACCCGGACGGTCTGGCCCGAATACTTGCCGAAGAGAATCTTGTCGCCTTTCTTCACCGCGAGGGGACGCACTTTGCCGTCTTCCTGGATTTTGCCGTTACCCACGGCGATCACTTCACCGGTCTCCGGCTTTTCTGCCGCGGTGTCCGGGATCACGATGCCAGAGGCGGTTTTGCGCGCCTCTTCCAGGCGCGTAACGATCACGCGGTCGTGCAAGGGGCGGATGTTCATTGATCTGTCTCTCCTATCAACCTGTTGAATTAGAGCGCTTTGTAGAGATTGGCACTCGTGGCTAGGGAGTGCTAATGATACCCGTGTCACCGGAAATTGGGTGGTTTAATTGTGGGTGCCCCGATGTTTGGAGTGGGGTAAGCTTTAACGATCAAAGGTTAGGAGAAATCATGGGAGACTGGCGGCAGGTGCGCGCGTGGACACGCGACGAGATGATGAAGCGCGTGGCGCGCTTCAAGGACCTGAAAGGGTCGGACGGTGGATTACCGGACAGCGATGTCCCTGAATGTCGCCGTACCCTTTACAACGTCATCGGTTTCCAGCCACCCGCGAACCCGCAGAACGATGCGACCACCTCCCCGGTCGGTCAGGATGCCGCCGCGATGGCGGCGATCGCCATCGCCGAAGGATTCAACCTGGGCTATTGCCGCGCAAAGCCGGGCAAGGGTCCGCTCATGCACAACCACGACACCAACGAAACGTTCATCGCAATCACCGGACGCTGGCGGTGCGCGTGGAACGAGGGAGCGGCGATGGAACATGTCGACCTCGAGCCGCTCGACGTGATCTCGCTCCCGGTCGGCGTCGCGCGACGGTTCATGAATGTCACGTACGAAGAGCCCGACCGCGAGCACATCCTCATGTTCGTGATCGGCGGCAACGAGCCCCAGGCCGAGTTCACCGCTGAGGCGATGCAACGCTGCGATGACTGGCAGCGGGAAAGCGCGGCACAACGCCGCTGACTGTGCCGGCGGGGATAACGTCCAGCCAACTCGCGCGCGGTGCGCGCCAGCCGTAGCCCGACCCCCTTGGTTCCATAGCGCAAGCGCGACAGGCTACGCAGCGCTCGCTGGATTCCGCGACGCGACTGCGCTGCGCTTCTGGCAGGCCAATTGCTTGAAAACCGCATCTGCTCGAGACATTCACGTTTCTGCACGGCCCGGGGTGCGCCGAGCAGCTCAAAGACATCGGCGGCATCGGCCACTCTGTATGGCGTCCGGAAGACAAGAACCTTGAGGAGTCGAGGAGGGCACTATGCACCTGGTTCACCGCAGAACCTGTCGCAGCTGCGGATCGTCCGCGCTCACCAGGGTGATCGATCTCGG
This sequence comes from Gammaproteobacteria bacterium, assembly GCA_041487115.1. Classification (GTDB taxonomy): domain Bacteria; phylum Pseudomonadota; class Gammaproteobacteria; order Burkholderiales; family SHXO01; genus SHXO01. The sequence continues at coordinate 1,682 of JBGPMS010000062.1, forward strand.
AGAGCAGTACTTACAGGGATCGTTCGTCAAGCCAGGGAAAGAATCGCCGCCCATGCGCAAGATCCCGATGTGGCTCGTGCGTTGCGATCCGACCGCCGACGAGAATGCCTGCGGCCTGCTGCAGATGGCGCATTCGGTGCCGCCGGAAATCCTCTACTCGGTATACTGGTACAGGTCGGGAACGAATCGGACCATGCGGGATCACCTGAGAGGTATCGCCAGCCAGGCGGCTGACCTGGTGGGCACGCCAGGCGCGCGGGTTCTGGATATCGGCTGCAATGACGGAACCTTGCTCCGCCACTATCCAGATGGGTACGAGAAGTATGGCGTGGATCCTTCGGACGTAGCGCTGCAGGTTTCCGCAGGCATTCACGTGGTGCAAGATCTCTTCCCATCGGAGAAATTGGCCAGCGTGGCGAATGGCAAGGGGTTCGATGTGGTCACATCGATCGCCATGTTCTACGACGTCGAGGATCCCGTCGGATTCGTCAGCCAGGTAAAGAGGGTTCTCGATAGCCAGGGCGTGTGGATCTTCGAGCTGTCGTACATGCCCTCCATGCTGGAGCTCAACTCGTACGACACGATCTGTCATGAGCACCTGGAGTACTACAGCCTGGCGGTGCTCGAACACATCCTGAAGCGCGCGGGCATGAAAATCTTCGACGCCAGCCTGAACGATATCAACGGCGGGAGCATCCGCTGCTTCGCCACCCACGCAAACAACTTCCGCTTCGACAGCAGCCAGGCTGCCGCGAGGCTCGCCGCTTTGCGCAAGGATGAATTCGACCTCGAGCTCGATACCGACAAGCCGTACCGCTCTTTCCAGGAACGCATAAACCAGCACCGGGACGAGTTGACGGCTTGTCTAAAGGAGTTGAAGCGCACCGGCAAGAAGATACATATCTATGGCGCGTCTACCAAGGGAAATACCATCTTGCAATGGTGTGGGATCGACAAGACCGTCATCGACTGCGCGGCAGAGAGAAGCCCGGAGAAATACGGGGCAACGACGCTGGGGACGGGCATTCCGATCGTAAGCGAAGCCCAGTCGAGGTCCATGAAGCCCGATTACTACCTGGTGCTGCCGTGGCACTTCAAGCAGGAATTCATGGAGCGGGAGAAAGAAATGCTCGAGCAGGGTGTGGGGTTCATCTTCCCGCTGCCCGTCCTGGACATCGTCAACCTCTAGCCAATAGCGCCGCGCTATGGCGAGAGCCCTCGTGGTCGGCGCAAATGGACAGGACGGGACTTTCCTCGTACGCCATTTGCTCGCCAAGGGACATCAGGTGGCTGGAATCGGCCGGCAGGATCGCTCCCGTTGGGACATCGCGTCCGCTTCGTTCTCCTATCATCGAGTGGACCTGAACCAGGTCGATGCGCTGGCCGCGGTCCTGGAGCTGGTCGAGCCCGATCTGGTTTTCCATGTCGCCGCGGTGCACACCAGCGCGGGCGGGGGCTACGAAGCCGTGTTCGATTCTGTTCTGAGAGTCAATGTCGCGTCGGTCCATGCCATTCTGGAGTATATGAGGGGCCATGGTCATGGCCGGCTGTGCTATGCGAGCTCGGCGAAGGTATTCGGGACTCCCCTTCCCGCCGTGATCGACGAGAGTACCGCGCTGCAAAGCCAATGCCTGTATTCGACTTCGAAAAATGCGGCTTTCCACCTGATCGAGTTCTATCGCAGGACCCACGCCGTCGACGCATCCGTTGTCTACCTGTTCAATCACGAGTCCGAGCTTCGCCCGGCAGATTTTTTCATCCCGAAATTGGCCGCGGCCGTGGCGCTTGCCCTGGCTGACAGGCGGCATGTTTCCGAGCTGAACACCCTGGACTTTCATTGCGACTGGGGCAGTGCCGAGGAGTATATGGGCATCGTGGTCGAGATCCTGGAACGAGGTGGAAGCGATGATTTCGTGCTCGCCAGAGGTGAGTCCGTGTATGCGCGAGAACTGGCAAGGCGTCTGTTCGCGCAGTTCGGCCTGGATCACGAGATGCATGTCAGGGAGATCGGCCCGGTCTCCGGCTCCGGGCAACAGCCGTATCGGGTTGATCTGAGCAAGCTGCAGGCAAAGATACACAGAGCGCCGCGCATCGACATCGAGACAGTCTGCAACGAAATCTTGCGCAAGAACTTCGGCCTGCCACAGTGAGCGAGCCATGAGCAAGAATTCGCGGCTGTTCGGCTTCCTCGGAGGGCGAAAGGCACAGGGAAGCTCTACCGCTCCGGCTCCCGCATCCTCCAACGACCGAGCGGCAACGACCGCACGCGCCCCGAGCATCGACGACGTACGATCCGCCGTCGACGCTTTCCGGGCCAACCCTGACCCGCGGACTGCCGCGCAACTGCGGGGACTGCTTTGGGGATTGGTCGATCTCCTTCTCCAGCAGCCGGCTGACGCGTTGTCGACTCTGTGGACCGACACTCTCCGGCCCATGAGCGAAGCGCTGAAGGGTAGCGGTCTGCGGGCATCGGGGCGCGACGCGCGCGAAGACCAGCAGCTCGGGGTCTTGCGTCTCGCGCTGGCGCAGGGCTGGAACAGCCCGACGGCCGCCGGCGCGGCGGTCGCCGGAACGCTCCTCGTCTACGCCTACGAGCTGCCGCTGCCGGGCCCTCTGCGCTCGGCACCCGACTGGCTCCGCGCGGACTGGGCCGCGTTCCTGCTCGAGATGCCGGACGTGTTCAATCGCGAGGGGGATGCCGAGGCGTACGCCGCCCATCTTCTGCGGGCAGTCAGCCTGTTTCACGCCGAAATCGAGAGCGGCCGCGAAGATCGCATCGTGTGGGATCTCGCGGATGGCTTTCTCCAGCGGGCCAATTTCGTGCAGGCGTATTTCAATCAACGCAACCTGCGAGAGTTGTACCGGCTGCGTGGCGATATCATCGCACGCATGCTCTCCTGGACCGGAGCTCAGTGTTTGTACGCGCTGCCACCGCGGGCTGAGCGGCATGGCAGGATCCGCGTGGGTATCTATGCGCAGCAGTTTTCGGCCCACACGGAAACGTTCTTCACCATCTCGGCGCTCGACTTTCTCGACCGCGAGCGATTCGAAGTGGTCCTGTACGCGAACAGCAAGACCGGACACAGGCTCGAGCAGCACGCGGCGTCGCGCTGCGATCGCTTCGTCGTCCTGCCGGCAGGCGATCTTGCCGCGCAGGTACGAGCGTTGCGCAACGACGACCTCGATGTTCTGCTGATCGGCACCAACATGACCACCGTGACCAATTCGGCGACGCTGCTGGGCGCGCACCGAGTGGCGCGCGTCCAGGTGGCGAGCGAGAGCTCCCCGGTGACTACGGGACTGCATGCGATGGACGTGCTGATCAGCGCCGAGTGGAATGCTCCGAACCAGGACGCACCCGACCACTACACCGAGCTGCTGTGGCTGATGCCGGAGTCGAACAACGTCTACGCATACCAGTACGACCAGGATCGGGCCGGCGTCAACGTCACACGTGAAAGCCTCGGCCTGGCCCAGGACCGGATCGTGTTCTTTTCCGGCGCCAACTACTACAAGATCCTGCCGGAGTTGACGGCCGTGTGGGCGCGCATCCTGGCCCAGGTGCCGAGCAGTGTCCTGGTGCTGATGCCGTTCAACCCGAACTGGCGCGACAGCTACCTGGGGTCGCCGTTCCTGGCGCGGATTTCGTCCCAACTTCGAGATGCGGGCGTCGCGCCGGAGCGGCTGAAACTGCTGCAGGCGGTGCCGACCCGTGCGGACGTGCACCGCATCATCGGATTGGCCGATATCTATCTCGATTCCTACCCCTTCGCCGGCGCCTGCTCGCTGGTCGACACCCTGGTGGCGGGCGTACCGCCCGTGGCCCGCCGTGGCAGCACCAACCGTTCCGGGCATGCTGCGTCGATGTTGCGCGCGCTCGACATGCAGGAGTTGGTTGCCGAGTCCGCGGAGGCCTACATCGACCTCGCTGTCCAGCTCGCAAAGGATCGGCCAAGGCGAGAGCGACTGGCCGCGCAGTTGAGGTCGGCGCCGATTCGCGACGACCCGCCGTTCCAGGACACCCGTGCCTATTCGAAGCGGGTGGGCGCCGCCTTCGCCAAGCTGGTCGGCGCCTATGACGAGTACTACCGAGAGCTATCGGCGCTCAGCCCGGATGAACTGGTCGCAAGAACGGCGGCGCTCGTGCCAGCAGGGGCTGCGCTCGAGGCGGGGCTCTCCGCGTTCAACGACATCGCCATCAACGAATCTCTTCTGGTACCGTTCTTCCGCGCACACGCCGACACCAGCGCGCGCATGCTCGATGTGGGTGCCTGCTTCGGCGAAATGGCGTTGCCATTTCTGACCCAGGGCTGGGAGGTGCATCTATTCGAGCCCGATCCGGACTCCCGGCCCACCCTGGAACAGAACAGCGCTGCGTTCGGACCCAAGGCGCGGGTGATCGGGGCTGCCGTTTCCAACGCCGGTGCCGCCTCCCTGTCCTTTCACAAGTCGCAGACCCGCGGGCTGTCGGGGCTGTCGGCGTCGCCGTACGGGGAGACCGCCGAGGTCATCGAAGTTCCGTGCCTGCGCCTGGCCGACTACTGTGCCAGCGAGGGCATCGATCGCGTCGAGTTTCTCAAGATCGACGCCGAAGGTCACGACTTCGAGGCATTGGAAAGCCTCGACCTTTCGCGCGTCGCGCCTCGTATCATCATGCTCGAGTTCGGAACCAGCTTTGCCGGGCAGACTCTCGCCGCGTTGAACACGTTGCTTGCGCGGATGAAAGGTTGCGGATATCGCTCCGTGACCTTCGCCTATGATGACGACAGCAACCTCAGGCGTGGCATCTGGAGCTATCGGCTCAAGCGGGTGCTGGTGGACGCTCCCTGCCCCGAAACGGGTGGCGACTGGTTTGGCAACATCCTGTTCTTCCGGGCTGCGGACACCGCCTTCCTGCTGGCTCTTCACGCACTGCTTGATTCCGCGCAGCCGCACCGCGCGTTTCTTGCGCGAATCTCGGATCCGTAGCTGCCCGCTATTCCACCACCTGCAGACGCAGCCGCCGGGCGGCTTCCTCTTCGCGTGCGTCGCCGATCTCGCGCAGCACGCCGTCCAGATCGACGGCCTTCTCGCTGCGCTCGAAACGGCCGGTGAGCCGGACATCCGGGCGCAGGGTCCCGGCCTGAAACAGCGCCCAGATCTCGTTGGCATAGTCGGTAGCCAGAAGGTCGGGGGCGAAACGGCCGAAGTAGGTGCGCAGGTTGGCGACGTCGCGTTCCAGCATGCGGGCGGCGTGATTGTTGCCCGCCGCGTCCACTGCCTGCGGCAGGTCGATGATTACCGGGCCATCGCTGCCGATCAGGATGTTGTATTCGCTCAGATCGCCATGCACCACGCCGGCACAGAGCATGCGCACAACCTCCATGATCAAGCGCTCATGAAGCGTGCGCGCCACCTCCGGACTGAGCTCCAAGTCACCGAGGCGCGGGGCCGCCTCGCCCGCGTCATTGGTGACGAGCTCCATCAACAACACGCCTTCGTGGAAGTTGTACGGCTTCGGCACGCGCACGCCGGCGGCGGACAGTCGGTACAGCGCATCCACCTCGGCGCTCTGCCAGGCTCTTTCCTGGGCTTGCCGCCCGAAGCGTGTGCCTTTGGCCATCGCCCGGGCCTGGCGGCTGTTCTTGGTCTTGCGATTCTCCGTATAGTCCACGGCCTGCCGAAAGCTGCGCTTCTCGGCTTCCTTGTAGACCTTGGCGCAGCGCGTTTCGTCTCCGCAACGCACGACGAATACCATGGCTTCCTTGCCGCTCATCAGCTGGCGCACCACCCCATCGATCAGGCCATCTTCGATGAGGGGTTCAAGTCTCTTGGGCGTTCTCATGGGGTCATTGTGCACGGTTTGGATGGATGCGTGGAAAGCACGCGCACGCTTCGTGCCCGAAACCGCCAGCGAATGGAACCGCAGCTTAAGGAGCGCGGTCGATACGGCCGACGGCGGGGCCAAGCAAGATCTCGCGGGCGTCCTTCTCAAAACGCACGGCCAACATCGAGCAGCGCCATCACGCCCAGCACCAGAAAGATCGCAGCGGCGATGCCGCGAACCAGGTGAATCGGCACCACCTTGGTCACTTGGTCGCCAAGCAGCACGGCCGGGACGTCGGCAAGCATCATCCCGCACGTCGTGCCCGCCACCACCGCGTAAAACGCGGAATAGTGCGCCGTCAAGGCGACGGTGGCGACCTGCGTCTTGTCGCCCATCTCCGCCAGGAAGAAGGCGATCACGGTCGTTCCGAACACACCCAATCGGGCAGCCTTTGGCTCGCCGTCGTCGAGTTTGTCCGGGATCAGCGTCCAGACAGCCATCCCGATGAAGGACAGCCCGAGAATCCACCGGAGCACGTCGGGGCCAAGGACGGTGGTGATCCAGCTACCGACCGCGCCGGCGATGGTGTGGTTGACCACGGTTGCCACGAAGATGCCGAGGATGATCGGCACCGGCCGTCGGAACCGTGCCGCAAGCAGCAGGGATAGGAGCTGGGTCTTGTCGCCCATCTCCGCCAGCGCGACGATTCCCGTCGAGACGAGGAATGCTTCCATCCGAGTGCTCCGCCGCAGGCGACATTGCAAGAGCCGCCTATCTCAGATGCATTCCTCGATCGAATGCTTCAGCTGTCGCCATAGACCGGAAGGGCTGCGCCGTGAACGACTTTGGCGTCGTCGCTGCACAAGAAGAGGATCACGCGCGCTATATCCTCGGGCTTCGGCCACTTGGCGAAGTTTGCCTTGGGCATTGCCTTGCGGTTGGGCTCCGTATCGATGATGCTGGGAAGAATCGAATTCACCCGCACCCCGGTACCTTTCAGTTCCGCGGCCAGTGAATCCAGCAAAGCCAGCGCTGCAGCCTTCGAAGCGGCGTACGCGGCTGCACCAGCAGGGTGATCGAGCGCCGCCTTGGCGGCAACGTTCACGATGGCTCCGCGGCCCCGCTCCAGCATCGACGGTACCACGGCGCGGGACAACGCGTAACCCGACCGCAGGTTCAGTGCCAGCATCTGCTCCAGAACTCTCGTCTCCAGCTCCCACAACTTCACGTCGCCAGCGTAACCACCCACCGCGTTCACCAGGGCATCCAGCCGCTCGTGTTTTGCGACAACCCCGTCGACGAGGCGGCTCACCGCGGCTTCGTCGGTGACATCCACAACGTGCCCTTCGAGCCGTGAGCCGGTCGCCCCCGCCGCGCTCTTCAACCCATCGAATTCTTCCTGCTTCCTATACGTGACTACCACCTTGGCGCCTTCCTGCAGGAAGGCGAGACTCACCGCACGCCCCAGTCCGCCGGTGCCACCGGCCACCAATGCCACGCTGGCTGAGAATCTCTCACTCATATCGGTCCCTCGACTGCTTGCGTTTCAAACATGGGATCGTCACGCAGACAGGCTCTTCTGCTCCATCGCCAGTTCCGCCCTCAGACTCTGAAGGTCGCGAGAGATCGTCGCCACGGCGAGCGTGCGATTGCCCCGCTTATAGGTCACGGAACAATCACGCGCGGCGAGCGACCCATCGATCTCGACCACATCCCACGCCTCCGCGTGGCCGACGTAGTTTATGGCGACGTCGTAGTGCTGACTCCAAAAGAACGGCACCGCATCGAATCGCTCCCGCTGACCCAGGATGTTCTTTGCCGCCACTTGCCCCTGACGCTCGGCTACTACCCAATGCTCGACGCGGATGCGGTCGCCGGAATGCGGATCGGGCCAGCGCGCGATGTCCCCTGCAGCGAACACGCCAGCCGCGCTGGTTTCGAGGTACTGGTTGACCGTAATACCACGGTCGATGGCTAGCCCCGCTCGCTCGGCCAGGGCGATCGAGGGCCGCACGCCCACACCCAGGACGACGAAGTCGGCGTCGAGCGCTGCCCCACCGCTCAACGTTGCCTGGCGTCCATCTATGCGGCTGACGGTCTGCTCCAGGTGAAAGGCAACACCGTGCGCCTCGTGTAGTTCCCGAATGAAGCGGCCGACCTCCGCGCCCATGACGCGCTCCAGAGGCTGCTTGTCCGGTGCGACGACGTGGATCTCGATCCCGCGTGCACGGAGCGATGCGGCGACCTCCAGCCCGATGAAGCTCGCGCCGACAACGACCACGCACCGCGCGGACGCGGCCTTGGCGACGATCGCCCGGGAGTCCGCGAACGTGCGGAGATAGTGGATCTGCGAATCCGTCGCGCCTGGGATTTCCAATCGCACGGGATCGGCACCGGTCGCGATCAGGAGCGCTTCGAATCCGTACGCCTTGCCGTTCTCGAGCTGGACGCGTCTGTGGCTCAGGTCCACCGTTGACGCGCGCGAATCGAGCAGGAGGTCGATCCGCCGCTCGGTGTAAAACTCGGGCGATCGCAGCGGAATCCAGTCGTCCTGGGCGGTGCCCGCGAGATAGTCCTTGGAGAGATTCGGCCGGTCACAAGGAGGCGAGTCGTCCGCGCTGATCATGGTCAAGGCACCGTCGTAGCCTTCCCGACGGAGCATATCCGCGGCGGCCAATCCGGCAGCCCCTCCTCCGACAATCACGACCGAGGTGGGGACACTGCGCGAAATCGATGGAGGCCGCGCGCCTGGCGCGGGCCCTGGTAGCTTCTCCCGGACGAACGCTCTGTCGCCCACCCGCTCGACTCGCCAGCAGGCGATCGCGTCCAGCGCAGGTGCACGCAAGGCCTCCCCGGTACGGAGGCTGAAACAGGCATGATGCCAGGGACAGCGCACTGTCTCGCCGGCGACAAGGCCGTCGGCTAGCGGTCCATGGTAATGCGTGCAGGACGCGCCCACCGCGAAGAGCGCGTCGCCTCGTCGCAGCAAGAGCACGTCTTCATCATCGACGCGCCCGACAACCGTCACGCCATCCGCCAGCTGGTCGAGTGCAAACCCGCTCTTGAAATCCGGTTTCGCGGCGCCTTCCACGTCTGCCATGAAGTCCTCCCGGCAATCCCGCTGATGCACATTCTAAACCTGGCCACGGAGCGGTGGATCACGTGCGCTCGCCGAGAGCGCACTGCGCCCCACTCTCACCGTTGCGGGCGGTCGAACTGCGCGAACCATTGCCCGTCTGCGCGATCCTCGCCCCGGTCCTGGTACAGGGTGCGCAAAGTGAGCTGCCCGGCCTCGCCCAAGCGCGGGCCGTGGATCGAGGTATGGAACTTTTCGCCGCCCAGGAGGCGGTGCCTGATCGTCAGGTAGAGCCGCGACAACTGGCGATCGCGCAACATGGTTTCCAGCATTCTCGGGCCGGCAAGAAGGTACAGGCATCGGTATCCGAGCTCGCCAAGCGCGCGTACCAGCGGAGCGCCCTCGACCATTGCTCCTTCGCCTCCGAAAATCACGCGGAAGCCGCGCTCGCGCAGCGCCTGAACGCGTGCCGGGTCAGCTCCTCCGCCGGTGGCGATATAGACCGGTTGCGCATGGTCCGAGATCGACGGGTGGATGGGAAAGTCCAGGCTGCCGCTTGCGATTGCAATCGCAGGTTGGGGTGCCAGGCCGTTTTCCTTGCGCCATTCGGCCAAGTCTCCAGCTTGCCCGGTGGCGTTCACCTGCAAGACATTCCCGAGCCGTCCTTCGGCCAGCGCACGGAGATATCCTCCATGCGTGATCAGGCAGTCCGCCTGCGCGTGGAGCTCCTGAAACAACCGGAAGTCGTTTTGGTTTGTCAGCCCGTCCATAACATCTGCTTCCGCGCTTCCCGAATCCATGATTGCGATGCGGCCGTCCAGGCTGGACACGAAACTGCCATAGACAAACGGCAACTGTGGACTGCCGATCTTGTGCAACCGGTGATCGAGATACAGTCCCTCGACGGGCCGCGCCGGGCCGCATTCCGGATAGAGGGGCAGGACCATCGCGGTCATGGAGGTGGCCTCTTACGTACAGCGAAGCAAAATGTCGTTGCAGACCAGCGACGCAGCGAGTGGAATCCGGCCTGTGACCTCACCTCTCCCCGCGCCACATAACGCGCAGACGCCCGCAACCGGGTCCAGCTTGGTATATTGGCATGCAGAACAGGATGCGGCTCGGAACCAGGATTGCGAGGCATCCACAACATTACCAGCATCGACGGTTTCATACAGCATGAAAGACCGCATCCTGTTGGGCATGCTCACGCCTTCGTCGAATACGATTCTGGAGCCAGTGACGGCCGCCATGATCGCGGGCCTTCCGGAAGTCAGCGCGCATTTCTCGCGCTTCCCCGTCACCGAGATCGCTTTGTCCGAACGCGCACTGAAGCAGTTCGATCACACCGAAATCTTGCGCGCGGCCGAGCTGCTGTCTCATGCCAAGGTCGACGTGATCGCCTGGAACGGAACCTCTTCGGGGTGGCTCGGATTCGACACCGATGAACGTTTGTGCCGCTTGCTGAGCCACACGACCGGAATCTCCGCCTGCACTTCGGTGCTCGCGATGAACGAGATATTCGCGCTGACCGGTGTCCAGCGTTTCGGTCTGGTTACGCCCTATCGGGAAGATGTGCAAAACATGATCGTCCACAACTATCAGGCGTCGGGCTGCGAGTGCGTAGCGGAACGGCATCTCGGTTTGCAAAACAACTTCGGCTTCTCGGCTGTCACGGCTGAGCAGCTGAGGGGAATGGTTCAAGAGGTAGCCACGGCCAAGCCCCAGGCCATCGCCGTATTCTGCACCAATCTTCGCGGTGCCCCGCTGGTCGAGGAGCTGGAGGCGCAGACGGGTATTCCAATCTACGACACGGTCGCTGCAGCCGTGTGGAAATCTCTCAAGATCGCAGGAGTCGATGTGCGTCGCGTGAAAGGCTGGGGGCGCTTGTTCCGGGAGTTGGCAGGCTGATGGAAAGACTCCGTTCGCGCTGAACTCTTCGACTTACGCTCAGGATTAGCTCCGGAGCGCAAGCCACTGAGTCGAAGCGTGCACAGACTAAAGCGCTACAATGCACCGCACCCACGTGGCGCTTGGGCTGAGCGAGTCCGGGCTCCCGGTTGCAGCAACACTAAACGACGGACTCGTCCCCGATCCGCCACCGCTCACAGGAGGAGGAACCCATGACGTGCCTGCGACTGTTCGCCCTCGTGCTTACCGCTGCGGCGGCGCTGTTCTCTCCCATGGCCGTCGCGGAGAAGCCGGTCAAGATCGGCATCGGCATCGCCCAGACCGGCCCGCTCGCAGGCGGCGGCAAGGCCGCCTTGCTCGCGCTGCAGATGTGGCGCGACGACGTCAACGCCAAGGGCGGCCTGCTCGGGCGGCAGGTGGAGCTGATCGCCTACGACGACCAGTCCACTCCGGCCACCACGCCGGGCATCTACGCCAAGCTGCTCGACGTCGACAAGGTCGACTTGCTCATCGCTCCGTACGGAACCGTGCCGACCGCGCCGATCATGCCGCTCGTGAAGCAGCGTGGCCTGCTGCTGATGGGGAACTTCGCGTTCCAGGCGAACCACAGCCTTCACCACGACCGGTATTTCAACAACGCGCCCTGGAACGACGCCGCGAGCTGGTCGGACGGATTCTTCAAGCTGGGCAATAGTGTCGGCGCGAAGACCGTGGCGTTCCTCGCCGCCGACCAGGAGTTCGCGCAGAACCTGGCGAGCGGCGCGAAGGTCATCGCCAAGGACCTCGGCCTGACCACCGTCTACGAGCAAAACTACCCGCCCGCCACGGTGGACTTCTCGTCGATGATCCGGGCGATCCGGGCGGTGAAGCCGGACATGGTGTTCGTGATGTCCTACCCGAGCGATTCGGTGGCGATCATACGCGCCGTGAACGAGATCGGGGTGGGCGACTCGGTGAAGCTGTTCGGAGGCGGCATGGTAGGCCTGCAGTTCAGCAGCATCATGGAGTCGCTCGGCTCCAACCTGAACGGGATCGTGAACTACAACACCTACGTGCCCGAGAAGACAATGGACTTCCCGGGCGTGAAGGACTTCCTCGCACGCTACTCCCAGCGCGCGGCCCAGGAGAAGGTCGATCTGCTCGGCTTCTACTTGCCGCCGTTCAACTACGCCATCGGGCAGATGCTCGAGCAGGCGGTCACCGCAACCAGGAGCCTCGACCACAAAGTACTGGCGGACTACCTGCGCAGCAGCGAGATGAATACGATCGTCGGGTCCATCCGGTTCGGAAAGGATGGCGAGTGGGCAACGCCGCGCGTGGTGATGATCCAGTTCCGCGGCATCCTGGACAAGAACCTGGAGCAATTCCGCCAGCCCGGCAAGCAAGTCATCCTGGAGCCGTCACAGCTGCAGACGGGCAAACTGGTAGCGCCTTTCGAGAAGGCGCGCAAGTGACCGGTGCGCCCGAAACCTCGGGACGGAAGGCGAGGCTGCAGGCCGGGCAACGATGAGCGCGACGCCGACCCCGCGCGAGCGCATTCCCTATTCCGCGATCGTCGACCGGCCGGCGCTCGCGCTTCCGGGCAGGGCGCGCATGGTGGTCTGGACCATCGTGAACGTCGAGGACTGGGGCATCGAGCGGCCGATGCCGCGCACCGTGCTGCCGCCGCCGATGGGCCAGCCGCTGCTGCCCGACCTGCCCAACTGGGCGTGGCACGAGTACGGCATGCGGGTCGGCTTCTGGCGTCTGCTCGACTGCCTCAGGCGGTTCAACGTCACCGCGACCTTCGCCGTGAACGGCGTCGTCTGCCGCACTTATCCGCGAGTTGCGCAGGCCGCGCGCGACGCCGGCTGGGAATTCATGGGGCACGGCTATGTCCAGCGCCCCATGCATCACCTCGAGGACGAACGGCAGGCGATCCGCGAGGCGATCGCAGCGATCCGCGCGTTCACCGGGCGTGCGCCGCGCGGATGGGAGAGTCCGGGGCTGACCGAGACCTACGGCACGATCGACGTGCTTGCCGAAGAGGGGATCGAGTATGTCGCCGACTGGGTGCTCGACGACCAGCCGTGCCGCATCTCGACTTCCACCGGGCCGATCGTCTCGATCCCGTACACCGTCGAAACCAACGACATCCCGATGATGCTGATCCAGCACCATCCTGCCGAGGAGGCGCTGCGGCGCGGAATCGATCAGTTCGAGCGGCTCTATCAGGACAGCGCGGCAATCACGCGGGTAATGGCGATCAGCTTGCACCCTTACATCTCGGGCGTTCCCCACCGGATCGGGTACATCGAGCGGCTCTACGAGCATATCCGCGCGAAGCCGGGTGTGCTGTTCTGGACCGGCGAGCAGATCCTCGACTGGTATCTCACGCAGCCCGCCACGCAACCGTCCAAGTAAAATCTCAGGAGACGTTATGCAGCACGTTCGTTTCGGCAGCACCGGATTGCAAGTGTCGCGCCTGTGCCTCGGCACGATGACCTTTGGCCTGCAGTGCGACGAGCCGACGTCGTTCAAGATCCTGGACGCCGCCGCGGAGTCGGGCATCACCTTTCTGGACACGGCCGACGCCTATCCGCTCGGCGGCTCGCACGAGACCGCCGGACGCACCGAGGAGATCGTCGGCAAATGGCTGCATGGCCGGCGCGACCAGTTCATCGTCGCGACCAAGTGCAGCGGCAAGATGGGGCCGAAGGCCTGGCAGCAGGGTACTTCACGCAAGCACGTGCTCGACGCGATCGACGCATCCCTCAAGCGGCTGGGCACCGACTACGTCGACCTCTATCAGGTTCATCACCACGACGCCGCCACTTCGACCGACGAAACGCTGGAGGCCTTCGACGCGGTCGTGCGCAGCGGCAAAGCGCGCTACATCGGCTGCTCCAACTACCAAGCGTATCGCGTCGCACGAGCGCTCGGTCGCAGCGAGGCGCGCGGTCTTGCGAAGTTCGCTTCGGTGCAGCCGCGCTACAACCTGCTCTTCCGCCAGATCGAGCGCGAGCTGCTGCCGCTGTGCGAGGAAGAGAAGCTAGCGGTCATCCCGTATAACCCGCTGGCCGGCGGGCTGCTCACGGGGAAACACAAGCGCGGCACGCCGCCCCCAGCGGGTACGCGATTCACTCTTGGAAACGCCGGCAGCATGTATACCGAGCGCTACTGGAAGGACCGCGAGTTCGACACGATAGAAGCTCTCGCCGCACTCGCGAAGGAAAGGGGCATCGAGCTCACCACTCTCGCCGTCGCCTGGGTGCTCGCCAACCCGACGATCACTGCGGCGATCCTCGGCGCAAGCAAGCCGGAGCAACTCAAGGCCGCCGTCGCGGCGTGCGAGCTGAAGCTGGACACCTCTTTCAAGGCCGAGCTGGACAAGCTGAGCCACGAGTTCCGGATGGGCGACGCTGCGCGGTAGCCTGAATGCTTCGGCGATGGGCGCGCCATGGGCGAGCTCTCCGGATGCAAGCAATATAGACAGGTTCTGTAAGGCAGCTGCCTCGAGGCATCCCTAGCAATGCCGTTCGCGCCGCATTATTGACCGTCCAGCAGCTTTCCTTAACCAAATGCCCGTGGGGACGTTGGATGGACATTGGCGGCGCTGAAGCGGGTGGGCGCGGCATGAGTCCACACGCGAAAGCGAGTCAACCAAGGTGAGTACGGTGCAAGGAGCAGGAACATGACCCAGTTTGTATTCCCAGACGGACAGCCGTTCGGGCCCTTCGCGCCTCTGGCTTCGGTGGAACATCGGCCGTTGTCCGAGCCTGCGCTGTTGCCCCTGGAGACGCTGGAGCATGGGGCCTACTACGCCGGGAAGCTCGGTAGCACACCTGCGGTCGCGCGCTGGCATGCGATGAAGCGCCGCTTTGTGTTTGGGGAATTCACCCTCGGGCGGCAATGCGTAAGATCGGTTGCGCATGTTGCTGACAGCGCGAGAGGAGAGCGCTTCGCTCCGCTATCCAAAACTGCGCCCAAGAATACGTATCGCGTTAGTGACTACGCCTTCGAAACGAGTGGCTAAGACCCGATCACCCTCGACGCCCCGCTACTCTGCCGATCGTGAACGAAGACGCCAAGCTGACGAGGGTGATTCAGGAGCTCGCCACCGTCCTAGCCGGTGCAGTGGCGTTGGTCGCGTGTACCGCCGATCATGCTCTGCCCCTTAGGAATGTAGCGGTTTGCCGGTGGCGGAGACTGCACGAACCTCTGCGCCACCATGGCAACACCAATCAGCAAAGCAAGCTTTCAGGACCTGACACCCGTGCACGTACCGGACGCTGAAAAACGGCTCGACTAGGAGGGATCTGTCAAATCGACTTCCGCATCAGATGATGCCATAATTGGTGCAGTCGAATGGAGACGCCCAATGCGAACCACCGTAAATCTCGACGAAAGCTTGTTGGCCAAGGCGATAAAGCTCACGGGCCCTCTTGACCGTTCGACTTTGTTGCATGAGGGCCTCAAGGCGCTGATCGAACGGGAGAGCGCCAAACGCTTGGCGAGGCTGGGCGGCAGCCAACCAGAGCTTAAAGTGGCACCGCGGCGGCGCCAGGGAACCGGACCCTGATCCTCGTCGACACATCGGTGTGGGTCGACCATCTTCGCGGAGGCGATGTTCTGCTTGCCGAACTGCTCGAACACAGCGATGTGGTTATGCATCCGTTTGTCGTGGGTGAGATTGCCTGCGGTAGCTTGGCCGATCGCGCATTGATTCTGGAGTTACTCCAGCAGCTTCCCGCTGCAATGGTTGCCGAACCCGATGAAGCGCTCGACTATATCGAGCGGCACAAGCTGTATGGCAAGGGTGTCGGATACGTCGATGTTCACCTGCTGGCCTCCGCAGCGATCGGAGGGACAAAACTCTGGACGCGTGATAGGAGGTTGCGTGCGGCCGCGCAAGAGCTCGGTTGCGATTTCCCGGAGGCGAGTTCACTTTGACGCGAGGCCCGGCATCCCGACCAACGATAACAGGAGCGCGTCCGCCTTGAGGCGCGCCAGCCGCTCGAGCACCGGGCCGAAGTCGGCCACACCGAGCGGGAGGTAGAGATCGTCGATCACCGCGCCGCCCGACTCGCGGATGTAGCGGCACGCCAGCGCGTGGGACAAGCGCGGCCACACGTAGTCGTTGCCCAGCAGCGCCCAGCGCCTAGCCTGGATATGTCTTTGCAGCGCTATTTTTCCTTTTCTCCTGCGACTACATACGACCACAGCGCTTCAATGTCTTCGGGCTTCAGCTGGCCTCGCCACGGCGGCATTGCGTTCTTGCCGTTGGTCACCGAGTTGATAAAGCGCGAGCGCTGATCGGGTGGAAAAGTTCTCAAGTTGAAGAATTCCGGGTTGCTCATGCGCTCGCCGTGACACGGCGCGCAGAAGACGGCGAAGGTCTCGGCACCTTTTCTAATCTGCTCGGGTGGAAATTGTTCGCCGGGCGGGCTTCGTGCCGCGGCAGATCCAAAGGCGAATGCCGCAGCCAGCATGATGGTGCGTTTCATTTCGTATCAGCCCTTCGCGTCAGTCAGGCATCAGGGCAAACGTCCACATCGAGCCGCCTGTTGGTACACTATTTCTGGCCATGCGTCTCGCCATTTGGCCGCCCAGGCCCGACGCGATGCTCACGTATTGCCGACCCTTGTACGTGTACGTGATGGGCGTGGCGTTAATGCTCGACCCCGTCTGGAATTCCCAGA
>JBGPMS010000063.1:0-18042 GCA_041487115.1 Gammaproteobacteria bacterium
CCGCGTACTGATAGAATATAGCGTAGGCCTGTACCCGGAAGGTCTTCTGCGCTCGAATGCTACTGGACGAGCCGACGGGCCGGCGGCTTGCGCCGGCCCTGTTTGCACGTCAGCGGTGCCGGCTATTTCTTGGGCAGGCTGCTCGGCGTGTACTGGCTCTGGTCCGCCTTCTTGCTCAAGTCGCAGCCCACGTCGCCGAGCCAGTAGGGCTGGATGTCGTTCCACACCTTCGGGATGTCCACCGAGTGGTCCGCCTTCACGTGAATCAGGTAGATCGTGTGGCTCAAGTGATGGCTCTTGGGATCGAGACATACCTTGCCCGAGGGGCCGGTGGTGCAGATGCCGCCGCTGCCCAGCGCAGCCTCGACTTTCCTCTGGTCGGTGGATCTCGCCTTTTCGACGCCGGCCTTGTACAGATAGATGGCGTCGTAGGCGTTGGCCGCTTCCTGATTGATGTACTCGACTTTCGGGAACTTCGCCCGGAAGCGCTTCTTGAAATCGTCGCTCGCGGGTGATACGACTTCTTCGACGTAATTCGCCGTCACGTACATATCCTTCAGCGCAGGCGGTTTGAAGCGCTTGTGCTCATAGGCCTGGCCGACGTTGACCGAGCTCGCCATCGGAATGTTCAGGTTGGCCGAAGCCTGTTGCTCGTAGAACGAAGCCTGGTTGGCTCCCACCAGCAGCGTTACCAGCACGTCGGGCTTGGCCTTCTGGATATTCTGGATGGTCTGGCTGAACTGCGACACCGACAACGGGATGAACTCCTCGCCCACCATGGTGCCGCCCTTCTCCTTGACGATCATGCGCACCCATTCGGCGGAGATCTGGCCGAAGTTGTAGTCGGCGGCGATGGTGTAGACCTTCTTGCCGTACTTTTCCATCATCCACGGGATCAGGGTGGAGAACTGTTGCTCGGGAACGGCTCCCGTCACGAACACGTTCGAGTCGCACACTCCGCCTTCGTACTGATTGTTGTAGAAGTAGAGCTGCTTGTAGCGATCCATGATCGGGCGAATCGCCTCGCGCGAGGCGCTGGAGAAAGCGCCGAAGATCACGTCCACCTTGTCCTGCTGGATCAAGCGGCGCGCGAACTCCTGGAAGCGGGTGTTATCCGATTGCGTGTCGTAATGGATGATCTTGAGCTGGCGGCCGAGCACGCCGCCTTTGGCGTTGATTTCGTCCACCGCCAGCTGGTAAGCGTAGATCTTCGGAATCACCGCGATGGCGAAGTTGCCGGACTGGTCCTCGAGCAGTCCTAACTTGATGGGTTCCTGCGCGAGGGCGTGCGCAGATATCGACAGCGATGCGCTGGCCAGCGCGCTGGCCATGAGCGTCCTTAAAAAGCGACGCGGTTCAGCTGAATTCACGCTCGATCTCCTTAGAGTTTTTTCGTTGTTGGGCTCAACCCGCCGCGCCATCGCAGCGGAAACGCGCGACGGCACGCTTCAGTGCATTAGCAACGCGTATGCCGAGCGACGACGCGGGCGTAAGTGTACTGAATTCACACGCTTCTGTCGCGCGACCACGTGCTCTGGGGATGGAGAGCCGCACCAAAGCCGATCATCGCGCCTTACGACAGTGCGGGCGGTGCGTGGAGCTGGTGCAAAGTTGAAGCTGCGGTGCGGTTCGTGCTCAGCGCTCGTTCAGCTTCGGCTGGACTATGGTTGGGGCGTGGCCGCGCTTGTATACCATCACGGTGCGCTTGAACGTAATGACGACGGTGCCATCCTGATTGAATCCCGCGGTCTTCACCGTAACGATGCCGACGTTGGGGCGCGACTTCGACTCGCGCTTCTCCAGCACTTCCGATTGCGAGTAGAGCGTGTCGCCTTCGAACACCGGGGCGGGGAGCCGGATTTCGTCCCAACCCAGGTTCGCGAACACGTTCTGCGAGATGTCGGTGACGCTCTGCCCCGTGACCAGCGCCACCGTGAAGGTCGAATCCACCAGCGGGCGCTTGAACTCGGTCTGCGCCGCGTAGTGCGCGTCGAAATGGATCGGTGCCGTGTTCTGCGTGAGCAGCGTGAACCAGATGTTGTCCGTCTGCGTCACCGTCCTGCCCAGCGGATGCGGATAGATGTCGCCGACTTCGAAGTCTTCGTAGAACCGTCCTCGCCAGCCTTCTTTCACCGCCATCGTCAAACCCCTTTAGGTCTTAGATCGCGTTTTCGCGAGTAAGTCGAGCGATAGCCGCCGAGTCGAAGCCGAGCTCGCCGAGAATCGCGTGTGTGTGCTGCCCGACGGACGGAACAGGGTCCATGCGCGGTTCCTCGTCATCCAGATTCACTGGCGGGAGCAACGCCTGGATCGGACCCTTCGGCGTATCGACCTCGCGCCAGCGCCGGCGCGCCTTCAGTTGCGGGTGGTCCCAGAACTCCTGCATGTCGTTGAGCCGCGCGTTCGCGATTTGCGCTTGGTCCAGCTGAGCGACAACCTGCTCCGCCGTCAAGTGGGAGAACACCTCCACGATGATCTCGGTCAGCGCGTCACGGTTGGCGTCGCGGTGGCTGTTGCTGTCGAAGCGCGGATCTTCGGCGAGCAGGGGGCGATGCAACACCGTCGCGCAGAAGCTGGCCCACTCGCGCTCGTTCTGGATGCCGAAGAAAACGTGCTTGCCATCGCCCACGGGGAACGGCCCGTAGGGATGGATGGTGGCATGGGCAGCACCCGTGCGCGGCGGCGGCTTGCCGCCGTACGCCGAGAAATAGGCCGGATAGCCCATCCATTCTCCCAGCGCCTCGAACATCGAGACGTCGAAGGCCGCACCCCGACCGATCCTCTCGCGCCGATAGAGCGCCGTGAGGATGCCGGTGAAGCCGTACATGCCGGCCGCGATGTCGGCGATCGAGATCCCGGTCTTGCTCGGCGTTTCGGGCGTACCGCTGACGGACACCACACCCGCCTCGCACTGAATCAGCAGATCGTAGGCTTTCTTCTGACTGTACGGGCCGTCAGGCCCGTAGCCGGAGATGTTGCAAACGATGAGGCGCGGGAAGCGCTGGGTCAGCGCTTCCGAGGACAGGCCGAGCCGCGCAGCTGCGCCCGGCACCAGGTTCTGCACGAACACGTCGGCTTTCGCCAATAGCCGGTCGAGGATCTGTTTGGCTCCCGAGTGCTTTACGTCCAAGGTCAAACTCTCCTTGGAGCGGTTGAGCCAGACGAAGTGGGACGACTGGCCCAGCACCGTTCGGTCGTAACCACGCGCGAAGTCGCCCACTTCCGGGCGCTCGAGCTTGATCACGCGCGCACCGAGGTCGGCGAGCTGCCGCGTCGCGAACGGCGCGGCGACCGCTTGTTCCAGCGAGACTACGGTGATTCCCCGCAATGGGAGCATGTTCTTGAACAGCGGTTTGAAATGCTGGAGGCACCCACCAGAACCAAGTCCAGATGTCCAACCACGAAGAACACCAAGGAGACAGCGAAGATCGAACAACCGAAAACTTAAGACCTGTTCGGCGCTCTCTGGGTTCGAGGTTCTGCGGTTGAGGTTTTTCTCGCGTCTGTGCGGTTCAATCGGGCTCCGGCGTAGCTGCGAGAGCCACGCCGATCATCGAATCGCGAGTAGCCAGCGCAGCCAGCCGATCCTCGCTCCAACTCTCGGTCCCAGCGGGGCGGAGTGGCAGCACCAGGTAACGCATGTCGGCCGTGGAGTCATGCACGCGCACGGTAACGCTGTCCGGCAGCTCGAGGCCGAATTCGCGCAGAACGGCGCGCGGCTCACGCACTACACGAGACCGATAGTTGCGGCTCTTGTACCAATCCGGCGGCAAGCCCAGCAACCAGCGTGGATAGCAGGAGCACAGCGTGCACACAATGACGTTGTGCGCGGCAGGCGTGTTCTCCACGACGACCAGCGTGTAGGCACCGTGATCGAGTCCCACTTCCTCCGCCGCGCTGTTTCCGTCAGTCAACATGCGCTGCTTGTACTGGGAGTCCACCCAGGCGCGTGCCACCATCTTTGCGCCGAGCCCGGCGTTGCGCCCATCCATATCCTCGATCTGCCGGCGCACTTCGTCGGCGGTGAGGATTCCTTTCTCCACCAGCAGTTCGCGCACCGCCACTTCCATCGCCTGGTAGTAGGTGAGCCTCTCCGTCGCGTCGGGCAAGGTCGCGTGCGGATGATCGTGGTCGTGATGATCGTGATGCTCGCTCATGCTGTGCTCCCTCCGGCTGGCTCGAGCCAGTGCTGATAGATCTCGATGTCCACGGTATCGTCCGGGCGACCCGAATACTCCCCCCACACGTCGCGCTGCAGGAAGCGCACGCGATAGAGCGGCTGCGCCGGCAGGCCGCTGCGTGCGTACGCCAGCTCCTCGGGGTTGGGGTAGGCGCCACACAGCCGCTCGATCACGCCGGCGTGGCCCCGGACGTACCAGGGCGTGCGCAGGTGCCCGGGCGGATAGGCGCGCCGCACCTGCACCCGGTCTCCCGGCTGGAATCGCACCTGGACGGCAGGCGCACTCACAGCTCCCCCTTCTCGTGGCGCGCTTCTACGTCGGCCATCCTGCGGCCCAATTCGTCGATGCTGAGCACGCCGCGTTGGATCAAGGTCTGGCTGATGGAGTGGATCCAGCGCTCGTAGTAAGTCATCTTGTCGTAGGCCTCGGGCCCGAGGCTTTCGATGTTGCGCCGAAGCTCGTCCACCGTCATGAGCCGGCGGTCTTTGCGAGACAGCAACACCAACAGCGCATCCACGCGCTTCTCCCACAGCGCGTAAGCGTGCTCGGTAGGCTGCACCGGACCGGCCGGCTGGCCGCCCATATCGTGATGGCTGCGAGGGGCTGCCGAATCGCTCATGCGCCGCGGGGCTTCGGGATCGCTCATGCGCAGATTATAGCGTCCGGCCGGCCGGGCCGGTCGATCCTGGGCTCGTCGAGGTTGGTTCGAGAGCCAGCCAGACTCGACCGGGCAGCAGCCAGACCGGATCTCCCACCGCGTGGATGACGCTGGATGCGGCCCGCGTTCTAGGGAAGGTCGTTATCCGTTGCCGCAGTAGAGGATACTAAAGGCTTCCCGCAGAAATCAGAAGCCCCGCCAGCCCGGCAACACCGGCCCGAACCCCGCAATGCAAGGTCTGGCGCAGGCATCCGAGTTTCGGTACGCAGCGTCTCGATATCAGCGATCGGCCGCTGCGGCCCTGTGCCGAAGCGAGAATTGCCCGCTGACAAGGCGGGGGGCCCAGCTGTCGCTTACCCGCCTGTTGGTTCGCATTGGCGATCGCGTCGAGTGTTGCCCCAGGCTGTCACGCACCGAAGTGCAGGCTGAGCGGCAGTGAGTGAATGCGTTTGCCCGTCGCTTGGAACAGCGCATTGGCCAGCGCCGGTGCGGTAGGCGGCGTGCCTGGCTCGCCGACGCCTCCCGGATTCTCCTCGCTCGCTACCAGGTGCACCTCGATCTTCGGCGCCGCACTGATGCGCATCACCGGGTAGTCGTTGAAGTTGCCCTGCTCGACCTTGCCGTCCTTGAATGTGATCTGAGAATGCAGCGCAGCGGTCAACGCGTAGATGATGCTGCTTTCCATCTGCGCTTTCACCTGGTCGGGATTGATCGCACGGCCGCAGTCGGCGGCGCATACCACACGGTGTACGCGGGGCTTTCCTTCCTGCAACGAGGCCTCCACGACCTGCGCGGTCCAGGCGCCGAGGACTTCGACGCACGCGATGCCGCGCCCGAACCCCTTGGGCAACGGCTTGCCCCAGCCGGCTTTCTCGGCCGCCAGATCCAGCACGCCGCGCAGCCGAGGCTGCTTCTCCAGCAGTCCGCGCCGGAACTCGTAGGGATCCTTGCCCGCCAGGGCCGCCATCTCATCGATGAAGGTCTCGGCCACGAAGGTATTGTGCGTCGCTCCAACCGAGCGCCAGAACCAGATCGGCACGCCGAAGTCGTGCTTGATCCAGTCGATCTGCAGGTTGGGAATCTCATAGGCGATGTCGGCCAGCCCCTCGACTGCCACCCGGTCTACACCGTCCGGCCGGATCAGTCGCTTGAACCCGGTCGCTTCCGCGAGCGAGGGCACCACGATCTTGGCGCGCAGCACCACGGGATTGCCCGCTGCGTCCACGCCGCCGCTCACCTCGGTATAGGAGATCGGGCGATAGTAGGACGCACGCATGTCCTCCTCGCGGGAGTAGATCACCTTTACCGGCGCGCCGACGGCCTTGGAGGCCTCCACCGCGGCCTCGACGAAGTCCTGGGCTGCGCGGCGTCCGAAGCCGCCGCCCAGGAACATCGTATGCACCTTCACCTGCTCCGGTTTCATATCCGCGATCGCAGCAGCGCTCTCCTGCACAGCGGTCTGCGCCTGCGTGCCCACCCATACTTCCACCTCGTCTTGCTTGACCCAGGCCGTGCAATTCATCGGTTCCATGCAGGCGTGGGCAAGATAAGGCAAGTGGTACGTTGCGCTGATCATTCGAGCCGGCTTGACTGCGCCCACATCGCCTTCTTTGCGGGCGGGGATGCCCTCAAGCTTGGCTGCCTGCTCCAGCGTAGCCCTGAGGTCATCGGACGAGCGGCCGACCAGCGTGCCTTGGCCCCATTCGATCTCCAGCATCTCGGACGCCTTGCGCGCATGCCAATAGGTGTCGGCCACAACGGCAATTCCGCCCGAGATTGGCACCACAGCCGTCACGCCAGGTGCTGCCTTCGCCTTGGAGGGATTGTTGAACCGGGTGACCGGCGAACCGAGCGCGGGCGCCTTGATAACCACTGCGGTGAGCATCCCCGGCAGGCTCACGTCGATGCCGAAGACGGCCGATCCGTCGACTTTCAGCGGGGTGTCCAGGCGCTTGACCGACTTGCCGACGATCTTGAAGTCCTTGGGATTCTGCAGCGGCACCTCCTTCGGCAGGGGCATGCCAGCGGCCTTCTCGGCTAATTCGCCATAGCTCAGCTTCCTCTTCCCGGGTCCGATGACCATGCTGTTTTCGGTGCGCAGGGTCGCGGCGTCCACCTTCCACGTGTCGGCCGCGGCCGCCACCAGCATGGCACGGGCGGTCGCACCCGCCTTGCGCAAGGTTTCCCAGCTCGAGCGCACGGACGTAGAGCCGCCAGTGATCATGATCGACGTCCCGGGCCGGTTGTAATCGGGATGCGCGGGCGATTGCTCCCAGCGCACCTTGCTCCAGTCGGCGTCCAGTTCCTCTGCCACGATCTGTGGCAGCGACGTGAGCACACCCTGGCCCATCTCCGAGCGGCCGACTATCACGGTGACCACGTTGTCCTTGTCGATCCGAATGAAGGCGTTGGGGAAGGCAGGAGCCGCAGCGCCCTCGTCATCCCTGGCGCGGAGCGCATTCGGCAGGCAAAACCCCAGCAGCAGCGCACCCGAGGCGCCAGCGGCGCGCTGCAAAAACTCGCGGCGATCGTTGACGGTCGACGTTGTCATTGGCGTCCCCTCCGCCCGGCAGATTGTAGCTCGACGCTAACGACAACGACCTAAAGACCCGATCCAGGAAAACAAAGAGGCCGCGGGGCACTGACGCCCCGCGGCCACTGTACGACTGAAGCTCTGGCTGGTTAAGCGCGGCCGGGCCTGGTCACCATCGCGCCGACCTTGACGCTGGCGGGCTTGGACAACGCCGTGTCCTTGGTCACATACACACTGTCGCGCCCCAAACGCGCGATCTCGACCTTGGGGGCCGTGCTGGTCACGACCTGCCCGGGTTGGACGTACACGCTGTCACGACCAAAGGGCTGAGCAGCAAACACCCCGCCAGCAGAGGCGGACAACGCGGTTGCAACAGCGATCATAGCGAGCTTGTTCATGATGATTTCCTTCTAAAGCGGTTCAATAGGAATTGCTTGCGGCCCTCCAGTCGAGAGGGCTCCGGTCGCCGTGGCGGGCCTAACTGATTCGCCTACGGTTCCAGGCGCTCAACGCACGTTGGCAATATAGGCCTTGCTGCGTCGCAATATAAGACTCCGCCAACGCATAGGATCTATGCCATATTGGAATCGATATCCCAGACGTCCGAGCGATTAAGCCAACTCTAACAGGCAATCACACCCTGTTCCAGTCATTTACGCGGTAAAGTCGGGTTTGGATTCGCCCGCTGCAATGCGGCGGACAAGGTTTAGTAAGAGCGCGGCAAACCGAGAACGTGCTCGGCGATATAGGTAAGGATGAGGTTGGTCGATATCGGCGCCACCTGGTACAGCCGGGTCTCGCGGAACTTCCGCTCCACGTCGTACTCGGCCGCGAAGCCGAAGCCGCCGTGGGTCTGCAGGCACGCGTTGGCCGCCTCCCAGGAGGCATCCGCAGCCAGGAGCTTGGCCATATTGGCCTGCGCGCCGCAGCTCTCGCCCTGATCGAACAGCTCGGCGGCTTTGAACCGCATCAGGTTGGCCGCCTGCACATTGACGAAGGCGCGCGCAATGGGGAATTGCACGCCCTGGTTCTGTCCGATGGGGCGATCGAACA
The DNA here is from genome assembly GCA_041487115.1 of Gammaproteobacteria bacterium. Taxonomy (GTDB): domain Bacteria; phylum Pseudomonadota; class Gammaproteobacteria; order Burkholderiales; family SHXO01; genus SHXO01. The sequence goes on from JBGPMS010000063.1 coordinate 8,426, forward strand.
CCACGCGATCGCGCGCGTAATCTCGAGCCTTCTCCAGAAACCAGTAGCCATCGCCGACGCATTCGGCGGCGATGAGAATGCGCTCGGCGTTCATGCCGTCCAGGATATAGCGAAAGCCCTTGCCTTCCTCGCCAATCAAGTTGTCCGCCGGGACCTCGAGGTTGTCGAAGAACACCTCGTTGGTTTCGTGGTTGGGCATGTTGCGGATCGGCCGCACCGAGATGCCCTTGCCGAGCGAGGCGTGGAGGTCGACGAGAAACACCGATAACCCGTCGGACTTCTTCTTCACCTCGGGCAGCGGGGTGGTGCGTGCCAGCAGGAGCATCAGGTCGGAATGCTGCACGCGCGAGGTCCAGACCTTCTGGCCGTTGACCAGGTAGCGGTCGCCTTTGCGCACCGCGATGGTCTTGAGCCGGGTGGTGTCGGAACCGGTGGTGGGCTCCGTGACGGCGAAAGACTGCAGCCGCAGCGCGCCTGCAGCGATGCCTGGCAGATAGCGCCGCTTCTGCTCCGGCGAGCCATGGCGAAGGAGCGTACCCATGATGTACATCTGGGCGTGGCACGCACCCGAGTTCCCGCCCGAGCGATTGACTTCCTCGAGGATCACCGAAGCCTCGGTGATGCCGAGCCCAGAGCCGCCGTACTCCTCCGGAATCAAGGCCGACAGCCAGCCAGCGTCGGTCAGCGCCTTGACGAAGGCCTCGGGGTAAGCGCGCTGCTCGTCGAGCTCGCGCCAATACTCGGGCGGAAACGTCGTGCACAGCGCATGCACGGCCTCCCTCAGCTCACCGAAGCGGTCGCCGCGACCCGAAAGCATTCACCCCCTCCATCGTCTCCTGGTGCCCGGCCAGCGGTGCGCTGCCGACAGCGCGTGCCAAGCGGAGAAGGCATGCTGCAATGGCAACGAGCTCACGTCAACCCGCGCACTGGCAAAGACGCCGGTGAGGCGTGAACGCCTGGAACCTCGACCGCCGTGAATTTCGCACACCCCTGCCGGTAATCCATCATCGAGCCGCAGGGGCCCTCCCCCGTACAGTGAACGCATCGAAAACGCCGTACGGAGGACCGGACCATGACGACCAAGACCCTGAGCAAACTGCTGATCGCCGCCCTGCTGGCAGGCTCCGCCGCCGTCTACGCCGAAGAGACCCCGATCCAGATCGCGATGGAAGAAGGCAAGGCCGTGGCTCAATTCAAAGTGGGCGACTCGCGCTGCGTCCTCAAGAACGACCAGATCCGCTGCACGCCGGTCAACAAGTAACCGAGCCATCTCCAACGCACGCACCCCTGCTTGATTCACCTCACTCCCTGAGCGTTTGGCCTGCCCCCGGCAGGCCTTTTTTTCTCCTGCCGCGACCCCTTAAAGCAAGAGGGCTGGCGATCGCCAGCCCTCCGGTATAGCGGCAGAACCGGGTATTACTTGTCGAAGATCTTCTTCAGCTCGCCGCTCTGATACATCTCGCGCATGATGTCGGTGCCGCCGATGAACTCGCCCCCCACATACAGCTGCGGAATCGTCGGCCAGTTGGAGAACTCCTTGATGCCCTGACGAATGTCGGCGTCGGCCAGCACGTTCACCGTTGCCACCTCCTCTACTCCACACGCTTCGAGCATCTGCACCGCGGCTGCGGAGAAACCACACTGCGGCGCCTCCGGCGTGCCCTTCATGTACAGCACCACCTTGTTCTCACTGACTTGCTTGCGAATGCGTTCCTGCGTATCCATGTCTTCACCTCATCTCGCGCCCCGACCTCGATAAGCTCGAGGCGACACTTGAACGGCCAAAAACTTCAAGGGTATCCCGCCTCGGATACCCCTTTCATGTGGCTGCCATGTTAGCGGTTTCAAGGGCTTGCTTCAAGGCCGGCGGCCGCCAGCGGCACGCGGTATACCCGCAATATCATTACGGGAAATGAGCTCGTCGAACCCAGTGGCCGACAGAAACTGGGTCACTGCCGCGGCCTGGTCGTAGCCATGTTCGACTACCAGCCATCCCCCTCGGAGCAGATGGCGCGGTGCTTCGGCAATGATCTCGCTCAAAGCTGTGAGCCCGCCCCCTTCCGAGACCAGGGCCGATTGCGGCTCGAAGCGCAGATCGCCCTCCCGCAGATGCGGATCGTCTTCTGCGACGTAGGGTGGGTTGGAGACGATGAGGTCGAAGCGCTGTGTCGCGACCGGTGCGAACCAGCTGCCAGCCCGCAGATCAAGATTGGTGACGCGATGACGCTGCGCGTTGCGTGCGGTCACCGCCAGTGCCGACTGGGACAGGTCGGTTGCCACGACCCGGGCGTGCGGCAGCAATTTGCCCAGCGTAACTGCAATGCAGCCACTGCCCGTTCCCAGATCCAGAATCCTCCACGGAGCTGTCTCAGGAACGCGCGCCAAAACCAGTTCGACCAGCAGCTCGGTCTCCGGACGCGGGATCAGTACGTCGGGTGTAACCTCGAAGGCGAGTCCGTAGAACTCTCGCTCGCCCAGAATGTAGGCCACCGGCTCCTGCGCCAGTCTGCGGATCAGCATCCCGGCGTAGCGCTCCTTCGCCGCCCCGTCGAGCGGTGACTCGGGATGGGCGAGCAGCCAGCCCGGTCCGACATCGAGTGCCCGGCAGAGCAGGATCTGGATTTCGCGTCTGGCATCCGAAACCGAGAGGCCGAGTGTCTGCGCCAGCGCAGCACCGTCGAGCCGCAGCAACTCGCCGATGGAGGGCTTCGCTGCAAATGACTCCCTCGCCACCCCGTTGCTGGAGGGCACGGCGCGCCTCACGTCTCCTCGGCCAGCGCCGCGAGCTGCTCGGTCTGGTGCTCGGCGCTCAGCGCGTTGATCAGATCGTCCATATCGCCGTCCATGATCTGCTCGATCTTGTAGAGCGTCAGATTGATGCGATGATCGGTCACGCGCCCCTGGGGGAAGTTGTAGGTGCGGATGCGCTCGGAACGGTCGCCGCTGCCGATCAGCGACTTTCTGGTAGCCGCTTCCTTGACCTGGCGCTCGCGCAGCTGCTTGTCCTTGATGCGTGCGGCCAACACGGACAGCGCCTGCGCCTTGTTCTTGTGCTGCGAGCGGTCGTCCTGGCATTCCACCACGATTCCGGTCGGAAGATGGGTAATGCGAACGGCGGAGTCGGTCTTGTTGATGTGCTGACCGCCCGCGCCGGAGGCCCGGAAGGTGTCGATGCGGATCTCGGCGGGATTGATCACCACCTCGCCGATTTCGTCCGCCTCGGGCATCACGGCCACGGTGCAGGCGCTCGTGTGGATGCGTCCCTGCGTCTCCGTCGCCGGCACGCGCTGCACCCGATGGCCGCCGGATTCGAACTTGAGCCGCGAGTAGGCGCCCTGGCCGATGATCTTGGCGATTATTTCCTTGTAACCGCCCACTTCGCCCTGGCTGTGGGACACCACCTCCACGCGCCAGCCGTGGCGCTCGGCGTAGCGAGAGTACATGCGGATCAGGTCGCCGGCGAAGAGGGCAGATTCGTCGCCGCCGGTGCCCGCGCGAACTTCGAGAAAAATGCTGCGGTCGTCGTTGGGATCGCGCGGCAGCAGGCGGCGCTGCAGCTCGGCCTCGATGTTGACCAGCTTTTGCTTGCCCTCCCGGATCTCCGCCTCGGCCAGCTCCTTCATCTCCGGATCCGAAACCATGGATTGCGCCGACTGCACGGCATGGTCGGCGCCGCGGTAGGCTTTGAACAGCTCCACGACCGGCCCGATCTCGGCGTGCTCGCGCGTGAGCTTGCGGTAATTGTCGAGGTCCGCCGTCACGTCCTCAGCGGACAACAGATGGTTCAGCTCCTCCAGTCTGGCGGAAAGCAGCGCCAGCTTGGCGGCGATGCTCGACTTCATTCGCGGCCGCGGATCAGGTACATCCGCTCCAGAAGCTTGACCAGCTGCTCGCGGTCGGCTTCCGGGGCGTGATGCAGGGCGTGAGTGGGAGGATGGAGGAGCTTGTTGGTCAGGCTGCGGCTCAACTGCTCGAGCACCTGCTCGGCCGATTCGCCCTGGTTGAGACGCCGCAGCGCGCGCTCCACTTCGTGGCGCCGGCTGCGTTCGGCCTGGTCGCGCAGGGCCCGGATCGTCGGAACCGCCTCGCGCGTGCCCAGCCAATGCATGAAGTGGTCGACCCCGGCGTCGATGATCGCCTCGGCCTTGCTCACTGCGCCCTCACGCAGGTCGCGGCCCTCCTGCACGATCTTGCCCAGGTCGTCCACGCTGTACAGGAAGACGTCGTCCAACTCGCCCACCTCGGTCTCCACGTCGCGTGGGACCGCCAGATCGATCATCAGCACCGGCCTATGCCGGCGCGCCTTCAGCGCCCGCTCGACCAGGCCCTTGCCGATGATGGGGAGCTGGCTTGCGGTACAGGTGACGACGATATCGTAGTGAGCGATGAAATCGGGCAGGTCGGTCAGCGACTGGAAACCGCCCGCGAAGCGGCGCGCCAACTCCTGCGCGCGCTCGAGCGTGCGGTTGGTGAACGTCATGGCGCGCGGTTGTTGCGCAGCGAAATGGGCTGCGCACAGCTCGATCATCTCGCCGGCTCCGATCAGCAGCACCTTCTGCTGCGAGATGCTGGGATAGATGCGTTCGGCCAGTCTCACCGCGGCCGCCGCCATGGAGACCGATGCCTCCCCGATCTCGGTCTGGCTGCGCACCAGCTTGGCCACCGAGAAAGTCTGCTGAAACAGCTTGTGCAGCACCAGGCCCATCGTGCCCGCCGCTTCCGCCGAGCGCACCGCCTGCTTCATCTGACCCAGGATCTGGGGCTCCCCCAGGACCATCGAGTCCAGGCCGCTCGCCACTCTGAACGCATGCTTCACCGCCCGCTCGCGGGGCAGCGTATAAATACAGGGCTCGAGCAGCGACTCCTTCAGCTTGTGATAGCTCGCCAGCCAGCGGATGGCGGTTGAGGGCTCCGGCGTACTGCAGTACACCTCGGTGCGATTGCAGGTGGAAATAATGGCCGCTTCGCGCACCGGCTCGCGATCCACCAGGTCGCGCAATGCCGCCGGCAGCCCTTCCGTGTTGAACGCGATGCGTTCGCGCACGGTCAGCGGCGCAGTCTGATGGTTGACGCCAAAGGCGAACAACTGCATCCGGCAGATGACCTCGAACAAGCGGTCCCGAAGGGACCCGGTTTCGCCGCAGCGGCGGCCTGGCTACCGGCGCGCCGTCCATGACGGCCAAACCGCCGTCACGCTAACGCTGAATTATAAGGCAACCAGGCTGCCGTGCCCGCCGGCACACGACGTAAGCTTGACTTCGATCGGATCGCCCATATACTCACTTACTCTGCTTGGAGCCGTCATGTCTCATTGGCACACGACAACCGCTATTTGTACCGCTGGACGCCGCCACACGGCAACCGGTGGCGGTGCTGTTGCCTGTTCGCTCCAGGCACCGCTGCCTGCGATGCGTGTGCGCAAAGTACACGTAGCAGCAGCCAGCTAGCCCACCTGCCGGTTGATCCCCGCCAGGTGTGGCGGGGCGGTCCACCGGCAATCCTCATTTGGCATCGAGAGTCGGTCCGGACCGCCCCGGGAGCGGTCCGTGCGCGTTTGCGCCCGGTAGACGAACTTTTTTGTCGGGGACCACGAAGATGCAACAGGCGATCGAGAGCTTCCTGGCCCTGTCCAGGCGCTATCTGTTGGAAGAAGGGGATTGGAAGGCGCGGCCGGAGCGGGACTTCGGGTGCGGAGTCAAGGAGGGTAGCGATATGAAACCGATGGACGAAAGACAAAGGCAGGCGCTGGCGAGTCGCATGAAGCAGGCTGTGGCGAACCCGCCGCAGAGGGCGTTTGCTCGCGAGTTGCTTGGGCGCGGCATGACCGCCAACGAGGTGTGGCAGCTCGTGATGCACGACCCAGCCTTCGTGCGCGTGCCGGAATCGTTCCGGATCGCGGTGGCGAACGCGGCGCGCGAGATGATCAATGAGCAACTGCTGGCGGCGAAGAAGCCGCAGGATGCTCCACGCAGGCCTTCGCCCGCGTGAGCGGCACACCCACGCTGCAAAGCAAAAGCCCGGGAATCAGCGATGATCCCGGGCTTTTTCCTGGCCGGCGCAGCGCGGGATGCTATCGCCTATCCCCTGCATTTATCCATGATAGTTGACGACCGTCTTGGTCGTGCTCATGTGCTCCAGCGCGATGAACCCTTTTTCCCGCCCGTGTCCGCTCTTCTTCATGCCGCCGAAGGGCAGCTCCACGCCGCCTCCCGCGCCGTAGCAGTTGATGAAGACCTGGCCGCAGCGCAGGCGCTTGCTCACGCGCTGCTGGCGTGCCCCGTCGGTGGTCCACACCGCACCAACCAGCCCATAGTCTGTAGCGTTGGCCAGCCGCACCGCATCGGCTTCGTCCTTGAACCCGAAGGCTGACAGCACCGGTCCGAACACCTCATCGCAAGCGAGCTGATGGTCACGTGGCACGGGACCGAATAGCGCAGGCTTGACGAAGTAACCGCCTGACGGCACCGCCGTAGTACTCGAAATAGCGGGCGGTCACCTGCATGTCGGCGCGCGCCTGCGTCAACGGCTTGCCGTTGTCGCGCGCTTCGAGCTGCGCAAGCTGCTCGGCGCGCTCCAGGATGATCGCGGACATTTTCAGCATGATCCGCCCGCGCTCGGCGGCGGTCAGCTTACCCCAGGTACCATCCAGGGTCTTGCGCGCCGCCTTTACGGCCTGGTCGATGTCCTCGGCCTGACCGCGCGCGATGCTCGCGAACGGCTGGCCGCTACTGGGCGATACGACTGGGATGGTTCCGCCGCCGGCAGCATCGATCCACTTGCCATCGATCAGCAGTTTGAATGTAGTCGGGTACGTTGCAACCGTGTCCATGCGTGCTCCGGGTGAGTGGACCAGGCCGAGCCGTCAGCCGGCCACCGTCAACACGCAAGGATACGGGAGGAAGATGCGGCGGCCAAGGAGGCAGCGCCGACGGCGTCCGATAGATCTAAACCCGAGGACTAAACTGCCGATGTGTTAGATATCGTCTCCCGCCGTCGCCCGCGCGTCCGCCCGCGCCGCAACCATGCCCAAACCGACCGAGACCAAGGGCTTCGCCTATCGCTTTCTGAAGGATATCGCGCAGGACCTGTCGCACAAAGACCTCAAGTTCCCGACCTTCATCGACGCCTCTCTCGGTGTGCGCATGGCCCTGGGCAAGAAGGAGCTGTCCAACGCTCAGCTGGCCCAGGTGGTAGGCAGCGAGCCGTTGCTGAGCGCGCGCGTCGTGGCGCTAGCCAACAGCGTTGCCCTCAACCCGAGCGGCAGGGAGGTGAGCGATCTCAAGAACGCTGTGATGATGGTGGGACAGAACTCGGTGCGCAGCCTCGCCGTCTCGCTGGCAATGGACCAGATCGCGCACGCCAAGGAACTGGAACCTTTCAAGGAGCAGGCGCGGCAGCTGTGGGAACACAGCCTCGAAGTGGCCGCGCTGGCCCACGTCCTTGCCCGCCAGCGGGGGGTGGCAAGCCCCGATGAAGCACTCTTCGCTGGCCTGGTACATGACCTGGGCCACTTCTACCTCATGTGGCGGGCCACCCGGTTCCCGGAACTGGTCGCGCAACCGAATGAGTTGCGCGATCTCGTCCACGACTGGCACCCGGGAATCGGCTCTGCGCTCCTGCAGAGTCTCGATCTGCCCGAGGCCATCTCGCGCGCCTGCGACGAGCACGAGCTAGCCCCTTCGCTGCTCCCCCCTGGCAGCCTGTCGGAGCTATTGAGCGTGGCCAATCGCTGCTCCAAGTCCTGGCCGGCACCAGCCGCCGCGAGCGCGCAATCGGAAGAGACCGCCCGGGTCATTCTCGAAGAAGCTGCGCGCGAAGTGAGCTCGTTGCTGGCTGCGCTCAAGGGCTGAACGCCGGGCCAGACATGCCGGTCAGCGCTGTACATCCATCATGCGGAGTCGGTACGCCAGGACGCGCATGACCTGCAGAGCAAACTCGGGCTGGCGTGTGACCAGGCCGGTGAAGACCTTCTCGTCGATCGGAATCAGGACGCACCGGGTCTTGGTGAGGGCCGTGGCGCTGCGCGGCTCGGCATCGATCAGCGCCATCTCGCCCAGAATGCCGCCCGGTCCGACAGTTTCGACGACCTTGCCCTCGATCAGGATCTGGGCCTCGCCTTTGACGACGACGTACATGAGCTCACCCCGATCCCCCTGAGCGAAAATCACCTCGCCCTCAGACAGTGTGATGAGGTGCGCATCGCTCGGTAGTAGATCGATGAGTGACATGAGGGCTTCCGAATGCGCTGGTAAGGGTAGCATCATCCGGACCTGCGGTCGCAAGGCGTGCACCGAACGGCTGTAGGGCGACTGATTGGTAGGCTTCGGCGAGACACCTTCAGAACTTGCCTTCTTCTGCACGGCGGCCGGGGTGCGGCCCATCTTCAGCCCGATCACACGCGTCGGCGTGTTCTCCCTGGCGAGCTGGCGGAGCTGCTTCATGTCGCCGGGTGTCCAGTCGCTACCGTGATTCGAGGGGTTCTTTGTCATCGCCGGAGCCTCCTCGAAAACCGGCCCCTGACGGGCCGCGTAGTGAACGATAACGTCCTTCATTAATATCACGATCATGGCGACTGCCAAGGTCGGATCTTCGTTCACCCGTTAGACCATGGGCTCCGCGTCGGCCCGTCCCGCGAAACCGGGGAAGCGGGTACGGATATACTCCTTCGCGCTATCAGGCAGCAGCTTCACGGTCCCCGGTCCGCTCCGCACGAAGAAATCGCCCTCCGGCACCGACTCCACCGCCTTCCACTTCAGGAACACCGGCTCCGGGCTGCGTTGGCAGCTGACAACGCATACAGTCTTGCCGTCCACGATCTGGGTCTTTGGATCGATGCACGTTCCGGCCCGGTCTCCAAGGCTGTTGCGGACAGCCTGGGCCAGGTGAAGCATGAACTTGTCGTCGCTACGGAGCCCATCGCGCTCGATGCCGACAATGGAGCCGTCATCGGCGACCCCGATCAGAAGATCTCCACCTTCTGTATTCAGGAATGCCGCGACCGTTTTGAGCACCGCGTGCGTCACAACCTTGTCATCCTGCCGATCCTCCTTAAGGTTCCAGCGCAGCGTGGACTTGAACTCTAACGTCTTCGATTCACCGCGCTTGATGAGCTCCTCCGCGTTACGGTGCCCGCGCACGTACTGGTCGAACAAGAAGTTCTTGATCGCCTCGCCGAACGCACGGTCGTCGGTGATGCGTTTGTAGAGGTCGAAGTTCGAGTCGACGATCTCCTGGATCACGTGCTCGACCTTCTGGTCAAAGGTGAGCCGCACGTTCTCGCGCGTGTTGACACGCGCGGCTGCGTCGAGTGCAGCGTCGTCGTCGAGCTTCTCCATCATCTGCCCGAGCGTCACGCGGTGCTCCGGACCGAGGTTGAGCCCGAAGCGCTCATTGAGCTCCGCGATGATGCGGGAGAGCGTCTCCAGTTCTTCCGCGTCCACGCCGTACCCGCTCTTGGTGCTTACCGGGTCGAGCACACCCGGCCTGCGCTCGAGGGCGATCTTGCCGTTGCCCGTCTGCTGGATGCGGTAGGACTCCATGTCGATGTTCTGCTGCACCTCGCGCGGCAGCTCGGCCCGGTCAGCGGGGAGGAGCCGACGCAGATGCCGGGCGAAGAC
>JBGPMS010000064.1:0-17869 GCA_041487115.1 Gammaproteobacteria bacterium
AGTGAAGATCAACCAGAAGCTGGTGCCGAAGTTCAGCACCGACATCGTCGCGCTCGAGAACAAGGAGGCCAGGTTCCAGGGCTTCATGATGCCGCTCGAACCGGGCAAGAAGCACAAGCGCTTTCTGCTCTCGGCCAATGTGCCGAGCTGCCCGTTCTGCATGCCGGGCGGTCCCGAGTCGCTGATCGAGGTGCTGTGCAAGGAGCCCATCACCTTCAACATGGAGCCGATCGTCATCTCGGGAAAGTTGTCTGTTCTGAAGGACGATCCGACCGGACTGTGGTACCGAGTCACGGACGCCGCGCTCGTCTCGGGCGGGAAGATGTGATGCTTTCGCGCCCGCGCGAGAGCGCGGTGCGCAAGGTCGAGTGGAGAGCAGGACAATGAAAAAGTCGAAGCCGGCGAAGAAAGTGACGATGCAGGAATGGTTCTACCTGGGCTGCCTGACCTTCGGTGGCGTGGTCGCCATCGTCGCCGTATCGATCATGGCATCCAGGCCAGCGCCCGCGGACCATTCCAGCACGTTGCTGGAAGCATCCGGAGTGGTGCCCTGGTACTCGCTGGCGAAAGTAAGCTTCGCTAAGAGCGACGGAAAATCCGTGCTCTCGTTCGGCGCCAGCGTCAATAAGCTCGATGGCAGGGCGGTGAAGCTGCGCGGCTATATCACGCCGCTGCAAATGGGCACCGATCAGAAGCATTTCATCTTGAGCCCCAAACCGCCGTCGTGTGCGTTCTGCGTCCCGGCCGGTCCGGATGAGATGGTCGAAGTGTTCGCCAACACGGCAGTCAAGTACTCGCTCGAGCCGGTGACCATCTCCGGCACCTTCGCGGTGCTGCGCAACGATCCCGGCGGCCTGTTCTACCGGCTGGCAGAAGCCGCGGCGGTTCCGGCAGAGGGTCGACTTTAGAACGGCCGGGTTGAGCTTTCGATGAAGCGCGCGATAGCCAACGTTCTGGTCGTGTTGTTCCTGCTGGTGGCCCAGCAGGCAGCCTACGCGCACACGCTTTCGCACACCGACCATCGATCGCCCGCTGGTCAAGACAAGCCACTGCCGCACACCAAAATCTGCGGGCAGTGCGCGTTGTCAGCTCAGCTCGGCAACGGACTGGTCGGCAATCCGACAATTCTGCTGTCAGGTCCAGCCGCCGCTTGCACCGTAGCTGGTCGGCCGCAGATCGTCTATCTCACCGCACCACGCCGCTTCCTGTCGAGGGCGCCACCCACGCTTCTCTGAATCGCTATGTGTCGACCGTGCCTGCCGATCGTGTGGCGGCGCGGTCATGTGCAAACGATCCAGAGGAGACCTCCCATGTTGAGACGGAACGCGCCCCCACGGGGACGCACAATAACGGCGCTCGCCATCATCTTCGCCTTCGGCCTGCCGGCGGCCGCGCGAGCGCAGGCCAAATCGGATCTCGACGAGATCCGCCAGCAGATACAAGACTTGAAGGGCGCCTACGAGAGTCGCATCCAGGCGCTGGAGAAGCGTTTGAAAGGTGCCGAAGAAACAGCGGCGTCGGCACAGAGCAGCGCCGGCAAGGCAGAAGCCAGCGCCGACAAGGCGGCAGCGACTGCGGAGTCGGCGCGCACCCAGACGGTGTCGCCCATACAAGCAACGCAGAATGCATTCAATCCGGCGATCTCTCTGATCTTGGACGGCACCTACGGGAACTTCAAGCAGGATCCCACCAAGTACGCCATCACCGGGTTCCAGCCTCCCGGAGCTACGAGCCCGGGCGATCGCGGCTTCTCGCTGGGCGAGTCGGAGCTGTTCGTGACAGCCAACGTCGATCATGTGTTCATGGGAGCACTCAACTTTTCTCTGCACGGTGACGACACGACTTCGATAGAAGAGGCTTATTTCCAGACGCTGGCACTCGGATCCGGGCTTACGTTGAAGGGCGGACGGTTCTTCTCCGCGATCGGGTATCAAAATTCCATTCACGCGCATGCCTGGGACTTCGTCGATACCTCCCTCGTCCAGCACGCTTTCCTGGGCGACAACTACGGCGACGACGGCCTTCAGCTGACCTGGGTCGCTCCATTGCCCGTCTTCGTCGAAGTAGGCGGAGCTCTGGGCAGGGGCCGCAACCTCGCGGGCACTTTCCAAGGGGGCGGGCTGGTCGCCAATGACCTCAACAAGAATGGCGTCGGTGCGGGAAGTGCCTTTCTCCACGTGGGTGGGGATGTGGGTGACAGCAACGCCTACCGCGTCGGCGTGTCGACTCTGCGCACATCGACTGGCACCAACGTCTTTCCGCTCGCGGACTTCGATCCTACGACGACCAGCTTCACGAACGGCGACATCCGACTGTACGGCGCCGACTTCGTGTGGAAATGGGCGCCGGACGGGAACTATCAGTACCGCAACTTCAAGTTCGTGGCGGAGTGGTTCCAAATCCACCGCGACGGCGACCTCACCGGCCCCGGCGGTACCGGCCCATTCAGCCAACGCCAGGCGGGGTGGTATGTCCAGGGTGCATACCAGTTCCATCCCTACTGGCGCGTCGGCCTGCGCTACGACCAGCTCCAGAGGGGCAGCTTCGACGGCGGCGTGAATGCCGCATCGCTGATTCCGCCGGATTTTACGCCCAAGCGTTACTCCGCGATGATCGACTGGAACCCCTCGGAGTTCAGCCGCATCCGCCTGCAGTACAACGAGGATAAGTCGCAACTCGGTCTGACGGACCATCAGATCTTCGTGCAGTACATCTACAGCCTGGGGACGCACGGCGCCCATAAGTTCTGAGGCCCGAGCTCTTCTCACAGACGTAAAGGAAACCCAGATGAACAAAATGCTCAGTTGGTTGCTGTCGTGGGTGTTGCTCGCGACGCTCAGCTCGACGGCGTCGGCCGCGTTGAATGTATTCGTCTGCGAGCCCGAATGGGGTGCGCTGGTCAACGAGATCGCGGGCAACCGCGCTACCGTATTCTCGGCCACTACTGCCATGCAGAATCCCCACGTGGTGCAGGCTCGTCCGAGCCTGATCGCGCATGCCCGCAACGCCGACCTCGTCGTCTATTCCGGTGCCGAGCTGGAAGTCGGTTACCTTCCCGTCATCCTGCAGCAGTCGGGCAACGACAAGATCCTGGTCGGGAAGCCCGGCAACCTCGATGCGTCCAAGTACGTGCCGTTGATCGAGGTGCCCGGGATATTGGACCGCTCGCAAGGGGATGTGCATCCGATGGGGAACCCGCACATCCACTACGACCCCCGCAACATGCTCCTGGTCGGCGAGGAGTTGAAGAAGCGGCTGATCCAGATCGACCCGGCGGGCGCAGCGGATTACGAGGCGCGCTACAAGGCCTTCAACCAGCGCATGAGTGCCGCGATCAAGCAGTGGGAGAGGCAAGCCGCGCCGCTCAAGGGTGTGGCCGTGATCGAGAACCACAAGGAGGTGAGCTACCTGTTCAACTGGCTCGGCATGCCGGTGGTGGGCTCGCTGGAGCCCAAGCCAGGAGTGGAGCCGACCTCCGGGCATCTGCTCGAACTGGTGGAGAACCAGAAGGTGCATCCGGCGAAGATGATCGTGCCAACGTCGAACCGCGACCCCAAGCCCTCGGAATGGCTGAGCGAGCGGATCAAAGTCCCGGTGGTCACCATACCGCTCACGGTGGGCAGCTCTGGTCACGCCAAGGACCTGTTCTCCCTGTACGACGACGCCATCAAGTCGCTTCTGGCTGGCTTGAAATCGTAGCGGCATCACCGCTCTGAAGCTCAGCCGTGGTTGGACTCCCACCACCCCGCCTGCTGCGCAGGCACCCCTCCTCTAGCAGGAGGGGAGGAAAATCTTTTCTCCCCTCCTTTTCAAGGAGGGGTGGCGCGAAGCGCCGGGGTGGTTGCGACCGCTCGGCGTAACCTAGCTCAGGCTGAAGCTCGTACGTAATCCAGTATTTTTTGGTGTGAGTGACGGAACGATCGATGGATGACAATGCGCTTCTGGTCGTGACGGAGTTGTCGGCGGGATACGAGCGTCCAGTGGTGGGCCCGGTCAGTTTCTCCGTGCGTCGCGGCGAGATCATCACCGTGCGCGGCCCCAACGGCTCGGGCAAGTCCACTCTGCTGAACGCACTGGCCGGAGGTGCTCGTACGTTTTCAGGCACCGTGCGCCGGCAGCCCGGCGTCCGCATTTCGCACCAGCAGCAGGCGGCGCTGCCGCTGAATAGCGTGCCGCTCTCAGGCCGCGAGCTGCTGGCTCTCACAGGTGCCGACGCGCGCGGGTTGCCGGAATGGATCGGGCCGCTCGTCGGAAAGCGGCTGGATCGCCTGAGCGGAGGGCAGCTTCAGTTCATGCAGGTATGGGCTTGTCTCAAGGCGCCGGTCGACGTGGTGCTGCTCGACGAGCCGACCAACAACGTCGATCCACCGGGCGTCGCGCACCTTCGGCAAGAGATCGCGGCCATGCAACCGACTCACGCGATACTCGTGATCAGCCACGACTACGCGTTCCTGGATGGGATCAGCACGCGAACGCTCAGCCTGGGCTCATGAATCTCTCCGACATACTGGACCCGATGTTCCGATGGCCGCTCGTTACGGGCGTAATCTTCGCGGCGCTCTTGCCGATCCTGGGGATGTACCTGCGCCTGAGAGAAGAGTGGCTCGCAGCACTTGCTCTGGCCCAGGTGGCGGCGGCAGGCTCTTTGGGCAGTGCGATACTGGGATTGCCCCCGCAGGCCGGGGCGTTGGCCTGCGCCTGCACCGCTGCCGCATGCAAGGGCTGGATCGCGAAAACCGGGAACAACGGCTATGCTCTGCTGATGATCAGCGGTTGGGCAGCGGCGATTCTCATGCTGGCGAACGTCCCCATCGCCGAACACCTGGGTCACGCCTTGTTCGACGGGCAACTGTATTTCACGGGCGTGACGCACGTTGCTTTCGGCGCCGCTTTCCTGCTCGTGGTCGCTGCGGTGATGCCGTGGCTGTCGCGCAAGCTTCTGCTGGAGCGGATGTTCCCCGATTTCTTTCGAGCCAGCGGCCTGTCGGCGCGGAGGTTCCACTTGATCTTCGATCTGCTCATCGCAGCGGGGCTGGCGCTGGCAACCGCATCCATCGGCGTGATGGGCGCATTCGGTCTGGTCTTCGTGCCGTCGATGATCGCCTACCGGATCGGGCCGAGCTGGCGCGGCGCGCTGTGGGTGGCGACCGGAATCAGCCTGCTGGCCTACGCTGCCGCGTTCGTGCTCGCGTTCGTTACCGACCAGCCGTTTGGCCCGATACTGGTATTCGTGCTGGCGGGATTCGCCGTGTTCGGGTATGTGGCCCAGGGGGTTTTCCGGCAGACTGCGCCGGCGTTGCCTGGGCGCTGATACGCGAGCGTGCCTTAAGAATCGAGAATGGCGATGACAGTCGGCGATCTAGTCCAGTTCGGCAGGGCCGCGGTGGCGTTGGTGCTGCTGGCCGGTTGCGCCAATTTTCAACCTGGCGAGCTGAAGCCCACCGACAAGACCGCGGTGGTCAGGGCCGGGCAGTGGGGCAAGGTCTATCGCGGCGGGTACGTCGAGATCGCGTCGGTCAATGGCGTCGAGCCGAGTTGGCGGCTGCGCTCCGAGATGGAACTGGACGCCGGGGCACAGACAGCTCTGTTCTATGTCTACCTGTGCAAGGAAAGCTTCAGTCATTGCGACTCCATCGCCGAAGCCAGAGTCGAGTTCCGCGCGCAGGCGGGCCACACCTACCAGGTGCGCGCCCGCGAACAGGTGAACGGCAGCAACCGGTTCTGGGTCTGGATCGAGGACCAGGCGACGGGCAAGGCGGTCGGAGGGACGCCTCCCGGCGTCCCTCCATGAACGTAGCGACGCCTCCCGGTGCCCCGCCCTGAGCGACGCTGCGTCAAACCGTGACCCAGGTCTCCGAGAAAGCCAGGAATGCGGTGCTGCTGTCCTTCTTGCCGGCAAACTCGCGCGGGAACGGCTTGCCCGCTACGCCCTTGCCGTTGATGCTCACCCGCACACTGGGGCAGTCGGCGAACAGCGAAAACATCTCGTGCTTGCCGGTCGCCGATTTCTCCTTCGGCATCTCCACGATGAAGGGCGCGCCCAAGTCTTCCCAGGTGAGGCTCACCTGGCCAACGGCGCTGCGGAACCACTCCGTGTGAGTGGTGCTGCCATCCCCCGTTGCCATGAAGTCCCACGCCGGTTCCATGCGGATGCTGGACAGCGCTGGCGAGCCCTTGAACGCGCCGAAGTAGGCCACGAAGTTATCGCGCAGATAGCCGGCCAGAGGCTCGTTGTCGGTCAAGCACAGGTTGGGCCTTTTCGGGTCCTTGCCGTTGCCCCGCGGGTCCTGCAGCACGAAGGCGGCGTGCCCCTTGCCGTGGGGTGAGAGCACCACACGAAAGAAGCTGATGAGCGTGACGAACGGACCATCGGCGGTCTCTTTGAGATACATGCCCGGGTTCTCGCCGGACCAGTCGACTTTGCCGGGATTGATGGCGGGACGTGTCATGGCTTAGGTCTCCTCTGAAGTATTCGTGTTATGGGGAAGAGCGCGACTTGGCTCGCAGCAGGCGCGGGTGCACAATGTTAGCGGTCTCCTGGGCAGCCAACAATCCTGCCCCGGCGCCGCGCGCCAGCGCACCGTCAGCGAAGAGCCTCAGGCAGAGGCCCAGGCGATCGCCGAGCGATCGAAGTCACGCACGCTGGCGCGGCCCATCAATGCGAGTGCCACGTCGATTTCGTTGCGAAAGATCTGCAGGGCGCGGCTCACGCCGGGGCCACCCATGGACGCCAGCCCGTACAGAAATGGGCGGCCGATCATGCACGCGGTGGCCCCGAGCGACATGGCCTTGAGGACGTCGGTGCCGCGCCGCACGCCGCCGTCGAGAAGCACCTCGAGCTTTCCCTCCACCGCATCGACCACGTCGGGCAGCGCCGAGATCGCCGAGCGCACGCCATCCAGCTGGCGGCCGCCATGGTTGGAGACGATCACCGCGTCCGCCCCATGCTGGGCGGCGAGCTTCGCATCCTCCGGATTGAGGATGCCCTTGAGCGCCAAGGGACCACCCCAGATGGACTTCGCCCACTCGATGTCCTTCCAGGTGATGGACTGATCGAACTGGGAGTTGACGAAGCCGGCGATGGTGAACATGTCGTCCTTCCCGCCGGTGGCGCCCACCAGGTTGGCGAGAGTCACGCGAGGGCCAGTGAGGAATCGCCACACCCAGCCGGGATGCAGCGCGAAGTCGACCAGGTTCGAAAACCGCAGGCTCGGCGGGATGGTGAGTCCGTTGTGCACGTCCCGGTCGCGCTGGCCCTGCATGGCGAGGTCCACCGTGAGCACCAGCGCCGAGCATCCGGCTGCCTTCGCGCGTTCGATCAGCGCACGGGACAGGCCGCGATCGCGCATCACGTAGAGCTGGAACCAGATCGGCCGGCCGGTAGCCCTCGACGCATCCTCGACGGTCGAGGTGGACATGGAGCTCAGGCAAAACCCGGCGCCGGCCTTGTCCGCGGCTTGCGCGGCCTCGATCGCGCCGTTCGGCCAGAGCATCCCGGGCAGCCCGGTCGGCGAGAGGATCAGCGGCAGGTCGAGCTTCCGGCCCAGCACGGTGACCGACTGGTCGCGCCTGGAGACGTCGGTCAGCACACGGGGAAGCAGCGCAAGCCGGTGGAAGTCGCTCTGGTTGGCGCGCAGCGTGACCTCGTCCTGAGCGCCGCCATCGATGAAGTCGAACAGCGTATGCGGCAGGCGGCGGCGTGCCAGTTTGCGGAAGTCTTCGATGTTGGCGATGAGCATGGGGGAAAGAGTGAAGGGTGAAGAGTGAAGAGTGAAGAGTGAAGAGAAGATCCCCTCTCCCCCGCCACCGGGGGAGAGGGCTAGGGTGAGGGGGATCACTCTTCACTCTTCACTACATGACCTCTTCACTCTTCACGCTCAAACGTCATTCACCGACAGTATCGCCACCGCATACGCCTTGAGCTTGAGCTTCGAGGGGTCCTTGACCGGTTTGTACGTGGACTGGAACCCCGCGGGATCGGTTGTCGCTCTGCCGAAGCTGTCTTCGTCCAGCAGGGTGCCGAGCACCGCGCCCTGGGCGCCGCTGATCGCAACGGTCTGCTCCTCTGCAGTGAGGTTGGCGACCCACAGGGTGGTCCCGGCCTTGGCGCGATAGGCGAGGCATTGCACCCTGGCCGTGTCCGACGAGTCGGCGGACACCAGCTTCTGCCCCGCGCCGTGCGCCAGCCCGCTGATCACGTGGTACACCGGGTAGACGGCGGACTGCGCTGACTCATCGTAACCGGGCTGCTTGAAATCGGTCTTACGGTAGATGATGCCCAGAGGCCCGGTCGGAGCGGCCAGGCTGATCGCCTCCACGTCGGTGCGCGCGAAGGTGGCGATGTAGCCCAGCGTCCATGCCGCGGAGAAGAGGCCGCGTTGGCGCGGGTCCATCCTGGCCAGGCACACGCGCTCGTTGTCGGGGTTCGGGGTGTAGGTTTTGCCGTGCGGGTTGTCGCGTGCGCCGATGCCGCTGGGCCCGACGCGGTACGCGGTCTTGCCGACGAAGGAGCGCGTGGTGCTCACCTGGTAGGGAAGGGCCTCGAGCGTTTCCATCACCGAGCGGTCGTCCGCCGCGTGCACGATCGGGCAGGTGGTGTTCATGACGAAGTCGAGCAGCTTCGCGGGCGGGTGCTTGCGGTTGAGCTCGGTGAAGAAAGAGAACATGCCACCGCCCAGCCGCACTCCAGGGAAAGCGGCGCGGGCGGCAGCGTACAGATCCTCCAACGCCGGCGCGGGCGGCCGCGGCCCGCCGGGCAGTACCGACTTGAGGTCGCCCACCGGGCAGACGGCGAGGGCGGAGAGCTTCAACCCGGATTGCTTCACCATGTCGGCGAGCCGTTGCAGTTCACCCTTGTAGTCCTCGAGGCTATCGACCACGATCTCCAGCACGCAGTCGGCGCCGGTCTGCTCGCACAGGACGCGGTAGCCGTACAACTCCCTGAGGCCGTGCTTCGCCCGCGGGTCGAAGTGGCATTGCAGGAAGCTGGGCGCCACGCGCTGCAGGAGGCTCAGCCGCTGCACCGCGTGATCGATCTCCTCCGCCGGCATGCCGAGGCCGATAGGCTGCAGATTGCTCCGCGTCGGGGCGCCGAGCTTTATCTCGACGCTCTTTGCGGCACCGGAGCTGCCGCCCTTGGGCGCTGCTCCGGTCAGCGTCACACTCACGGACTGCTTCACGCTCTCGCCGGCCTTGAGCGTGTAGGGCCAGGGCAGGGCAAGCGGGCGCACGTACGTCTTGAAGGACGCGTCGGTCCAGTTGCGGTGGTCCTCCATCTCCCAGGTGTCGCCCTCGAAGCGCACGGTAGCCTTGATGCCGGGCGTGAACTCGTGGGTGAGCGCACGGATGTGCAGGAACGGCTGGATCGGATTCACCCGCGCGGGGAACTTGGACTTCTCCACCTTGCCGTCCACATGCTCCACCTCGACCGCATTGCCGACCACGCCTTTGAGCGGATGCAGCACTACGAAGCCCGTGCGTGCGGTGAGGAAATCGGTCTTCGGTGTCGCGGTACCGTGGAATTCCAGGCTGCCGTCCGTGCGACCCTCGATGGTCGCCTCGAAGACGATCTCCTGGCTGCCCTGTTTGCACACTGCCCGGTAGGATACCGAGAAGCCGTCAGTGCGCTGCTCCACCTTGAGGTTGCTCAAGGCTGGAGCGTAGGTTCCCCAGTTCTCGTCGCGCACCAGAAAGGCCACGGCGCGCAGCACCTCGACGCCGTTGACTTTGACGTAGCGCAACTGGCCGTTGTCCAATTCCACCGACATCGGCCCGGCCGTCAGCGTGCGGCCGACCACGTCGGGCTGCTCGGTGCCGGAGAGCACGATGGCGCGAGAGATTTTGGTTTTCATGGTTGTTGTTTGCCTGTTTAGTTTTCGTGAAGGGTGAAGGGTGAAGGGTGAAGAGTGAACCCCCTCACCCTAGCCCTCTCCCCCGGTGGCGGGGGAAAGGGGATCTTCTTTTTACCCTTTACTCTTCACCCTTTACTCTTCACTCTTCACCCTTTACCTCACGAAACCACCAACTCCGTCGCCGGATCGATGAGCACGACCCGGTTCATGTCGATCGCCAGTTCGATGGTCTCGCCCGGTTGGGACACGTCGTGGGCCTGCAGCTCGGCGACCACTGCTGCGCCGCCCAGCTTGTACGTGGCATAGGTGCGCGAACCGGTCGGCTGCACCAGCTCGATCGCCGCCGTGTAGCGGGCGAGGCCGGGCCGGAGGTCGAGGGTAGCGCGGACCATGTGCTCGGGCCGCACACCCAGGGTGATGGGCTGGTCCCGCCGTCCGGCGAGTTTTTCGAGCCGGCTCGCAGGCAGCGACAGCGTGGCGCCGTCGGCGAGCCGCACTGTGAGCCCGCCATTGCCCGCGACCATCTGCGCAGGCACGAAGTTCATCGCGGGCGAACCGAGGAACCCGGCTACGTAGCGCGTGGCTGGGCGCTCGTACAAATCGAGCGGAGCGCCGGCCTGCTCGATCAGGCCGTCGCGCAACAGCACGATCCGGTCGGCCATGGTCATGGCCTCGATCTGATCATGGGTGACGTAGATCATGGTCTTGCCCAGCTCCTGGTGCAGGCGCTTGATCTCGCCGCGCATCTCGTCGCGCAGTTGCGCATCCAGGTTGGACAGCGGCTCGTCGAACAGATACAGGCGTGCGTTGCGCACCACCGCCCGGCCGATGGCGACGCGTTGCAATTGTCCGCCTGACAACTGGCGGGGAAAGCGGGCGAGCAACGGCTCGATGGCGAGCATCTGCGCGGCCCGCCGCACCTTGGGTTCGATCTCCGCCTTGGGCGTTTTGCGCGCCCGCAGCCCGAAGGCGATGTTGTCGAACACTGTCATGTAGGGGTACAGCGCGTAGTTCTGGAACACCATCGCGATGTCGCGGTCGCGCGGCGGCACGTGGTTCACGACCTCGCCGCCGATTTCGATGGTGCCCTGGTCGGCGTCCTCCAGCCCGGCGATGGTGCGCAGTAGCGTGCTCTTGCCGCAGCCCGATTGCCCCACCAGTACAGTGAACTCACCGGCGGAGATCTCCAGGTCGACCCCCTTCACGGCGTGAACCGGGCCGTAGTACTTGTGCAGCGCTGTAATCTTTAGGTCGGCCATTTCACCCCTTCACCGCCCCAAGCGAAATCCCCCGCACCAGATACCGCTGCATGAACGTCACCACGATGAAAATCGGCAGTGTGCCGAGCACCGACATGGCCGAGATCTTGGCCCAGAAATTCGACTGACCGCCGAAGTAGTGGGTAACTTGCACCGTATAGGTCGTCACCTCGGTGCGCGTGAGCACGAGCGCGAACAGGAATTCATTCCACGCGAACACGAAGGTGAAGATCGCGGTCGCGAACAGGCCCGCGCGGCACATCGGGAACACCACTTTCCAGATCACCTGCCAGCGCGTGCAGCCGTCCACCAGGGCGGACTCCTCCAGCGCGAGTGGGATGTCCATGATATAGCCGCGCATCATCCAGATGACGTAGGGCAGGTTGAAGGCGGTGTACAACAGGATCACGCCGGCATAGGTGTCGACCCAGCCCAGCCAGGCGTACAACAGGAAGATAGGGAACACCACGGCGATGGGAGGCACCATGCGCTGAGAGATGATCCAGTTGGCGAGATGGTCGCCGCCGGTTTTGAAGCGAGCCAGGCTGTAGGCGCAGATCGTGCCCAGGAACATGGCGATCACCGTGCTCACGCCGGCCACCACGAAGCTGTGCCAGACCGTCGTAGCGTCGCCGTCCTTGAACAACACCGCGTAGTTGCCGAACTGGAATTGGGCGGGGTACCACTTGGGTGGGAACGAGTAGATTTCCTCGGCTGTTTTGAGCGAAATCATGAATAGCCAGTAGATCGGGAACAGAAAGACCAGCGTGATGGCGACCGCGGCCATCAACCGTACGGCAAGGCGGATGCGCTGCCGCCCGCGGAGGCCGATCATCGCACGCTCCTGCTCAGGTGGATTGCCGGATGGTTGTGCGCTTCGACTCTGTGGCTTACGCCACGACGCTCAGCGCGAATGGGGGTTCTTGGCAGCCTGCGACTCATCTCGCCAACTCGACTCGTTTCAGTGCCGTAAACACGACCACCGACAGCAGCACGATGATCAGCAACGCTACCGCCGCCGTATAGCTGGTCTCGAACTGCTGAAAGCCCTTGACGTAGGTGAAGATGGAGATCGTCTCGGTCATCGTGCCGGGGCCGCCTTTGGTCAGCGCCCAGACGATGTCGAACAGCCGGAACAAGTCCAGGCCGCGGATCAGGATGGCGATCGCCATCACCGGCCAGATGGCGGGCAGCACGATCTTGAAGAAGGTTCGCCAGTATCCGGCGCCGTCGATGGAGGCCGCTTCGAGCTGGGACTTGTCCACGTTGGCGAGTGCCGCGAGCAACAGCAGGAACATGAACGGGGTCCACTGCCAGATCTCGGCCACGATAATCGACGGATAGACCAGGCTGGGGTTGATGGTCCACAGCAGCGGGACGCTCTTGCCCACGACCCAGCCGATGATCTGGTCGATCGGGCCGAAGCGGACGTCGAACATCAGCGCCCAGGTGGCGCCGGAGACGATGGGCGAGACCACGACCGGTAACACCAGCAGCGCGATGAACACCTGCCGGCCCGGCAGCTTGTCCAGAAACAACTCCGCCATCGCCAGTCCCAACACCAGCTCGAGCGGCAGAGCGATCGCCGTGAAGATCACGGTGTGCAGCAGCGCCTTCCACAACCGCGGGTCCTGGAACAGATGAGCATAGTTGCGTAGCCCCACGAAGCCCGTTTCCGTCTCCGACATGGTGATGCCCTGAAAGCTCACCAGCAGCAGATAGACCAGCGGGAAGATGCCGATCAGCAGGAGGACGAAGATCGACGGGCCGACCAGGAAGTACTTGAAGTTGCGGTCCGCGTAGGCGGCTCGCGGGAGAGCAGCGGATTGAGCCACGGTGCGGTTCGATCTGGAAGGGCCATGAAACGGGGAGCGCTGGCAGCGCGAGCGCTCCCGCCCGAGTGGTTCGCCGGCGCCGGTCCGGGGTGCGTCCCGGACTGGCCAGGCGATTACTTCTTCGGATAGGCTCCGGACTTCGCAGCCCAGGCCTTGTACACGGCCTTCTGCTTGTCCTTGCCCACCTGCTGGGTGATGTCATCCCATTGTTTGGCGACGTCGTCGAGAATCGCCGTCGGATCTTCGCTCGCCCACAGGCGGCTGATCCCCTGGCGTATCGCTTCCTCGTACTTGTCGGTCTGGATCAGCGACAGATCGAGCAGCCCGGTCTCGGAGGCGTCCTTGAGCGCTTTGAGGTAGTACTTCGCGTCCGGCCACCGGCCCAGATACTCGGGGTTGGTGTAATGGGAGTTGCGGAACGGATCGCGCAGGGTGTAGGGAAGCTGCACGCGCTGGTTGCTGATCTCTTCGCTGTTCAGCCATTGGATGAACAGGTACGCCTGCTCTTTCTGCTTGCTGGTGGAGGCGACCGACAGCGCGAAGCCCGCGGCCAGCTCGGGATGCCCGCCCGGGGGCAGGGCGTAGCCGACCTTGTTCGCGATCTGCGACTTCGGTACCCAGTCCAGGGCTTTTTCGCCAGCCAGGTAACCGGCGGCGAAACGGCCGTAGGGCGGCCATGAGATGGTCATCGCGCTCTCGCCTTTGAGGAACACTGCGAGGTTCTCGACGAACCCGAAGTTCTCCACGCCCGGCGGCATGAAGCGGTTCTCGTTGCGCATCTCGGTCAGCACTTTGACGCCGACCGCGCTGTTGACCGTCGCCTTCATGGTGTTGCCGTCGAAGAACCGGCCGCCTTCGTTGCGGAAGCGCTCCTCGAACATGAACATGGTGTAGGGGGGCTGACGGAAGAAGGAAGCGCCATAGATTTTTTCACTCTTCAGGGCCTCGGTGAGGAAGCTGCCGATGTCGTCGAATTGCTTCCAGGTCTTGGGCGGCGCGAGGTCGTACTTGTACTTGGCCTTGAAGTCATTTTTCAAGTTGGCCCGGTCGAAGATGTCCTTGCGGTAATACATGAGGAAGACGTCGCCGTCGTCCGGGAAGCCGTAGATCTTGCCGTTCACCGTCATCTGGTTGTCGCGATAGGTCGGCGCGATCTTCTTCAGCTCGCCGCGGAACTTGTATTTGTCCACGTAGCTGTCGAGCTGCTCCAGGGCCCCCGCCTGCACCAGGTCGGGCATCCAGGCCGGGATGACGTTCAGCGCGTCATAGGCGCCTGTGTTCGCACGGTACTCCTGCATGATCTGAGTAAACATCTTGTCCGTGGCAACCTCGATCACCTTGATCTTGCAGCCGGTGAGCTGCTCCCACTTGGGGCCGGAGAAATTGAGCGGGTCGAGCGATTGGAGGCCCGCCTCCCACACGATGGTGATGGTCTTGCCGGCGCAGATCTTCTTGGCGGCGTCGACTGCCGTTTGGGCGGCGCTTTGGGCACCGGCCACACCGGCGAAGCCCAGGGCTGCGGCTGCGAGGATCGCCAGGAAGGGACCCTTGATCGGGCCCGCGCACCGACTGACCTGGTGCCGAAGTACGGGAAAAGAATCCCCCATGATGCCTCCTCCTTCTGAATTGTTGGTAGTGGATCTGGCTCCCCGCCATGACGCGATGCCGAGGGCCTCTCTGAACAACCAGTCGATTATGTTGAACAGGCTGTAACAGTGTCAAGCCGGGGTCGCCGAAAGCCCCGTGGTTGCTGGCTTTCGCCGCTATGCAACATACTCCGGGGCGCTCCGCTCGCCTCGGGTACAATGTACCCCTGAGTGGCCGGCTCGGTTGCTCGCGGACATCCCCCCAATGCCAGACAATGCGTTACTGCAAGCCATCCTGATCGGCGTAATGGGACTGTTCGGGGTCGGTCTGGTGTATTTCGTTTTCATCGGCGTGCGAGCGATCTTCCGCCAGGCGCGGCGCATCGCCAGCGGCGCCGGCCACCTGCAGCGTGCCGCAACATTGCGGGCTGTGCTCCGCATGGCAGTCTGGGCCGTGTTCTTCGGCGCCTACTATCTGTTCCTGTACTTCCTGGGCCTGCGCCTCGGCTGGTGGGCTGCGATCCCGGCCGCGATCGGGCTGGCTGGGGTGATCTGGGGTCTGCTGCAGGCTGATCGGCTGCTTACCGTGGACCGGGACGACGTGCGCCAGCAAGTTGGCATCGCGGCTACGCTGACGGGGTTGATCGCAGGGTACGTCTCCGTCATCTGGTTTGCCGCCGCGCACGGCGGCTGATTTTCTAGACTAGGCAAGGCAAGCATGAGCGAAGTCGGGTCGCGCGCTGCGCGCATCATCAGCGAGCATCGACTGTCGCGCCGGCGTCTGGCTGCGCTCGATCCATCGGTGCGCCCCACGGACGAGGCGAGCGCCTATGCCATTCAGGACCAGTTGCACGAGCTCCTGACGTCCGCTGGCATGGGGCCGGTGTCGGGCCACAAGATCGGCTGTACCACTCGCGTGATGCAGGAGTTCTTGCATATTCCCAATCCCTGCGCGGGTGGCGTGTTCGAACGCCAGGTGCATCGCAGTCCGGCCACGGTCCGGCACGCGGACTGGGTGCGCCCCGGTGTGGAATGCGAGATGGTAGTGCGCTTGAACGCCGACCTGGGCCTGGAGCAAGCGCCTTTCACCCGCGCAGCCGTGACCGGAGCAGTCGGCGCGGTGATGGCCGGGATGGAGATCGTCGACGACCGCTACGTGGACTACAAGACGCTGGATACGCCGACCCTGATCGCCGATGATTTTTTCGATGCCGGCTGCGTGCTCGGCGCGCCGGTTGTCGAATGGCGCTCGCTCGACCTGGCAGCGCTCACCGGCGTGACCCGGATCAACGGCGTGGAGGCAGGGCGTGGGCGCGGGGCGGACGTGATGGGTCATCCGTTCGAGGCGCTGGCCTGGCTGGCCAACTCGCTGGCGCGACGAGGCAGGAGCCTGCGCTCGGGCGAGTTCGTGTTCACCGGCAGCGTGGTGGAGACCAAGTGGCTGAACCCGGGCGATTCCGTCGTGATGACGATCGAGGGGCTGGGTGGGGTGGAGGCGAGGTTTGAATGAAGTGAAGACTAATAGTGAATGCGTGAATGTGTGAAGGTGTGAGCCCCCTCACCCTAGCCCTCTCCCCCAGTAGAGGGGGAGAGGGGATCTTTAGCGCCCTTCACGCCTTCACGCCTTCACGCATTCACCCACGCAGCGCCAACAAAAAAGGCGGCGACTCTCGTCACCGCCCTCCAAGGTGAAGCTCGTCGTTCTTGTTGTTAATACAGCACGACCGGGTTGCCGGGCGATCCAGTGGCGCCGATCATCCGCAGCGGCGCCCAGACGAACGCGCCTTCCTTGATGCCGGCCTCAACCAGCGACTCGGTGTCGACGTTTTCCAGGTTCCAGATGCCGAAGCGGGTCTGGATCTGAGTGTGGCAGGGAACCGCCCAGCCTTCGACTTCGTTACCGGGTTGCGCATCGTTTGCCGAGGTGTCGCCCATGGTCAGCGCGATATCCCTGGAGGCAAAGTACTCGCACGCGCTCAAGCCGAAGCCGGGCTCGCCCTGTGCGAAGATCGCGCGCGCAGCGCCACGTTGCTCGGAGGTCATGGTCGGGTAATGAGCATTGCCCCACGTATTGCCCTGACCGGTGTGCAACGCGACGCAGTCGCCGGCCTGGATTTCGCCGAGACCTTCCGCTCTGACCATGCCCTTGATGTCGTCTGCGGTGACGATGCCCACATCACCCGGCTTCTTCGGGATCGGAAGCATTTCGGCGCTCGCGGGGATCAGACCCTTGGATTTTTTGTAGGCCACGGCGTCCAGCACTACCAGACGGCAGACAAAGCCGCCGGCGGTATTCTCCACGCCCATCGGGCCCATGCCCAACACGCGCCCTCCGGGGCCCCGCTCATAGTTGTCCCAGGTAATGCGGCCGTTGTACATCATGGGACCCTTGGAAGTATTGACCCCGATGTGGCCGGGACCGTCGAACTGGGTCGAGATCTGGCCGATTTCGGTCGTCAGCAGCTCGTCGTGATAGATGAGCGCGTTCTTGCCGAACGGGCCGCCGGTCGGCGTGCCGGGGATGCTCATCTGCCAACCGCGCGCACCGAAGGCCGGTGCTTCGCGGTGGTAATACTTGCCGATAGTGATGGCCTTGAACTGCTTGACAGTCGACAGTGCGCGCTTGATGTTGGCGGAGTTCTTGACGTGGTTCGCGCTTCCGGCTTTGTCGTCCGCGCCCCACTTGGTCGGGAACCAGTTCTCCGTCAAGGGTGCATCGTTGACCGGGCCCTTGAGGGTTTGCGCTGCGGCGCCGCCGACGCCAAGACAAACGGCCGCGACCGCGCCCGCGATAATCGCAATTCTCATGACAATCTCCTTCCCATAGATGTTTTGAGGACAGCTTTTTATGACTACCTGCCGCGCGGAAGGAGAACAGGCATTCGAACTCGACCCGGACACTTCCTACCATGCGGAAAGTTCATCACACCACAAACGTAAGCGCGACGCAAGTTGCCGATAACTGTGCTCCAAACCGGCTAAGCCGCTGTTCTGGCGTTGACATATCCGGGTGCAGCGCATTAAGGTTAGGCGGGAAGAACGCTCGGAGGCCGCTTTGGCGCAGGGTTAACCTCGCAAGTTCATCCGCCGCCGGCCATCCGGCGGACGTACACTGACTGGACAGACATCGAACGAGGGGAATTCAAGTGATTTCGGATCGGGACATCGCCTCTTATCGCGAAAACGGCTACCTGGTCGTGCCTGACGTGTTGGACCGCAGCACGCTCACCACGATGAAGGAGGTCGTCGCGGACCTCGTCGCCAAGGCCAAGGGCGTGGTCACGCACAACGACGTCTACGACCTGGAGCCTTCCCATACGCCGGAGAACCCACGTGTG
>JBGPMS010000065.1:0-17673 GCA_041487115.1 Gammaproteobacteria bacterium
GACGATGGCATCGACCGGGCAGGATTCCTGGCACAGCCCGCAATAGATGCATTTCACCATGTCGATGTCGTAACGCGTGGTTCGCCTACTGCCGTCGGCGCGGGGTTCCGCCTCGATGGTGATGGCCTGCGCAGGGCACACCGCCTCGCACAGCTTGCAGGCGATGCAGCGTTCCTCGCCGTTGGGGTAGCGCCGCAGGGCGTGCAGCCCGCGGAAGCGCGGCGACTGCGGCGTCTTCTCCTCCGGGAACTGGATGGTGATCTTGCGTGCAAAGAAATGACGCCCGGTCAGCGCCATCCCCTTCACCAGCTCGAACAGCAGAAAGGTATGGAAGAAGTCCCGGATGCGTCGAAGCATGATCATTTCCACAGCCAGTAGGGCGTTTGCATCCAGCCGGCGACCACCACCAGCCAGACCAGCGTCACCGGGATGAACACTTTCCAGCCCAGGCGCATGATCTGGTCGTAGCGATAGCGCGGGAAGGTGGCGCGAAACCAAAGGAACAGGAACAGGACGAAGCCGACTTTGAGCACCAGCCAGGGGAACCCGCCGGGCAGGAAAGGCACGGGCGAGAGCCAGCCGCCGAGGAACATGACCGCGCACAAGGTCGCGATCAGGATCATGTTCATGTACTCGGCCAGGAAGAACAGGGCGAAGGCCATGCCCGAGTACTCCACGTGAAAGCCGGCCACGATCTCCGACTCGCCTTCGGCGACGTCGAAGGGCGCGCGGTTGGTTTCCGCCACGCCCGAAATCAAATAGACCAGAAACAGAGGAAAGAGCGGGATGAAGTACCAGGACAGCAGCCCCCACCGGGTCTCCTGCCCCTTCACGATTTCGCCCAGGTTCATGCTGTGGGCGGCCAGCAGCACGCCGACCAGGGCGAAGCCCATGGCCAGCTCGTAAGCCACGATCTGTGCCGCCGAGCGCAGGCTGCCCAGGAAAGCATACTTGGAGTTGGACGCCCAGCCCGCGATGATCACGCCGTAGACGCCGACCGATGTCATGGCCAGAATGTAGAGCAAGCCGGCATCGACGTTGGCCAGCATGGTCTCTGGACCGAACGGGATGACGGCCCAGGCCGCGAGCGCCGGCGTCAACACCAGGATCGGTGCCAGCACGAACAGGAATTTGTTCGCCCCCGACGGGACGATGATCTCCTTGATCAGCAGCTTGAGCACGTCGGCGAACGGCTGCAGCAGGCCCTTCGGGCCGACGCGGTTGGGGCCGATGCGCACCTGCATGTAGCCGATCACCTTGCGTTCGGCCAGCGTGAGGTAGGCCACGCTGAGGATCAAGGGGAGCGCGATCGCGATGATCTTGATCAGCGTCCAGACCGCGATTCCGGCCGGACCGAGGTTCTGCTCGAAGAACTCGCCCATCAGGCCGTCACTCCGCGCGCGGCCGGCACGCGTTCGAGCTGGACTTCCCCGGACATGGCACCCAGCCCGGCCGTCAGCGGGTGTGCCGCGGGAATGCGCACGCAGTCCGCGGGAATGCGATCATCGCGCGCCACGTCGAGCACGGCCTCGCCCCCTTCCTGGATGATACGCACCTTGTCCCCCTGGTTGAGGCCGATGCGCTCCATCAAGGCGCTACACATGGAAGCCACGGGCACAGCCGCGTCCCTGGTCTGCTGAAGCGGCACCGCACGCCGCACGAGCGGATCGGCGAAATAGATCGGGACATCGGCGATGCGCTGGAGGCTCGTCACTGCCCCAGCCGGCACGCGAATCTGCCCGACCACGGGAACAGCATTGGACAGCCGGGTCGGCACATCGGCCGCGCTCAGGGCTTCATCGCGCACGGCCTCAGCGCTGTCGAAGGCGAAGCCGGACACGCCCATCAGGTTCCCCAGCACCCGCAACACCTTCCAGGCCGGGCGCGCTTCACCCAGCGGCCGCACCACACCGTTGAAGCTCTGCAGCCGCCCCTCCGTGTTGATGAAGGAACCCGCGGTCTCGGTGAAGGGCGCGATCGGCAGCAGCGCATCGGCATACTCCACCGCGCGATTGCGGAAGGCAGATAGAGCGACGACGAAGTCGGCGCCGCGCATCGCCGCCAATGCGCGCTGGGGATTGTGCGTGTCGAGCTCGATCTCGGTGTTGAGCAGGACGTAGGCGCCCAACGGTTGCGACAGCATCGCGCCAGCGCTCAACCCCGCCGGAATGCCGAACGGCACGGTGCCGGCGAGATAGCCTCCGACGCTGTTGGCCGCCTCACCCAGAAAACCGAACTTGGCGCCGCATATCTCCGCCAGCGCCAGTCCGAGTCGATGCAGGACCGCTGATTGCGCATGCTGCTGTGCCATGTTGCCCAGCAGGACCGCGACGTTGTGCCCTGACGCCAGGCTCTCCGCTATGCCCTGCGCTTGTGGCGAGATGGCAGTCGACCCCAGCCCCGCGGTCTGATCCAGGGGCGGCTCGATCCCCTTGATTCGGGCCAACGCCGTGATCACCTGAGCCAGCGCGTTCGCGAGCTGCCGGGGCGAGACGGTGAGCTTCTGGTGCAGCTTGATCAGCGTGTCATCGCCAAGGACGTGGATCAGGCTGACCTGAGCGCGCTTCTTCGCCGCCTGCCGCAGGCGATGCGCGAGCAACGGATGATCCTTGCGCAACTGGCTGCCCACGACCAGCACGCGATCGAGGTGGTTGAGCTCCGCGGCCTTCATGCCCAGCCACGGCGCACCGCCGAGCGTGCCGTCCAGCGAAAAGTCGCTCTGCCGCAGGCGGAAATCGACGTTTCCGCTGCCCATGCCGCGCATCAGCTTCTGCAGCAGGTACAGCTCCTCCAGGGTAGAGTGCGGCGTAGCCAATGCGCCGATGGCCTGTGCACCCTGCTTTTCGCGCACCGCCTTCAGCCCGCGGGCGACATGCTCCAGGGCGATCGGCCAATCAGCCTCTTCCCACTTGCCGTCGCGCTTGATCAGCGGTCGCGTCAACCGCTGCTCGGAGTTCAATCCTTCGTAGGAGAAGCGGTCCTTGTCCGACAGCCAGCACTCGTTGAGCTCCTCGTTGTCGAGCGGCAGCACGCGCAGGACGCGGTCGAGCTTGACCTGTACCGCCAGATTGGAGCCCAGCCCGCAATGCGGACTGATTGACTTGCGGCGCGACAACTCCCAGGTGCGGGCGCGGAAGCGGAACGGCTTAGACGTGAGCGCGCCCACGGGACACAGATCGATCATGTTGCCCGACAGCTCGGAGTCCACCGTCTTGCCCACAAAGGCCACGATCTCGGCATGCTCGCTGCGCCCGACCATGCCCAGCTCCATGACACCGGCAATCTCCTGGCCGAAGCGCACGCAGCGCGTGCACTGGATGCAGCGGGTCATCTCTTCGGCCGCCACCAGTGGCCCGATGTCCTTGCTGTCCACGACGCGCTTGGGCTCCTGATAGCGGGATGCGCTGCCGCCATAGCCCACCGCCAGGTCCTGCAGCTGGCATTCGCCGCCCTGGTCGCAGATCGGGCAGTCGAGCGGGTGGTTGATGAGCAGGAATTCCATCACGCCCTTCTGCGCCTGGATCGCCGGCGCCGAATGCGTATAGATCTTCATCCCCTCGGTGACCGGCGTGGCGCAGGCCGGCAGCGGCTTGGGCGCTTTCTCCACCTGCACCAGGCACATGCGGCAGTTGGCCGCGATCGAGAGCTTCCTGTGGTAGCAGAAATACGGCACATAGATGCCGAGCTGGTTGGCCGCATCCATGATGGTGCAGTTGGCCGGCACCTCGATGGCCTTGCCGTCGATCTCGATATTCACCAGCGCCATCTTCTATCTCATCCGTTCAGGCGTAAGCCGGCTCTTCCACCAGGCAGCGCTTGTGCTCGATGTGGTATTCGAATTCTTCGCGGAAGTGCTTGATGAAGCTCTTGACCGGAAGGGCGGCGGCATCGCCCAGGGCACATATGGTGCGGCCCGCGATGTTGTCGCTGACGGACAGCAGCGTGTCGAGGTCCTCCTTGGCGCCCTTGCCGTGCTCGATACGGTGCACCATCCGATACAGCCATCCGGTGCCCTCGCGGCAAGGCGTGCACTGGCCACATGACTCCTCGTAGTAGAAGTAGGACAGCCGCAGCAGCGCGCGGACCATGCACGTGGTGTCGTCCATGCAGATCACCGCACCGGACCCGAGCATGGAGCCGGCCTTGGCGATAGAGTCGTAGTCCATGTCCGTCTTCAGCATGAGATCGCCAGGCAGCACGGGCATGGACGAGCCGCCGGGAATGCAGGCCTTCAGCGGCCGGCCGCCGCGCATGCCGCCTGCCATGTCGAGCAGCTTCGCGAACGAGGTGCCCAGCTTGACCTCGTAGTTGCCCGGGCGCTCCACGTGCCCGGAGACCGAGAAGATCTTGGTGCCGCCGTTGTTGGGCCGCCCCAGGGCGAGAAAGGCATCGCCGCCGTTCAAGATGATCCATGGCGCCGCGGCGAAGGTTTCGGTGTTGTTGATCGTGGTTGGCTTGCCGTACAGGCCATAGCTGGCGGGAAAAGGAGGCTTGAAGCGCGGCATCCCCTTCTTGCCTTCTATGGATTCCAGCAGCGCCGTCTCCTCACCGCAGATGTACGCGCCCCAACCATGATGTGCGTAGAGATCGAACGTGAACCCCGAGCCGAGGATCTTCTTGCCGAGAAAGCCGGCCGCGTAGGCTTCTTGTAGCGCTTCCTCGAAGCGTTCGTAGTCCTCCCAGATCTCGCCGTGGATGTAGTTGTAGCCTACGGTGATGCCCATCGAGTAGGCGGCGATGGCCATGCCCTCGATCACGATGTGCGGGTTGTAACGGATAATGTCGCGATCCTTGAACGTGCCCGGTTCGCCCTCGTCGGAGTTGCAGACCAGGTATTTCTGGCCGGGGAAGCTGCGTGGCATGAAGCTCCACTTCAATCCGGTCGGGAAGCCCGCGCCGCCGCGGCCGCGCAGGCCCGATTTCTTGATCTCCGCGATCACCGCTTCGGGCGCGATCTTCTCGCTCAGGATCTTCCCCAGCGCCGCATAGCCGCCGCGCGCCCGATAGTCCTGCAGGCGCCAGTTGAGCCCGTCCAGGCCTTTGAGTATGACGGCGTCCGGGCCGTAGATCCCGGGCGGGAACGGCGGGTAGGAGGTTCTCACTTGGACAGCTCCACGATGAGCCGATCGATTTTCTCGGGCGTCATGCCGATCAGCATCTTCTTGTTGTTGTGCAGAATCGCCGGTGCGTCGCCGCAGGCGCCGAAGCACTCGCCCTGCTGGAGGGTGAACCTGCCGTCGGGCGTGGTCTCACCCCAGTCCACGCCCAGCTTCTGCTTCAGGTGGCGCGCCGCATCGTTTGCGCCCGCCAGCGCACAGGGCAGGTTGGTGCAGATGCACAGCTTGTGCTGCCCCACCGGCTCGAGGTCGTACATGGTGTAGAAGCTCGCGACCTCGTACACGGCCACCGGCGCCATGTCGAGGTACTCGGCAACGAAGTCCATCGTCGCGGTCGACAGATGACCTTGCTCGTCCTGCGCGATGGTGAGCGCCGCCATCACCGCGGACTTCTTCTGGTCCGCGGGGTATCTGGCCAGCGCTTTGTCGATCCTGGCAAGCGCTTCGGGACTCAACATGAAAAATCCTTGGCCGCAGGGATCACAGGAGCAAACCTGGGCCTTTTGTGTCCGGTGCGGCTGAACGCCTTCATCGATCGATCTCGCCGAAAACGATGTCCTGGGTGCCGATGATGGCGACCACGTCTGCGATCATGTGGCCCCTCGCCATCTCGTCGATGGCGGCCAGATGCGGGAACCCCGGCGCGCGGATCTTGAGCCGGTAAGGTTTGTTGGCGCCGTCGGACACGAGATAGATGCCAAACTCGCCCTTGGGGTGCTCGATCCCGGCGTAGGCTTCGCCTTCGGGCACGTGGACGCCTTCGGTGAAGAGCTTGAAGTGGTGGATCAGCTCTTCCATGTTGGTCTTCATTTCGATGCGCGAGGGTGGCGCCACTTTGTGGTTCCCGGTGATCACCGGGCCGGGGTTGCGGCGCAGCCACTCGATGCACTGCTGGACGATGCGGTTGCTCTGACGCATCTCCTCGATCCGCACCAGGTAACGGTCGTAGCAGTCCCCATTGACTCCGATCGGGATGTCGAACTCCATCCGGTCGTACACTTCGTACGGCTGCTTCCTGCGCAGGTCCCACTCGACTCCCGATCCGCGCAGCATCGGGCCGGTGAACCCCAGCGCCTTGGCACGTTCGGCGGAAACCACGCCTACGCCCACGGTGCGCTGTTTCCAGATGCGGTTGTCCGTGAGCAGCGTCTCGTACTCGTCCACCAGCTTCGGAAAGCGGCCAGCAAAGTCCGCGACGAAATCCAGCAGGCTACCCGTCCGGTTGGCGTTCAGACGCTTCACATCCTCCTTGCTGCGCAGCGGGGACTCCAGGTATTGGGGCATGCGCTCCGGCAGATCGCGATAGACGCCACCGGGACGATAATAAGCTGCATGCATGCGCGCGCCGGACACCGCCTCGTAGCAATCCATCAAGTCCTCGCGTTCCCGGAAGCAGTACAGGAACACAGTCATGGCGCCGATGTCCAGCGCGTGCGCGCCGAGCCACAGCAGGTGGTTCAGTATCCGGGTGATCTCGTCGAACAGCACCCGGATGTACTGGGCACGCAGCGGGACGTCGATGCCCAGCAGCTTCTCGATGGCCAGGCAGTAGGCGTGCTCGTTGCACATCATGGACACGTAGTCGAGCCGGTCCATGTAGGGCAGCGACTGGATGTAGGTCTTGTGCTCGGCCAGCTTCTCGGTGGCCCGGTGCAGCAGGCCGATGTGCGGGTCGGCGCGCTGGATCACCTCGCCGTCGAGCTCCAGCACGAGGCGCAGCACGCCGTGGGCCGCCGGATGCTGCGGCCCGAAATTCATGGTGTAGTTTCTGATCTCAGCCATCGGCTAGGGTTTGCTCGCAACGTCGGCGTAGTGCTCCTCACGCACCACGCGAGGCACGATCTCGCGCGGCTCGATGGTGACGGGCTGATAGATCACGCGCTGCTGATCGGGGTCGTAGCGCATCTCCACGTTGCCCGACAGCGGGAAGTCCTTGCGGAAAGGATGGCCGACGAAGCCGTAGTCGGTCAGAATGCGGCGTAGGTCCGGGTGGTCGCTGAACACGATGCCGAACAGGTCGAAGGCTTCGCGCTCGTACCAGTTGGCCGACGGCCACAGGCCGGTGACCGTATCCACCACGGGCAGGTCATCGTCTTCGGCGAACACCCGCAGCCGCAAGCGCCAGTTCTGGGTGATCGACAGCAGGTGGTAGACGACGGCAAAGCGCCGGCCGTTCCAGGCGCCGTCCTTGTAGGTCAGATAGTCGAGCCCGCTCAGGTCGAGCAACTGCTCGAAACGCAGCTCCGGAGCATCGCGCAGTGTCTGCCCGATGCTCAGCAGGTCGGCCGGTTCGATCACCATGGTGAGCTCGCCCAGCGCGCGGGTAAGCCCGGTGGTCCGGCCTTCGAAGTGCTGTTCCAGGGCCCTCTGCAGGTCGTCGATGCGCGTGGACATGCTTTGGATGGCAGGCGAAGAGAGACTAACGGGCGATGGTATTGGTGCGGCGGATCTTGTTCTGCAGCTGAATGATGCCGTACAACAGGGCTTCCGCGGTCGGTGGGCAGCCCGGAACGTACACGTCCACCGGTACGATCCGGTCGCAGCCGCGTACCACCGAATAGGAATAGTGGTAATAACCCCCGCCGTTGGCGCAGGAGCCCATGGAGATCACCCAGCGCGGCTCCGCCATCTGGTCGTACACCTTGCGCAGCGCCGGCGCCATCTTGTTGCACAGGGTGCCGGCTACGATCATCACGTCGGACTGCCGCGGGCTGGCGCGGAACACGACGCCGAAACGGTCCAGGTCGTAACGTGCCGCCCCCGCATGCATCATCTCCACGGCGCAACAGGCCAGGCCGAAGGTCATCGGCCACAACGACCCCGTGCGCGTCCAGTTGATCACGTTGTCCAGCGACGTGGTGACGAAGCCCTGCTCGGTGACGCCCTCGATGCTCATATGCCGACTCCGATTAAATCCCAGCTGCCTGGGTGACCCGCCAGGGGCCGAGAAGGTTTCATTCCCACTCCAGCGCGCCCTTCTTCCATTCGTAGATGAACCCGACTACCAGGATTCCGAGGAAGATCAGCATCGAGACGAAGCCGAACAGGCCGATTTCCGGCAACACCACCGCCCAGGGAAAGAGAAACGCGATCTCCAGGTCGAACAGGATGAAGAGAATGGCGACGAGGTAGTAGCGCACGTCGAACTTCATGCGCGCGTCCTCGAAGGCCTCGAAGCCGCACTCGTAAGGGGACAGCTTCTCGGGGTCGGGCCGGTGCACGCCCAGAAGCCTGGTCGCGCCGCCGCCGAGCAAGGGAAGCAGGACGCCGAGCGCCAGCCCGACGCAGATGAACATCAGGATCGGAAAATACTGTCCCAGCATATCGTTTCCAGGGCCGACCCCGGCGAGGGAAAGGCTCCTGCTCAAATTCGCACAGCAGCCCAAACCGGACTGCCCGCCCTGAAGAGCCCCCTGCGCGACGCGCAGGCGCTTCAAGCCGCGCGTCTTTCGAACCCGCGCGTTCAACTGCGCGTGCTTTGAGATGGTTGGTGCCGATGGCGAGACTCGAACTCGCACAGCTTTCGCCACCGCCCCCTCAAGACGGCGTGTCTACCAATTCCACCACATCGGCGTTCCACTAACCGGCGAGCACGACGAGGACTCCGGCCCGCTGGTGCACACCTACTTCGGAATATCCTTGGCCTTGGAGGTTCCATCCGCGGGCGCCGACTCGACCGGCTTGTCCGTCGCGCCCGGATTCGGCGCCGGGGGCTGAGTCGCCGGCTGCTCGGTCTTGTGCGTGTCCATCACGCTGCTCTGCTGCGGC
Organism: Gammaproteobacteria bacterium; assembly: GCA_041487115.1. GTDB lineage: Bacteria > Pseudomonadota > Gammaproteobacteria > Burkholderiales > SHXO01 > SHXO01. The sequence goes on from JBGPMS010000065.1 coordinate 8,886, forward strand.
TTGTGGCTGGTAACGTATGTCAGGCCCATGCTCGTGAGGAAGAACACGGCCGCCAGCACCGCGGTGGTGCGGCTTAAGAAATTGGCCGAGCCCGACGCCCCGAACAGGCTGCCCGAGGAACCGCTGCCAAATGCGGCACCCATGTCCGCGCCCTTGCCATGCTGGAGCAGCACCAGGCCAACCACCCCGATCGCCGCGATCACGTGCACCAGCAAAATGAGAATTTCAATCATCGGTTGAGCCTAAGTAGAACGCATCAGTGATCCGCCGCCTGGCAGATCGCTATGAACTCGGCCGCGACCAGCGATGCCCCGCCGATCAATCCGCCGTCGATATCCGGCATGGCGAACAGTTCCCCGGCGTTGGAGCCCTTGACGCTCCCGCCATAGAGAATCTGGACACTCTGCGCTACCGCCGCGTCCGCATCGGCCACGCGCGCGCGAATGTGGGTATGCACCGCCTGAGCTTGCTCCGGCGTGGCAGTCCTGCCGGTACCGATAGCCCACACCGGCTCGTAGGCGATCACGCCGGAAACCAGTGCCTGCGGGCCGAACCGCGCGGTCACGGCGGAAAGCTGCGCATCCACGACTCGCTCGGTCTCGCCCGCTTCCCGCTGCGCGAGAGTCTCGCCCACGCACAGGATCGGACGCAGCCCCGCGTCCAGCGCCGCCTTGTATTTGAGGGCGACCGTGTCGCTGTCCTCGCCATACAGGGCGCGCCGCTCGGAATGTCCGACGATCACGTAGGTACAGCCGAAGTCGCACAACATGGCAGCAGAGACCTCGCCGGTATAGGCACCCTTCGCGTGCTGGCTTACGTTCTGCGCACCCCACGCCACACCGGTACCGGCCAGCACATCCTGCGCCTGCCCCAGATACGGGTAGGGAACGCAGACCGCCTGTCGCGCCCGCGAGAGCCCGCTGGAGCCTGCAATCACCTCCGCCAGGAGTTTCGCGTTGCCCGAAAGATCGCCGTGCATCTTCCAGTTGCCCGCGACCAGCTTCGCTCGCATCGTTTCGAAAAGACCGAGCCGCAAGCCCGGTAACCCTGCGTAAAAACGTGAGAATCTTACTCTGCCTCGCCCGGGCGGTCAATTTGAGGGGGGGACCCGCGCCTCAGGCCGGGCGCCGTACCCTGTCAGTCTCCACCCCGGCAGCAGGGGTAATACGGGTCAACCGGATCTACCCGTGATGTAGTGGCTACGACTAACCTGAAGGTAAGTCTCCGCCGCTACAGCACCTCCGGTTCTAGCCGAACCTCCCGGTGATGTAGTCTTCGGTGGCTTTGTTCTTGGGCTTGATGAAGATGGTGTCGGTGGCGTCGAACTCGATCAACTCGCCCAGATACATATAAGCGGTGTAGTCCGACACGCGTGCGGCCTGTTGCATGTTGTGCGTCACGATCAGTATGGTGAGCTTGCTCTTGAGGTCGGCTATCAGCTCCTCGATGCTGGCGGTGGCGATAGGGTCCAGCGCCGAGGTCGGCTCGTCGAACAGCAGTATCTCGGGATCGGTGGCGAGCGCGCGGGCGATGCACAGGCGCTGTTGCTGTCCACCCGAAAGATTGAAGGCGAGGTCGTCCAGCCGGTTCTTCACCTCTTCCCACAGCGCTGCGTTGCGCAGTGCGTCCTCGACCTTCTCGTCCAACACCGATTTGCGTTTCTGGCCGCGCACGCGCAGCCCATAGGCCACGTTCTCGTAGATCGACTTCGGGAACGGGTTGGGCTTCTGAAATACCATGCTGATGCGCATGCGCACCTCGATCGGGTCCACCTGCGGGTGCAGCAGGTTGGTGTCGTCGGGGTAGAGCTTGATCTCGCCGGCGTAGCGATTGCCCGGGTAGAGGTCGTGCATGCGGTTGAAGCAGCGCAGATAGGTCGACTTGCCGCAGCCCGACGGGCCGATCAATGCCGTCACTTTGTTCTCGTACAGCGGCATGTTGATGTTCTTGAGGGCATGGTAGGTACCGTAATGGAAGTTCAAGTTCCTGGCCTCCGCCTTGACCGTGAACCCGGCAGCGATGAGCGGCCCTTCAGTTACTTTCGACATGTTCGGTTTCTGCTGTTGACAGGCGGTGGCGTCGCGCCTACCACTTGATCTTCTTGCGCAGGTGGTAGCGGATGTAGATCGCCAGCGCATTCATGGAAAGGGTCATGAACAGCAGGACCAGGCCCGCAGCCGCCGCATTGTGATGGAAGGCGGCTTCCGGACGCGAGGTCCAGTTGAACATCTGGATCGGCATCACGGTGAAGGGCGAGAACAGCCATTCGAAGGAAATGAACGGGGGCTGCGCGGAGACCGGCGCCGGGGGCAGGAAGGCGATGAAGGTCAGCGCGCCTATGGTGATGATGGGCGCCGTCTCCCCGATGGCCCGCGCCATGCCGATGATCACTCCCGTCATGATACCGGGTAACGAGTACGGCAACACATGATCCCAGGTCGCCTGCCATTTGGTGGCGCCGACCGCGTAGGCACCCTCCCGGATCGCCGCCGGTATCGAGCGGATCGCCTCCCGGGTGGCGACGATCACGACCGGGAGGATCAGCAGCGCCAGGGTGAGGCCGGCGGAAAGGATACTCTGGCCGAAACCGAAGGCGTACACGAACAGGCCCAGCGCGAGCAGGCCGTAGACGATGGAGGGAACGCCGGCCAGGTTGGTGATGTTGATCTCGATGATGGCGGTGAACCAGTTCTTCGGCGCGTACTCCTCGAGGTAGACGGCCGCCGCCACACCGACCGGCACTGCCGCTGCGGCGGTCACGATCATCACCAATGTAGTGCCGATCCAGGCCGAGAGAATGCCGGCATGCTCCGAACGCCGCGACGGGAAGCTGCTGAAGAACTCCCAGTTCAGCCGCGGCGCGCCGTCGATCGCCATATCGGCTGCGAGCGCCATGAAGGTGAGCGCCCCGATGGCGAGAGAGATGAGCCCGATGAACGCAAAGATGATATCCCAGCGCTTGTGCCGGGCGATCAGCTCGCGTATCTCGTGCAGTGCCTTCTCGTCCATGGAGGCGAAGTCCTGGTGGGCTCAGTACACTTGACGGTATTTCCGGGTCAGGAAATGACCCAGGATATTGAACAGCAGGGTCAGGATCATCAGCGTCAGGCCGGCGGCGAAGATGGTCTGGTAGCCGATGCTGCCGTGAGGCAGATCGCCCAGCGCGACCTGCACGATGAACGACGTGATGGTGGCCGCGGGTTCCGTCGGATTCCAGGTGAGGTTGGGTTGCATGCCGCCGGCCACGGCCAGGATCATGGTCTCGCCCACGGCGCGGGAGACCCCCAGGATGAAGGCAGCGGAAATCCCGGACAGCGCGGCAGGCGTGACCACTCGGATGGCGGTCTGGAAGCGCGTGGCGCCCATCGCATAGCTGCCCTCGCGCATGCTCATGGGGACGGCGCGCATGGCGTCTTCGCTGACCGAGCTGACGTAGGGGATGATCATGATCCCCATCACCAGCCCGGCCGACAGCAGGTTGAAGCCGGGCAAGCCGGGGATGATCTTCTGCAGCAGCGGCGTCACGAATAGTAGAGCGAAATAGCCGTAGACGACGGTCGGGATTCCGCCCAGCAGCTCGAGGAAGGGCTTGGCGACCTCGCGCACCGTGAAGGGCGCGAACTCCGACAGATAGATCGCGATGATGATGCCGAGCGGCACTGCCACCGCCAGCGCCACGCCGGAGCTGACGATGGTGCCCGACAAGAGAACCATGATGCCGTAGTGTGCATCGTCGAACAAAGGCGTCCACTGGGTGTCAGTGAGAAAGTCCCACATGGAGACGTGCTGGAAGAAGTGAAATGACTCGGACACCAGCACGTAGACGATGCCCAGCGTGACGGCGATGGAGAAGGCGCCGGCGAGCAGCAGGAGGAGCTCGATGAACCGCTCGCGCAGATGGCGCGTCCGCTTGCGCGACAGCCGGTCGCTGATGGTGTGTTCCGCCACCGTAGTTATTCCTTGTATGTATGAGGCGGAGGTTGGAGGCATCGAAGCCTTCATCAGTCTACATCAGATGCGTCGGCGGGCCGTGCCAGGTCCGCGGCCGCGGGTCACGAGCAGCGCGAACGAACAAAAGAGGGGCTCGACGCCCCTCTTGCTGGTTTCCAATCGGGCACGCCCGATCAGAGTTTCGCTTCCAGCTTCATCAGTTCTTCGATGGTGAGGCCAACCTTGTTCTCGCCACCGAACTTGGTGCCAAGCTGCTTCTTCTCCAGGTGCTCGAGGTTGTAGGCGTAGGCCTTGGCGGGAAGGGGAACGTACTTCACTTCGCGCACCAGCCTATCTGCGTTCTTGATGTAGAACTCGACGAACTGCTTGACCTCGGGCCGATCGTAGGCCTTGGCGCTGATGTAGATGAAGATCGGCCGTGACAGTGGCTGGTAGGTGCCGTTGATCACGGTCTCGGGCGAAGGCCCTACCGCCGGTTTGCCGGGACCAGCCACGATAGGCACAGCCTTCAGCTTGTCCTGGTTCTCTTCGTAGTAGGAGTAGCCGAAGTAGCCCAGGCCGCCCACATCGCGCGAAACGCCTTGCACCAGCACGTTGTCGTCCTCGCTCGCGGTGTAGTCGCCGCGGCTGGACTTAGCCTTCCCGGTCACCGCTTCGGTGAAGTAGTCGAAGGTGCCGGAGTCCGCGCCGGGGCCGAACAGTTTGAGTGGCTGATCGGGCCAGGCGGAATTGATCTGCTTCCACTTGAGCAGCTTGGCCTGGGCCGCTGGCTCCCAGATCTGCTTCAGCTCGGCGACGCTCAGACTCTTGATCCAAGTGTTTTTCGGGCTGATGACCACGGTAATCGCGTCGTAAGCGATCGGCAACTCGTAGTAGGTGATGCCCGCCTTTTTGCAGTCCTCCATCTCCTTGGCGAGGATCGGGCGGGATGCATCGGAGATATCCGTCTCGCCGCGGCAGAACTTCTTGAAACCGCCGCCGGAGCCCGAAATGCCTACCGTCACTCGAACCTTGCCCTTGGTCGACTTCTGGAAATCCTCGGCCATCGCTTCGGTAATGGGGAACACCGTGCTGGACCCATCGATCTTGATGAGCTGGGCGCGAGCCGGGAAAGACGCCGCTGCAAGCGCAGCGAGCGCGCAGGCAGCAAAAGCTAAGGTCTTGATCGTTCTAAAATTCATCTCGTGCTCACTCCTGGTGAGATTAACCGCAGCTTGCCGCCACGATTCTAGGCACGGGACGTGACAGTTTCATTGCATCGGATGGGCGGGCATCGCCCTTTGGCGCCGCTCAGGCCGCTTTGGCTTGCTGCCGGATCGCATCGGCGATGCTGTCGGCCAGCCCTTTGACCACATCGGCCACCTCGCCTTCCACCATCACCCGGATCACGGGCTCGGTTCCGGAGGGCCGCAGCAATACGCGCCCGCGTCCCGCGAGCCGCGCCTCGGCGTCTTTGACTGCAGACTGGACGCGCGGATGGTTGCGCAGATCCTGGCCGCGTTCCACGCGCACGTTCACCAGGACCTGAGGGTAGAGCGTCAGCTCGGAGGCGAGCCGTTCCAGCGGCTCGCCGCTCGCGCGGAGCGCGTGCAGGACTTGCAGCCCGGACACGATGCCGTCGCCGGTGGTGTGCTTGTCCAGGCAGATGATGTGGCCCGAGTTCTCGCCGCCCAACTGCCAGCCGACCTCGTACAGCTTCTCCAGCACGTAGCGGTCGCCCACCGCCGCGCGAGCGAACGGGATCTCGAGCTGTGCGAAGGCCTGTTCGAGTCCGAAATTGGTCATCAGGGTCCCCACCACTCCGCCCTTGAGGACATCGGCCTTCCGTCGATGGCGCGCGATCACGAACAGCAGCTGGTCGCCGTCGTACAGCCGGCCGGAGGCGTCGGCCATCATCAGCCGGTCGCCGTCACCGTCCAGCGCGATGCCGAGATCGGCATGGTTCGAGGTTACGGCTCTCGCCAACGCTTGCGGGTGCGTCGCCCCGCAATCGCGGTTGATGTTGAGGCCGTCGGGCTGGTTGCCGACCGCCACGACGTCCGCGCCCAGTTCGTGCAGCACGTGCGGTGCGATGTGGTAGCTGGCCCCGTGAGCGCAGTCCACGACAATCTTCATCCCGCGCAGATCGAGCTCGGTCGGAAAGGTGCTCTTGCAGAACTCGATATAGCGCCCGGCCGCATCGTTGATCCGGCGCGCCTTGCCCAGCCCGGCCGAAGGCGCGGTCACGATCGGATCCTCCATCCGTTGCTCGATCGCCTCCTCGACCGCGTCCGGCAGCTTGTCCCCGTTGGAGGAAAAGAACTTGATCCCGTTGTCCTCGAACGGATTGTGCGAGGCACTGATCACGATACCGGCTTGCAGGCGCAGCGCGCGGGTCAGGTAAGCGACCGCGGGGGTCGGGAGCGGCCCGCTTAGATAGATGTCCACCCCGGCCGCCGACAGACCGGCCTGCAGCGCGGATTCCAGCATGTAGCCCGAGATCCGTGTGTCCTTGCCGATCAGGACTGCGGGCGGGTCGCCGGCCAAGCCATGGCGTGCGCCGCCGGCCAGCACCTTGCCGGCCGCGTAACCCAGATGCATGACCAGCTCTGGTGTGATCGGCGCTTCGCCTACCTTCCCGCGCACGCCGTCGGTACCGAAGTATTTTCTAGTCATCGAAGTTGAATCCGGGCTGCGCCACCACGCCGAGGATTTGCAGCGCATCGCGCGTCTCGGCGACGTCATGCACGCGCACCATCGCGGCTCCCCGCTGCACGGCCAGCAGCGCGGCGGTAACGCTGGCTATGGTCCGTTCCCCTACCGGCTTGTTAGTGATCCTACCTAATGTGGATTTGCGCGAGAGACCGACCAGGACCGGAGGCCCAACGTCGACCAGAGCGCCGAGCCGGCGCAGCAGCTCGAGGTTGTGGACCGACCTCTTGCCGAAGCCGAAGCCCGGGTCCAGCACGATCCGATCGCGTTCGATGCCCGCCGCTTCGCACGCCGCAACACGCCCGGCCAGGAAGTCGCGCACCTCGCGCACGACATCGTCGTAATGCACATTGTCTTGCATCGTCTGCGGGTCGCCCTGTTTGTGCATGAGGCACACCGCGCAATCGGAGCTGCGCACCGCCTCGAGCGCGCCCTCGGCCTGCAGGGCGTTGATGTCGTTGATCATGCTTGCACCTGCGTCCAGCGCCGCCCGCATGACCTCTGGCTTGTAGGTATCGACCGACAGCGGGACATCCAGTCCGCGCAGGCCTTCCAGCACCGGCAACACGCGCTCCAACTCCTGCGCCAGCGGCAGGGGCGAGGCGCCGGGACGCGTCGACTCCCCCCCGATGTCGAGGATATCGGCACCCTGCTCCGCTAGCAACCGGCCGTGAGCGATCGCCCGCTCCGAGTCGAGGCATCGGCCACCGTCGGAAAAGGAATCCGGTGTCACATTGACCACGCCCATGATCAGGGGTCTGCGTAGCCGCAGCATGTACCTGCCGCAGCGGAGGAGGCCAGCGGTGACCGGCGATGGGCGATCGGCAACTTCCAGCATAGCCCGCCTATTTTACTTGCCGAACCGCGCGCAGTGGCCGGCACAAAAAAAGGAAGGGGCGTGTGCTGCGCCCCTTCCCTCGATGTTGCTGTCACCTATGGCCGAGCACCCACTCTCATTTCGCTTCGGGTGCCGGCGATATGGTCGGTGCAGTCGCGCTAGGCGAGCTGTCCGACGGCGCCGGCGGTGGTGCGGACGGCGTCGGCTTGGGTGGGCGCGGCGGCCGGCCAGCCATGATGTCGTTGATCTGGTCCGCGTCGATGGTCTCCCATTCGAGCAGCGCTTTGGCCATGACCTCCACCTTGTCCCGGTTGTCTTCGAGCAGCTTGCGCGCCAGGGTGTACTGCTGATCGATGATGCGCCGGATCTCGCCGTCGACCTTCTGCATGGTCGCCTCCGAGACGCTCTTGTGCTGGGTGACCGAGCGGCCGAGGAACACCTCGCCCTCGTCCTCGCCGTACACCATCGGCCCCAGCGCCTCGGTCATACCCCACTCGGTGACCATGCGGCGCGCCACGTCGGTGGCCTTGCGGAAGTCGTCGCTCGCGCCGGTGGTCATCTGGTGCATGAACAGCTCTTCCGCGATGCGCCCGCCGAACAGCACGGCGATCCGGTTGAGCAGGAACTCGCGCTCGTAACTGTAGCGGTCCTGCTCCGGCAGCTGCATGGTCACGCCCAGCGCGCGCCCGCGCGGAATGATGGTGACCTTGTGCACCGGGTCGGCCTTGGGCAGCGACTTGGCGATCACCGCGTGACCCGACTCGTGATAAGCGGTATTGCGCCGTTCTTCTTCCGGCATGATCATCGAGCGGCGCTCGGCGCCCATGATGATCTTGTCCTTGGCGCGCTCGAAGTCGTCCATTTCCACCAGCCGCTTGTTGCCGCGGGCGGCGAACAGCGCCGCCTCGTTCACCAGGTTGGCCAGGTCCGCACCCGAGAACCCGGGGCAGCCGCGGGCGATGATGTCGGGGCGCACGTCCGGCGCCACCGGAACCTTGCGCATGTGGACGTTGAGGATCTGCTCGCGGCCACGGATGTCGGGCAGCGGCACCACGACTTGACGATCGAAGCGGCCGGGACGCATGAGCGCCGGGTCGAGCACGTCGGGCCGGTTGGTGGCCGCGATCACGATCACGCCCGAATTGCCTTCGAAGCCGTCCATCTCGACCAGCAGCTGGTTGAGCGTCTGTTCGCGCTCGTCGTTGCCGCCGCCCAGGCCGGCGCCGCGCTGGCGGCCGACGGCGTCGATTTCGTCGACGAATATGATGCAGGGAGCGTTGCGCTTCGCCTGCTCAAACAGGTCGCGGA
>JBGPMS010000066.1:0-17599 GCA_041487115.1 Gammaproteobacteria bacterium
CTCCCGCGTCTCGACCTGGATCTTCGCCATAGCCTACCGCAAGGCGCTGAAGGCGCTCAAGCGCGCCGCCGAACCGAGCCGGGTGCCCTGGGACGGCGAGGCCGGATCGACCGAGGGTCCCGAAACCGAGCTGATCGCGCGCGAATCGCGCGACCGCCTGCGGCGCGCGCTGGCCGGGCTGTCGGCAGAGCACCGCGCAGTCGTGGAGCTCACCTACTTTCATGGCTATGCCTACCGGGAGATCGCGCAGATCGTGGGCTGTCCGGTAGATACGGTGAAGACACGAATGTTTCATGCCCGGCGCAGATTGAAGGTATTGCTGAACGGCAAGCGCGAGGACCCGTCGTGAACCTGCGCTTCTTCCGCATCGACGACCCGGAACACCGAGAGGGCGCGGAACTGCTGCCGTGGCTGGTCAACGGCACCCTCAAGGGCTTGGAACGCGAACGCGTGGAGCGCCATGTTGGGCAGTGCGTGGCATGCCGGCGCGAGCTGGAAGCGGCACGCGCGCTGCAAGCGGCGATCGCGTCCGACGAGCGCGATCCGGCGGTGGTGGACTCACTCGCTCGGCTGCGGCTGCGGCTGAAAGAGGAGGAGTCGGGTCGCGGAGCGCGCTGGTTGGGGCGCATGCTGGCGCGAACCTGGCGCGAGGCACAGCCCGGCGCGCGGAGCGCGCTGGTGGCGCAGTTCGCGCTCATCGTTGCTTTGGGCAGCGCGTTGACGATCGTGTCTGTGGAGGAGCGCCCGCTGCCCGCGCTGTACCACACCCTGGGCGATGCGCCGCCGGTCGCTTCCGCCCGCTCCGCCATCGCCGTGGTGTTCAACGGCAAGCGTTCGGAGCACGAGATCCGCCGCTTGCTGTTGCGCTTGGAGGCGCGCGTGGCGGATGGCCCCTCGGCTGCCGGCGTCTATCGGGTAGAGGTGCCCGAGAGCCATCAGCAGGCGGCACTTGCGCTCCTGCGCGCAGATCCGGCGGTGGTTTTTGCCGAGCCTGTGCCTGCTCTCGGACCGCGACCGCAATGACGCGCCTGCTGACGCTGCCGCTCGCAGCGATGCTGCTGTTGGCCACGGGTTGCGCATCCTTGCCGCCGGCGGACACGGCGGAACCCACGCCGGACGCGGCCGAGCAGCAACTGCTGGTCATGGTGAAGGAGCGGGCGGTTCAGCACTACCGACCGGGCCCTGCTTCTCTTTCAGGCTATGGCTCCGGCGCAGCCCGTGCACGAGCGCTGCGGACCGCCCGGGACCTGGCGCGTGACTATGGCCTGAAGCCGATCGACGACTGGCCGATGCCGGCGTTGGGCGTGCGTTGCTTCCTGATGGAACTGCCGCGCGGGCGTGGGGCCGCCGAGGTAGCCGCGCGCCTGAGTCAGGACCCGCGGGTGGAATCGGCGCAGCCGCAGCAACTGTTTCGCGTTGCCGGTCACGACGATCCCTACTATGCGCTGCAGGTCGGTGCGCAGGAGCTCCAGCTCGATGCGCTGCATCGGATGGCCACGGGCCGAGGGGTCAAGGTGGCACAGATCGACACCGGCCTGGATGCGCACCACCCTGACCTCGAGGGTCAACTCACAGCGGCGCGCAACTTCGTGGATGGTACGCGCCACGGCCCGGAGGTCCACGGCACCGCGGTAGCCGGCATCATCGTCGCGAAGGCGGACAACGGCATCGGCATCGTGGGAATGGCGCCCGGCGCCCGGTTGATGCCTCTGCGCGCCTGCTGGGAGCCGGCGGACGGCGGCCACGCGCTGTGCACCACCTTCACGCTGGCCAAGGCGATGCAGTTCGCGTTGATCGAGCGCGCGCGCGTCATCAACCTCAGTTTGACCGGTCCGCGCGATCGCCTGCTGGAGCGGCTGATCGATAGCGCCGCGCAGGACGGCGCAATCGTAGTGGCCGCGCTGGACGCAGGCGAGCCCGCCGGCTTCCCCGCCTCCTATCCCGGAGTCATTGCCGTTGCCGTAAGCGGATCGACCAGTGCGCCCGAGGACGCGGTGTTGGCGCCCGGTCGGGACATCCTCACCACAACGCCTGGCGCGAGCTGGGGCTTCTTCTCGGGCTCCTCCTTCGCCGCCGCGCACGTGAGCGGCCTGGCCGCGTTGATGCTGGAGCGGGCGCCCTCGCTCAAGCCGGAGCAGTTGCACCGATTGCTGTTGCAGCACCAAGCCGTCTCTGCGAGCGGCGGCGCGCGGGCGCTCGACGCTTGCGCGGCCCTGGCGCAAGCGGCGCCGGCGCGCGACTGCGCTTGCTGCAATCCGGAGGCGGCTCACCGCGTCCGTGGCCGCGGCAACATCCCTGCCTCCTGAGGCGGCGCCTTGCGCCGTCTGGTTCTCTGTCTCGGGCTTTTGCTGACGGCGGTCCAAGCTGCGGGACAAGTCTCCGGGAGCGTCGCGCTGCTGTCGGATAATCGATTCCGCGGCGTTTCCTTGAGCGATCGGCAACCCGCGCTGCAGGGTGAGATCGCGTACGATCACGCGAGCGGGCTGTACGCCGGGGCCTTGGCCTCCACCGTCCGGATCGAGGGCACGGACTCCAACCTGAGCGCGCAAATCTACACCGGCTTCGCGCACGCACTCGGACAGCGCGCTTCCTTCGATCTCGGTGTGGCGGGCTACTTCTATCCGGAGTCCACCACGCTCGGTAACTATAACTATGGCGAGGTGTTCGTCGGCGGGGCGCTCGACCGCGTACATGTGCGCCTGCACTACAGCGACGACTACTTCGGGCGACAGGTGCACACCCTGTACGCGGAGATCAACGGCTCGGTCGAGCTGGGCGAGACCTTCGGACTCGTCGCGCACGTCGGATATCTCGAACGGTACGGCCAAGGCCCTCCGCGGGCAGGCTCCGCGCCAAGCTCGCAATGGGACGCGAAGCTCGGGCTGGTGACTGAACTGGCCGGGGTGAGCCTGGAGCTGAGTTTGGTTGGCACGAACGTGCCCCGCGACCATTGCCCCGGAGCTTATCGCGCCTGTGCCCCGGCGCTGGTGCTGGCCGTCTCGCGCGCTTTTTGAGTCGAAGGCATAGCGCGCGGGTGCCGCCGCCGACCCGCCGTCAGGCGGATCCGTGGCTCGCTTGGGAGAGCTCTGTGTAACAGCCTCCCGATCAACGCACCGAGGAACCCACGGACGGATGCGGGTCCGCAGCGTAGATCGTCCCACCTTGGGCAGCACGTTCGAATGCCGCCGACGCGGTGGCGGAATCACCCGTGTTCAGCGCCGCTTTCCCGAGCATGAGCCAGGCACTCGCGTCACCCGGGCGCGCCTCGGTCCAGTGGCGGGCGAAGGCGGCCAATTCTTCCCAGCGCCCTCCCGCTTCCAATGCCCCTGCCTGCAGAAACGCGGGCTGGCGCTCGAGGCTGTCGGCCCAGAACGGCACACCCTGGAGGGGCTGGACGTCGGCGCTCGGGAGTTGGGCCACGGCCTGCAGCCACTCTACGGGAACGGCGAAATAAGCGATCTCGCCGCCGACGCGGAAGAAGGTGAGGATCCCGACCAGCCGGCCGCGCTCGTCGAACAGGCCGCCGCCCGAGGCCCCCTGGCTGAATGCCGCGGTGGTGCGGATGACCATGCCGCCGTCGAATTCGGACAGCTCCGCCACTTCACCGGATTCGTAAGTGAGGCTGCGCCCGCGGTTGAAACCGACCGCGTATACCTTGTCTCCCACGTGCAGGTCGCGCGATCTGCCGACCTCCACCGGGCTCAGGCTCAGTCCCGGGACGTGCAAGGTGCACAGGTCGTGCAGCACGTCCGCACGCTGCGCTTGCGCCTTCGCCGATCCGCCGCCCCAGAACGGCTCGACACGCTTGGCGCGCATGGTGACGTGGCAGCTGGTGACGATGCTGCCGTCGGGGAGGGCGACGCCGGAGCCGAGGGAATAACGCCCGTCGATGCCGGCCCCAACCAGCTGTACTAGGCTGGGTCGCACCTGGATATAGATATCGTGGTCCTCGTCTGCCGAGGCAGGTAACGAGGCCAGAGCGAGGAGCGCTGCTGCGCCGATCGAACTGCGTTTCATGGATACTCTCCTCAAAGGTCGAGAATATCCCCCCATTAACAGTGCGTTCGCGGGCTGTCCAACCCGCCCCAACCAGCCCGGTCTTACACCGAGCTGTGCACCGCTTAGTCGCCTGGCGCCCCTCTAAGGTGCACTCTACGCAAACGAGGCCTTAGATCCGAGCGCCTGATTGCTCAGGCTTTTTTTGGTTGAGCTCCGCTCGTGGACACGTGGTACCGAGAGCAGTTTCAACAGTTGTCATAGTGCATTGCAATCTCCGTGCCTGCGAATTCCTCCGAAGTTATAGCATCGTGTCACAGACCTTGCGCGAGCTCGCGACTCGAATGGCCGCGACATGGCCGACGCCGTCGCGGGCATAGATGCGGCGCGGATAATTTGGCGAGCGGTTCGCGCAGGCCGCCAACGGATTCCTGTTGGCGATCTCCGAGGCGCTCCAGCGCGACGACAAGAGGGACGCTGGGAAAGACGATCAGGAGAAATGATCGAGTGGGGCGTCGGGCGGATCTAGGCGCCCGCAGCCACGGTGAGGGCGTCGAGCTTCTCTTGCAGCTCCGAAGTCTGGAACGGCTTGCTGAGGAAATCGTCCATGCCAGCGTCCAGGCACGCCTGGCGGTCGCTGTCCATGGCGTTCGCAGTCAGCGCCACGATGCGCGGCTGGCGGATACCGGTCATGCTGCGGATGGCACGTGTGGCGGTCAAGCCGTCCATCCGCGGCATCTGGAGGTCCATCAGTACCAGGTCGTAGCCGCCGGCGCGCGCTCTTTCGACCGCTTCCTCACCGTCTTTGGCCAGGTCGACCGCTGCCCCGAGCTTCTGCAGCATGCTCATGGCCAGCATCTGGTTGACTGGATTGTCTTCGACCAGAAGGACGCGCGGCTGGGCGCTACCGCGTGGTTCCGCCCGTTGCTGCGCCCTGGCTTCGCGCGGCGCCTCCGACGGGATGGCCGGGATGCGAAAGGTAAACGTCGACCCCTGGTAGTGTTTGCTCTCCACCGCGATGCTGCCGCCCATGCCCTCGACCAGGCGCTTGCAGATGGCCAGGCCCAGCCCGGTGCCGCCGAAGCGCCGGGTGATGGAGCTGTCGACCTGCGAGAACTTTTCGAACAGGCGGCCGACCCGGTCGGGCGGAATGCCGATACCGGTGTCCTTGACGCGGCACTCCAGCCAGGTCCCGTTGTCGACGGTCGCCACCTCGACGCGCACACTGCCCCGATGAGTGAACTTGATGGCGTTGCCCACCAGGTTGAGCAAGATCTGTTTCAAGCGCATGGCGTCGCCGCGGAGCCAGGCCGGCACCTCGGGCGCGACATCGGTGCGCAGCGTGAGTTTTTTCGGCTGCGCCTGGCCGCTCAGCAGCTGCATCGCCTCGTTTACCACGGCGCGGACATCGACCGGGCGCGTGTCGAGCGTGACCTTGCCCGACTCCATCTTGGACAGATCGAGGATATCGTTGATCAGCGCGAGCAGGATCTCGCCGCTGCTGCGGATGGTTTCGGCGTAACGCTGCTGCTCCTCGGTGAGCGCGGTCATCAGCAGCAGCTGCGCCATGCCGAGCACGCCGTTCATGGGCGTGCGGATCTCGTGGCTGATGACCGCCAGGAACTCGCCCTTCGCGCGCAACGCCTCTTCCATCACCGCCAGCGCCTGCTCCAGCGCGCGGGCGCGCTCGTGCACGGTCCGCTCCAGCTGGGCCGCATGCGCCTGCAGGCGCTGATTGGCCTCATACAGCTCCATGCTCTTGTTCTCGAGCAGCTGCTCGGCCTGCTTGCGGGCACGGCGCTCGCGCTCCACCCGCCGCAGCAGGATCTCCATCTCCGCGGTGGCCATGGCCGGTGCGCCCGGATGCGGTTCGGGGTTCGTGCTCATTGCAGCACGAGGGTAAAGCGCACGCGGCTGCCGCCGTCCGCCGGCAGGCTCTCTCGCGTGAGCGCGATGTTCTGACCGAAATGGCGGCCGCAGGCGCGGATCAGACCTTCGGCCAGGTCGGCGAAGTGCCGCGCCGACTCATAGATCAGGATCATCCGGCGCGGGGTTCGCTCGGCCACCTCGAAGCGCGGAAGCTCGGCGTCCGGGTAGAGCTTGCGCACCTCCCGGTGGATGACATTGTCGAGGCCCTGCAGCAGGTCGAAGGACGATTTGGCACCGGCCAGGCAGTGCGGATAGGTCGCGGCGAAGCGCACGAACAGGTGCTCGCCGTAGGCGCGGAACAATTCCGGCACCGGGACCCCGATCACCTTGCTCAGCTCGATGACCAGGCTCCACATCTCGCCGTGGTCGTAGGTCCCCACGGCAGTGTAGGCGCCGCCGGAGGGTAGCTTGGCCTCCAGCAGGATCTGGTCCACCACTTCCGCGGAGTAGCGCTCCTCGATCATCTCGAGGAATTCGGTAAACACGATGCCTTTCATTGCGTGCCGAGTTCAGTGTGTTTGCGCAGTAACGGCGGCCCGGGGGGTTTCTTGAGCGCTACCGCTTGTGCCCCACGGGGTCGCAGCACCTTCAGGTCGGAGGGATCAGATCCAACCGGTCTGTGGCGAGTGCGCTCACTCCGCGGGATCGCAGAGTGCGCGCCAGCGCCGCGCGGTTGACGGTATAGCACAACACCGGACAGCCGGCGGCCGCAGCTTGTGCCAGGAACGCCGGAGTGGCGGCTCGGTAGTGGCAGTGGAGTGAGAAACAGCCGAGGCGGTCGACCTGTTCGCGCCAATCGGCGGGCACCTCACGCACCAGCAGTCCGCGCGGTAGCTGTTGCGCCTCAGCGCGTGCCGCAGCCACAGATACAGGGGAGAAAGACGAAAGCAGCGGCAGCGTCTCGCCACGCCAGTGGCGCAGCACCTCGCGCGCCACCACCGTGCCGGTCTCCTCCTCGCGGCCAGGACAGGGCTTGATCTCCACGTTCGGCCACAGCCCGAGGTCGTGGCACAGGCGCAGGGCGGCCTCCAGGGTGGGAATGGGCTCCCCGGCGAAGCGCGCGTCGCGCCACCCACCCGCGTCAAGACGCTGCAGGGTTGCCCAATCGGCTTGCGCGACCGTTCCGCTGGCGTTGGTGGTGCGCTCCAGGGTTTCGTCGTGCATCAAGATCGCGACACCATCGCGGGTCAACTTGGCGTCGAATTCGACACCCAGGAACCCGTACCTGGAGGCGGTGCGCAGCCCAGCCAGCGTGTTCTCGGGGGCCAGCGTGCCCCCGCCGCGGTGGCCCAGTACCCGGGGAAAGCCCCAGAGCGGACGTAAAGCGGGATTCATGCTCGATCGCGCTCTTGCATTCGGTCGCTGACGACCACAATTAGAAGGGTTGCGGCTTGTCCGTTATAATCTTGTTTTTTCGAGCATTCATACGCGCCTCTCCGAGTGTGAACACGGCGGCGTCAACATGGTGGTGTCAACATGCCAATCTACGAATATCGTTGCGCCTCCTGCGGCTTCGACAAGGAGTATCTCCAGAAGCTCTCGGATGCGCTGATAACCGACTGCGAGAGTTGCGGCAAGCCTAGCATGACCAAACTGATCTCCGCCGCCGGCTTCCAGCTCAAGGGTAGCGGCTGGTATGTCACCGATTTCAAAAACAACGGCAAGAAGGACAAGCCCGAGTCGAAGGACAGAGGCGAGTCGAAGGACGGAGGCGAGTCGAAACCCGATGCCGCGAAGGCCGAGGCGGGCGACAAGCCCTCCGGGGACACCAAGTCCAGTGAAGCCAAGACCCCGGGTGATGCGAAGCCGTCCACTGAAGCGAAGACGTCCAGTGACAGCAAGCCTGCGGCCGAATCCGGCCCACGTGCCGGCTCGGGCTCTCCGCCTGCGCCGTGACGATTCCATTGCGGTGGCGCTGCGACTTTCATGACGCGCAGCGCAATTGAACGAGCGGCTGCGGGCGGGTGAAAAAGTACTTTATCACCGGGCTGCTGATCTGGATTCCGCTTGTCATCACCATCTGGGTGCTGAACCTGATCGTCAGCACCATGGACAGCACGCTGCTGCTGCTGCCGGAGGCGCTGCAGCCGCAGTCCTGGCTCGGTTTCCACATTCCCGGCCTGGGCGTGGTGCTGACGCTGGTGGTGCTGTTCCTCACCGGGCTGTTCGCGGCCAATATCATTGGCCAGCGGCTGGTGAATCTGGGACAGGGCGTGCTCGCCCGCATCCCGGTGGTGAAGACCATCTACAACAGCGTCAAGCAGGTCTCCGACACCCTGTTCTCCAGCAGCGGCCAGGCCTTTCGCAAGGCGGTGCTGGTCCGCTTTCCTTACAGCGGAGCCTGGACCGTAGCCTTCCTCACTGGCACGCCCGGCGGAGAAGTGGCGAGCCGACTCAGCGGAGAGCATATCAGCGTGTACGTGCCGACCACGCCCAACCCGACCTCGGGCTATTTTCTGATCGTGCCTCGCTCTGACGTGATCGAGCTGGACATGAACGTGGACGAGGCGCTGAAGTACGTGATTTCGATGGGCGTCGCGGGCCCCGGCCCGCACCGCCGCGCCGCGGCGGGGAATCCCGCGCCCCACGCCTAAAGCGCCCGCGCCAGCGGGTGCCCCTGACCGATTTCTCTGGAACCGTCGCGCTCTCCAATCATGCGTACCGACTATTGTGGACTGATCGACAGCAAGTACCTTGGCCAGACCGTGACGCTGTTCGGCTGGGTGCATCGGCGGCGCGACCATGGCGGCGTCATCTTCATCGACCTGCGCGACCGCGAGGGCCTGGTGCAAGTGGTCTGCGACCCCGACACGCCCGACACTTTCGCCGTCGCTGACCGCATGCGCAACGAGTTCGTCATCCGGGTCGAGGGAAAGGTGCGCCCGCGCCCTGCCGGCACGGTGAACCCCAACTTGAACACCGGGGAGATCGAGGTCCTGGCCCGAACCATCGAGATCCTGAATCCTTCGCTCACGCCGCCGTTCCAGCTGGACGACGAGAATCTCAACGAGAGCGTGCGCCTCGAGCATCGGGTGATCGACCTGCGCCGGCCGGTCATGCAGCGCAACCTGCGCCTGCGCTACCGGGTCGCGATGACCGTACGGCGCTTTCTGGACAGCCACGGCTTCATCGATATCGAGACGCCGATGCTGACCAAGTCCACACCGGAAGGGGCGCGTGACTACCTGGTCCCCAGCCGCGTGAACCCGGGTCACTTCTTCGCGCTGCCGCAGTCGCCGCAGCTGTTCAAGCAACTGCTGATGGTGGCCGGCTTCGACCGCTATTACCAGATCACGAAATGCTTTCGCGACGAGGACCTGCGTGCCGACCGCCAGCCCGAGTTCACCCAGATCGACGTCGAGACCTCGTTCCTGGGTGTGGCCGAGATCACGGACTTGATGGAGCGGATGATCCGCTCCGTGTTGCAGGAAGTGCTCGGCGTGAGCTTGCCGGATCCGTTCCCGCGCATGACCTTCGCGGAGGCCATGTCCAGATACGGTTCGGACAAGCCCGATCTGCGCGTATCGCTGACGCTGACCGAGCTGACCGACGTGATGAAAGAGGTCGAGTTCAAGGTGTTTGCGGGAGCGGCGAACCTGGCCGGCGGCCGCGTGGCCGGGCTCCTGGTGCCCGGTGGCGGCCAGCTCACGCGCGGCGAGATCGACGCCTATGCCCAGTTCACCACCATCTATGGCGCCAAGGGGTTGGCCTACATCAAGTTCAACGAGATCGCCAAGGGACGCGAGGGGCTGCAGTCGCCGATCGTAAAGAATTTGCCGGACGCCGCGCTCAAAGCGATCGTGGAACGCAGCGGCGCCAGGGATGGCGACCTCATGTTCTTCGGCGCCGACCGGGCCAAGGTGGTGAACGAGGCGCTGGGCGCACTGCGCAACAAGATCGGCCACGAGAAGGGCTACGCCCAGCCGGGCTGGAAACCGCTGTGGGTGCTGGATTTCCCGATGTTCGAGTGGAACGAGGAAGACAAGCGCTGGGACGCGCTGCACCACCCGTTCACCTCGCCCCAGGACGGTCACGAAGACTATCTCGACCGCGATCCGGGGCGGGCGCTGTCCAAGGCCTATGACATGGTGCTCAACGGCTGGGAGATCGGCGGCGGCTCGGTGCGTATCCATAGCCAGCAGGTGCAGTCCAAGGTGTTCTCCGCGCTCGGTATCGGATCGGAGGAAGCGCGCGCGAAGTTCGGGTTCCTGCTGGATGCGCTTCAGTACGGCGCGCCGCCGCACGGCGGCCTGGCCTTCGGGCTCGACCGCATCGTTACGCTCATGGCCGGCGCCGAGTCGATCCGGGACGTGATCGCGTTTCCGAAGACCCAGCGCGCCCAGGACCTGCTCACACACGCGCCGAGCGCAGTCGACGAGCGTCAACTGCGCGAGCTGCACATACGCCTGCGCACCCCCGAAACAGGAAAAACCTGACCGCGAGGAACCCGCCGGAGGGCACCGGCCAGCGCCAATACGCGACGGCATGCGTAGCCGTCTGCGAATCGAGGATCTGGGCTCGCTCTGTGCTCTGTGCAATCTGAAGTGGCTAAGAAGTTCAAGATTCCGGTCTCCGTACTGGTGGTCATTCACACGCCAGCCCTTGAGGTCTTGCTGCTGGAGCGCGCGGACCATCCGGGGTACTGGCAGTCGGTGACCGGCAGCCAGGACGAGGGCGAGACGTTGGAGCAGACCGCGGTGCGCGAAGTGACGGAGGAGACCGGGCTCGACGCCCGCCGCCATGCTCTCAGCGATTGGGAGCTGCGCAACGTGTACGAGATCTTCCAGGAGTGGCGCTGGCGCTACGCGCCCGGGGTGACTTGCAACACGGAACACGTGTTCGGCCTCATGCTGCCGGCGCCGGTCGACGTGCGCCTCGCGCCGCGCGAGCACGTGAGCTTTCTCTGGCTGCCCTGGCGCGAGGCGGCCGAGCGCTGCTTCTCCTGGAGCAATGCGGCGGCAATCCGTACACTGCCGGAACAGGCCGCGACAGCAACGGTGCGCCCTGACAACAAGACATAAGAGAAAAGCGCATGCCGAACTTGCACGTCCTGACCTGCAACATCCACAAGGGCTTTCCCCAGTTCAAGCGCCGCGTCAGCCTGCATGAGCTGAGGGACAGGCTCCATTCCGTCGAACCCGATCTGGTGTTCTTGCAGGAAGTCGTGGGTTTTCACGCCCGCTTCGCGCGGCGCCACCTGGACTGGCCCATCGCGCCCCAGTACGAGTTCCTGGCCGATTCGGTGTGGCGGGACTTCGCCTATGGCCGCAACGCGGTGGTGGACGACGCCCATCACGGCAACGCGATCCTGTCCAAGTTCCCGATCAAGCGCTGGGACAACGAGGACGTGTCCATGCACCGGTTCGAGAAGCGAGGGCTGCTGCATTGCGAGATCCAGGTGCCGGGCTGGCCGGACAAGCTGCACGCGATCAATGTGCACCTAGGCCTGCTGCGCATCTGGCGCGAGAAGCAGCTCGAAGCGCTGGCGAGCCGGATCGAACGGCTGGTCCCGCACGACGCCCCGCTCATCATCGCCGGCGACTTCAACGACTGGACCCGGCGCGCCAGTGAATACCTGATGCGCGCGCTGGATGTATCCGAGGTGTTCGAGACCTATGGGCGAGGGCCCGCGCGCAGCTTCCCGGCCCTGCTGCCCGTGCTGCAACTGGACCGGATCTACGTGCGCGGCTTTCGGGTGAAACTGGCGCACGTGCACCGCGGTCTGCACTGGGCACGGTTTTCCGACCATGCGGCGTTGTCGGCCCTGCTGACGCGCGACCCCGGGGGTATCGAACGGCAGCCGCGCGCGAAGGCGCCGCGTCCAGCCATCCTCTACTGAACGCGACGGCGCGTTGCTCTTCTTGAGCGCGCTAGCGCGCTCTGGGGCACGCTGGCCGTCAGTCGTCGGAAGCGCCATGGCGCGCGCGTGCCGTGGCCCGGCCGCCAGTTGCGGGCGATCTCGTCGCCAGGGCACTTGCTGCCCTATTCCGGCCCCGAATGCGCGGCGCATGCTGCCGCAAACACCCCGCTCGGCCAGCCCGCGTCCGATGGCGCCAGCCCCGTAAGCCCCGTTCATCGCGCTGCGTGGCACGCCCGTTGCTCAAGTACCGTCCGAATCCGAAGTTACGGGAGAACCGGTCGTGCTCGGCCTGCGCAAGTCCAAACCCAAGTCGCAACCCCTCGACCTGAACACGACGCTGGAGCGTGACCAGCTCCTGTGGATGCTGGGCAGCCTGTGCCAGGTGTTCCGGGTACCGTTCGACGCCCGCCTGATCCTGCAGCACTTTCCGCCGCCTTACACTCTGGGCAGCCTGTGGGAAGCGGCACAAGCGCTCGGCTTCCGCTTCCGGGAGCAACGCCTGCCGCGCGGCGGCGTACGCAGCTACAGCCTGCCCGCTGTGGCGCTCAGCCGGGAACCGGCCCACGGGCCGGCACTGGTCTTGAAGACGGATGGCGAGCGCGTGCTGCTGTTCCGTGCCGGGTCGGACGCCGGCCAGACCATGACGGCGGCGGAATTCCAGAGCCAGTTTCAGGCCACGCTGTTCGCCCTGGAGCGCCCGGAGAAGCAAGGACGGCGCGCCGAGGACGGCAGCCCTTCCGAGTCCGCGGCGCGCAACCGTTTCGGGTTCGGCTGGTTCATCCCCGAGCTCGCCAAACACAAACGCATATTCCGTGACGTCGTGCTGGCCTCGCTCGCCATTCAGCTCATGGCGATGGCCACGCCGCTGTTCACCCAGGCGATCATCGACAAGGTGATCGTGCACCAGACCCATAGCACCTTGGCTGTGGTGGGGTTCGCACTGGCGATGTTCATGCTGTTCTCGACCGTGATGACCTGGCTGCGCCAGTACCTGGTCATTCATACCGGCAACCGCATCGACGCCGTGCTGGGCAGCCAGGTGTTCGGCCACATGCTGCGCTTGCCGCTGCGCTACTTCGAGCAGCGGCCCACCGGCGTTATCGTGTCGCGCCTGCACGGGGTGGAGACGATCCGCGATTTCCTCTCGGGCGCGGCGGTGTCGCTGATACTGGATCTGCCGTTCCTGCTCATTTTCCTGGGCGTGATGTTCTTCTACAGTTGGCAGCTGTCTTTGATCGCGCTGGCCTGCCTCGGCACGATCAGCGTCTTGAGCGTAGCCGTGACGCCCATTTTCCGCTCGCGCCTCAACCGCCAGTTCCTGCTCGGGGCTCGCAACCAGGCCTTCGTCACCGAGTACGTCGCCGGCATGGCGACGGTGAAGAGCCTGCAGACCGAACCCTTGCTCGAGCGGCGCTATGGCGAGTACCTGGCGAGCTACCTGGCGGCGGGATTCTCCACGCGCCAGCTCGCCAATACCTTCAACGTCATCGCCAACACGCTGGAGCAGGCGATGACCCTCCCTCTATTGATAGCGGGGGCGCTGCTGGTGATGCATAGCAACGGCTTCACCATCGGCATGCTGGTCGCTTTCCAGATGTTCGCGAGCCGCATGTCGCAGCCGATGCTGCGCCTGGTCGGGTTGTGGCAGGAGTTCCAGCAAGCCTCGGTCGCGGTGAAACGCCTGGGCGACTTGATGGACCTGCCCACCGAGCCCTACACGCTGGTGCCCGCGCGCGGCCAGCGCAACGCCGGCCAGATCGACGTGCTCGAAGTGGGATTCCGCTACAGCGAGCAGCACCCGTTCGTCTACCGCAACCTCAATATCAGCCTCAAGCCCGGCCAGCTCACCGTGCTGATGGGGGCGTCGGGGTCGGGCAAGAGCACGCTCACCAAACTGCTGATGGGCTTCTACCCGCCCACCGAAGGCCAGATCCTGGTGGACGGACGCGACATTCGCAACCTTTCCGCCAACGAGCTGCGCCAGTCCTTCGGCATCGTGCCGCAGGAGACGATGCTGTTCGCGGGTACGATCTATGACAATCTGGCCATGGCCAATCCCCACGCCACGTTCGAACAGATCATGGAGGCCTGCAGCAAGGCCGAGATCCACGATGTGATCGAGCGCTTGCCGCAGGGCTACCAGACCCCGCTGGGCGAGCATGGCGTCGGCCTGTCCGGCGGTCAGAAGCAACGCGTCGCCATCGCGCGGGCGCTGCTCAAGCAGCCCGCCGTGCTGGTCTTCGACGAGGCCACCAGCAACCTCGACGTGGAGACCAGCGAGCACTTCGCGCGCACCATCAACCAGCTCAAGGGCACCACCACGATTCTCTTCATTACCCACCAGGCCCCGCGCGGACTGGCCTTCGACGCGGTGATACGGCTGGGCGAGAAGCCCGGTGCGGTATCGGATCCGAGCGCCGGCGGCGTCGTGCGCTCGCTCTCGCGGGCCCCGCGCCAGGTCGATGCGGCAAACGAGCTGCACGCCCCGTCGGTCCATTGACTGTTGTCTAACAATTAACAAATTCAATACGTTACTGGCATAAAGTTTGCCGCAGCCCCGCCGCTGCCCCGGTGCGGCCACGACCCGACCGGCAACGTCTCCAATCCCCACGCTTCGAAGCACCAGAACACCGGCGCGCCTGCATTGCCCCGCTGATATCCGAATAATCTGTGCGACGCACCGTGCGTTGCGCGCCGGCATCTCGGCGCGCCGTTATCGAGATGCCGCGGGGGGCGCTTCGGTTGCCGCCTTCGGATCTCCTCCCGCGAGTGCGTCGACGTCGTTTCCATGCTTGACAGTCTTTCACAGGAGCACGCATTCGTGGCATAGCGCTTGCGCTTGAACTGTCTGCCGGCGGAGACACCATGCCGCCCCGTAAAACCGATGTAAGGTTGTTTGACCTTTGTCGCTTCGCGGCGGACCAAGCCGGCTCACACGACTACTGACGAACGCGCACGCAATGCATACACCATACAGCTCGGCCCGCTCCCAGACGGCGGGCCCGCTTCCCCGAGCCAGCAGCGGATCGACCGTTGCGCGTGCCCACAGCGCGTCGCATACGCTTGCGCGTCATGCGGGGTTCGACAATTCCAGCGCACCGGACGCCTACGCGTCCGGGCGCTTCGCACGATCACGTTGCCGGCGCAAGTCGGCGCTCGACATTCAAATCGAATCAATCGGAGGCTAATCATGGCGGATATCAACTATGTGGTCGGCACCAACGGTGACGACGTCCTGACCCCCACTGACGGGATCAACGATTACCTCGGGATGGGCGGCAACGACATCATCGACGGTAGCACCGGTGTGAACACCATCCACTTCAACTCCGGCGACGGCGTCGACACGATCAAGTTCGCGCTGCCCCGCACCTATCAATTCGCCGACTTTCTCACCGCCGCTCAAAACGCCCTGACCGAACTGTCGACCTTCACCGGGAGCCAGTACAGCAACAGCTACTTCGCCGGGGCCGATTCGAGCCTGATCGGCCTGCTGCCTGCCGACTTGGCGAACAGCATCGGCGCGCTGCAGGAGATGTTCGTTCCCGACACCGGTTACGTCGCCGGCTCGATCGATCCAACCGCGGCACAAGCCGCGTTCACTTCGTTGATCAACTGGATCAACACGGCGACCAGCAACGTGATCCAGTTCGGGCCCGGCATCACGCTCGGCAACCTCAACTTGCAGGTCGGGGGAACCGCCGATCTAAGCGCTTCGCAGACCATCCCCACGGAGTTTGCGGTTGCGGTCGGCAACAACGAGCAGGGCATGGTGTTCGAGCTGAGCGGCCCCCCGTCCGTCGCGGGCGACACTTCGACGCCCACCGCGATCGATATGACGTTCCAGTTCGCGGACGGCACCAGCGCGACCTTGGCTGATCTAATGGCGCGCCCCAACCAAGGTGTCATGGGAATGCAGAACGGCAGCGACGACGGCGAGCTCCTGCGTGGCAGCCTGGGCAGCGACATGATTTTCGGGAATGGCGGGGCCGACCAGATCGACGGCGGTGCCGGCAATGACTACCTGTTCGGCGGCACTGGCGATGACGTGATCAGCGGCGGTTCCGGCTACGACAACATATATGGCGAAGACGGCAACGACGTTCTTGCTGCCGGCAAAGACGGCGGCTTCCTGTCGGGCGGGCAGGGTAACGACGTGTACGCCTTCAATCGTGGCGACGGCAACGTGACGATCGACAACGGCGACGACGGCAGCGGGGTGGACACGATCTCGTTCGGGAATGGCGTCTCCCCGTCCGACCTGGTCGCCTCGGTGGATCCCTCGACCGGCATTCTCACGCTCGGTGTCGCGGGCACCGCGGACCAGATCGCCGTCACCTGGTTCGATAACGGCAACGGACTGGTAGCGCGCCCCGATCAGGTCATCGACCGCGTGCAGTTCATCGACGCCGACGGTACGGCCCACGTGTACGACCTGGCGAGCCTGGTGCAGGCGGCGTTTCCGAATCCGGCTGCGGCCGACCCGTCAGTCAGCGTGCCGCTGGTAGGTCCGGACGTGGCTGAGCTCCCAGTGGAAGCCGCGGGCGGCGACGCTGCCATTCATTACGCTCTGACCGGCTCCCTGTTCGCCAACAACAACCAGGCGCCGACCGCGGTCGCCGTGGCGGACCAGACCGTGCTCCAGGACGACCCGCACTTCAGCTTTACCCTGCCGAGCGGAACTTTTTCGGATCCCGAAGGCGCCACATTGGCCCTGAACGCGAGCACCGCGGACGGTCACCCGTTGCCGAGCTGGCTCCACTTCGACGCTGCACACGGCACGTTCAGCGGCATACCGACTAACGATGACGTCGGGAGCGTCGCGGTCACGGTGACCGCGACCGATCCAGGCGGCCTGTCCGCTTCGCAGACTTTCAACCTCAACGTGCAGAACGTGAACGACGCGCCCACGGCCACCGCCGGCGTGGCCCACGTTGCCTTCGTCGAGGATCAGTCCCTGGGCTACATGCTCCCGGGCGACACCTTCCACGATGTGGACGCGGGCGATGCTCTGACCTACAGCGCGACATTGGCGGACGGCTCCGCACTGCCGACCTGGCTCCAGTTCGACGCGACCAACCTCATTCTCGCCGGCCAGCCGACCAACGACGATGTCGGCAATTTGTCTGTGGTCGTGACGGCGACCGATCGCGGCGGTCTTAGCGCGTCGAAGAGCGTCAGCATCGATATCGCCAACACCAACGATGCGCCGACCGCGAGCGCCGGGGTTGCCGTGGCCACGGCCACGGAAGATGCGAGCTTCACTTACGCGCTGCCGGCCGGCACCTTCACCGATGTCGACGCGGGTGACGTGCTGACCTATGGCGCCAAGATGGCGGACGGCTCGGCACTGCCGAGCTGGCTGCAGGTCGACGCTGCCAGCGGGACTTTGTCCGGCACGCCGGCTAACGGCGATGTCGGTAATTTGTCCGTGGTCGTAACGGCGACCGACCTGGCCCAAACCAGCGCGACGAAGAGCATCAGCATCAGCGTGGCCAACACCAACGACGCGCCGACCGCGACTGCAGGTGTCGCCGTGGCCACGGCCACGGAAGATGCGAGCTTCACTTACGCACTGCCGGCTGGTACCTTCACCGATGTCGACGCCGGTGACGTGTTGACCTATGGCGCCAAGATGGCGGACGGCTCGGCGTTGCCGAGCTGGCTGCAGGTCGACGCTGCCAGCGGGACTTTGTCGGGTACGCCGGCCAACGGCGATGTCGGTAATTTGTCCGTGGTCGTAACGGCGACCGACCTGGCCCAAACCAGCGCGACGAAGAGCATCAGCATCAGCGTGGCCAACACCAACGACGC
>JBGPMS010000067.1:0-17574 GCA_041487115.1 Gammaproteobacteria bacterium
AGATAGGCGATCGGCGTGTTCTCGGCGATGAGCGTGTCGCGTGCCGGGTCCACCCGCGTCGCGATGGCCCAGATTACTTCTTTCCAGTCGCGCACGTTCACGTCCTCGTCCACCACCACGATGAACTTCGTGTACATGAACTGGCGCAGGAAGGACCAGATGCCGAACATTACGCGCTTGGCGTGCCCCGGATACTGCTTGCGCATGCTGACCACCGCCAGCCGATAGCTGCAGCCTTCCGGCGGCAGGTAGAAGTCGACGATCTCGGGGAACTGTTTGGTGAGCAGCGGCACGAACACTTCGTTCAGCGCCACTCCCAGGATCGCCGGCTCGTCCGGGGGCTTGCCGGTGTAAGTGCTGTGATAGATCGGATCGCGCCGCAGCGTGATGCGGCCGATGGTGAAAACGGGAAACTGCTCCTGCTCGTTGTAGTAGCCGGTGTGATCGCCGAAGGGACCTTCCAGCGCCACCTCGCCGGGCTGGATATGCCCTTCCAGCACGATCTCTGCGGCCGCAGGCACCTGCAGCGCGGAGCTCAGGCACTTCACCAACTCCGTGCGTGCGCCGCGCAACAAGCCGGCGAACTGATATTCGCTCAGCGTGTCAGGCACCGGCGTGACGGCCGCCAGGATGGTGGCCGGATCGGCTCCGAGCGCCACCGCGACCGGGAAAGGCTCATCGGGCGTGGCCAGGCAGTGGTCGCGATAGTCGAGCGCGCCGCCGCGCTGCGCCAGCCAGCGCATGATCACCTGGTTGTGGCTCAGCACCTGCTGGCGGTAGATGCCAAGGTTCTGGCGCGGTTTGGTGGGCCCGCGCGTGACGGTAAGGCCCCACGTGATCAGCGGCGCGGCGTCGCCCGGCCAGCAGGTCTGGACCGGCAGGCGGGACAAGTCCACATCTTTGCCCTCCCAGACAATCTCCTGGCACGGCGCGCTGGAGCGCAGCTTCGGCGCCATGTCCAGCACCCGCTTCAGCACCGGCAGCTTGTCCCACGCGTCCTTGAGGCCGTGCGGCGGGTCGGGCTCCTTCAGATAGGCGAGCAGCTTGCCCACTTCGCGCAGCGCATCGACGGATTCCTCACCCATTCCCATCGCCACGCGCTGCGGCGTGCCGAACAGGTTGGCCAGCACCGGGATGGTGTGACCGCTGGGCTTCTCGAACAGGATCGCCGGCCCGCCCTGCTTGAGGACGCGGTCGCAGATCTCGGTCATCTCGAGGTAGGGCGAGACTTCGACCGTGATGCGCTTCAACTCGCCCCGCTTTTCGAGCTGCTCGATGAAGTCGCGCAGGTCGTGATACTGCACTTCGGCCCCCGCTTTTCAGATGACCGGGTTAGAACCGCCATCCATGGGGATGATGGCGCCGGTCACGTAGCTGGCCTTATCCGAGGCGAGGAACAAGGCCACGTTAGCGACCTCGTCCGGACCGGCATAGCGCCGCAGCGGGACGCGCGCCTGTCCCAGTGCAAGAACTTCTTCCTCGCTGGTCTTGCGGGCCAGAGCCTCCAGGCGCAACGCCTCCTTCACGCGGTCCGTGAGAGTGGCGCCGGGATTGATCGCGTTGATGCGGATCCCCTTCGGCCCATACACCTGCGCCAGCCCGACGGTCGCGAGCATGAGCGCAGAGTTGGCGGCACCGCCTGGCAGGTGTATCGGCGTCGCCACCTTGCCACCCATGCCGATGACGTTGACTACGCAACCTTGGCTGCGCGCGGCCATGCCGGGAAGCACGGCATCCATGGTGTGGATATAAGTGAAGTACTTCGCGTCCATGGCCGCGTGCCAGGCGTTTGCGTCCAGGTCTTCGGGCAGGTAGCGCTTGGCCGCGCCGGCGGAGTTCACCAGGATGTCGATCGCCCCGAATTTGTCTTCGATCTCACGCACGAGCTCTCGCGCGGCCTCGGCACGCGTCAGATCGGCGGCAACCCACAGCGTTACGCCGGTACTCTTTGCGGCGCGCTCGAGGTTTTCGCGGCTGCGCGAGGCGATGGCAACCTTCGCCCCTTCCGCGAGGAACGCGCGTGCGCATGCCAAGCCGATGCCCTTGCTCCCGCCGGTGACGAGAACGCTTTTGCCCTGCAATCCAAGTTCCATGTTGTACGCTCCGCGAAGCTGGTTCACGACGGACGTAAATCGATGCTAGTTAAGCAGTTGAAATCGCGCTGGCGTAAGGGACTATAAGGCGCGCGGCAGCAGTCAGGCAAATCCTGAGGAAAGTCGAACGCCGTATCCTCAAGCGCGCTTCGAAAGCAGATGCGCGAGCACGATCCCCGCAAAGACTACCGCACCGACCCAGTTGTTGTTCAGGAAGGCGCGGAAACACCGGCGCGGGTCCCGATCGCGGATCAGCGCGTACTGGTAGACGCCCAGCCCCAGCGCACAGAGCAGCCCGGCGTGGTAGGGCCAGGCCAGCCGCAGCGACCAGCCGATCCAGGTCATGATCGCGAGAAACGCGGCGTAGCACAGCATGACCGCCGCCACATCGTAGCGACCGAGCAGGATGGCCGAAGTCCGGATGCCGATCTTGCGGTCGTCCTCGCGGTCGACCATGGCGTACTCCGTGTCGTACACCATCGTCCAGAAGACATTCGCGAGCAGCAGTATCCAGGCGATGGCGGGCAGCCTATCGGTCTCAGCCATGTAAGCCATAGGGATGCCGAATCCGAAGGCTACGCCCAGGTATGCCTGCGGCAGGGCGAAGAAGCGCTTGGTGAAGGGATAGGTGACGGCCAGAAACAGAGCGCAAAAGGACAACGCAACGACCCACTTGCCCAGCGGCAGGATCAGAATGAAGGCCAGCAGGGCGAGCAACGCGGCCAGGATCAACGCCTCCTTCGGGCTGACCAGCCCTGCGGCAAGCGGCCGGTCCCGGGTTCGCGCCACGTGTGGGTCGAAATTGCGATCCGCGTAGTCGTTGAGCGCCACGCCCGCCGAGCGCATCAACACCGTACCGAGCGTAAAGACCCACGCGATGGCCCAGGTCGGCCGGCCGTTCGTACAAAGCCACAGCGCCCACAAGGTCGGCCATAGCAGCAGCAGGATCCCGATCGGCTTGTCCAGCCGCAGCAGCTTTTCGTACAGGTCCAGCCTGCGCAGAATCGCGGAGAGACTCATGACGTTAGTTTGAGCCGCCTGGGCGGCTCAAAGGGCTTTTCGCGCTTCGATGGCGGTGAGAATACCCTTTATGATGGCGACCGGGGTCGGCGGACAGCCGGGCACCGCGACATCCACCGGGATGACGTTGGACACGCGCCCGAGGCTCGCGTAGCTCTCGCCGAAGATGCCGCCGGTGCAGCCGCAGTCCCCCACCGCGACCACGAGCTTGGGTTCCGGGGTGGCGTCGTAGGTACGCCGGAGCGCGGTCTCCATATGGCGCGATACCGGTCCGGTGACCAGCAGCAGATCGGCATGGCGCGGGCTGGCTACGAAGCGTATGCCCAGACCTTCGAGATTGTAGTAAGGGTTGTTCATGGCGTGAATCTCCAGCTCGCAGCCGTTGCACGAGCCGGCGTCCACGTGACGAATGGTGAGCGCACCCGCGAACCAGCGCAGGACCGAGCCCGCCAGCCGCTGCTGCACCGCGCGCAGCGCCTCGTCGGCTTCAGGCGGCGGCTCGGTGACAATGCCGGTGCTGACGATCTTTTTCAGTATCTGGTACATGGCGCAATCTTGCTTTCAGAGGTCCACGCCGCTGTAGCTCAAGTTGAACGACTTGTTGATCAGCGGGAAGTCGGGAACGATGTTGTCCATCACCGCATGCTCCAGCACCGGCCAGTTCTGCCACGACGGATCGTGCGGATGGACTCTGCGCAGCGATCCATCCGGGCCCACCTCCAGTGCGATCAGTACCTCACCGCGCCAGCCCTCGACCCAGCCCAGGCCGACGCTGCCCTCTAGCGGCGTCGGCAGGTCGACCCGGATGTCACCGCGCGGCAGGCGCTCCAGGATCGCCGAGCAGAGGTCCAGCGACTCGATCACCTCTTCGAACCGGACTGTCACGCGCGCCGCCACGTCGCCGTTGCGGTGCGTAGCCATTCTGACATCCAGGGTGTCATAGGGTATGGGAGGAAACTGGACCCGTAGATCCCAGGACATGCCGCTCGCACGGCCGGCCAGGCCGCAAAGCCCGAGCCGATCGGCCAGTTCCGGCGTCACGCGCCCGGCTGCGATGAACCGGTCCTGCAGCCCCGGATGCTCATCGAAGATCGTCTTGAGCCTGGTCACCTCGGTGCGAAGCACCCCGAGCTCAGCACGCACCAGTCCGATGCCTTCGCGATCGATGTCGCGCACCACCCCACCCGGAACGATCGCGTCCATCAGATAACGATGCCCGAACAACGCGTGGTTGATGCGCAGCACGTCCTCCTTGAGGCGGGAGAACTGCGCCAGGCCGAAGGCGAGCCCGGCGTCATTGCCCAGGAAACCCAGATCGCCGAGATGGTTGGCGATGCGCTCGCGCTCCAGCAGCAGTGCCCGCAGCCACTGCGCACGCTCGGGGGGCGCAACGAACGCCGCACCCTCGGTCGCCATGCAATAGGCCCAGGCGTAGGCGACCGTCGAGTCGCCGCTGACGCGTCCCGCCAGGCGGACGCCGTCGGCGATGCTCATCGACTCGAAGCGCTTTTCGATGGCCTTGTGCGTGTAGCCGAGCCGCTCTTCCAGACGCATTACCCGCTCGCCGATGACGGAGAAGCGGAAATGACCCGGCTCGATGGTGCCGGCGTGCACCGGCCCCACCGGTATTTCATGCACGCCGTCTCCGCCCACCGGCACGAACGGATAGTCGTCCTGCGCGTTCGGATAGCTCGCGGCAGCGTCGAAGCTCCTGCGCAGCGGGAACGCGTGCGCCGGCCACGCCGCGTGGCGCAGCCAGTGCCGGCTGTCGTCCGCTCCCGTAGCGCGCACACCCAAGAGGTCGAACAGGGCGCGCTGCATGCGGTTGGCAACCGGGAAGATATCCGCAACGTCGGGATACTCGGGCTGCTCTTCGGGCACCGCCAACGTCAGCCACACCAGGCCCGAGCGCACCGTAACAGCCATGTGGACATCGAAGCCGCCGCGGCGATCGGTTAGATCGGTACCCCACAGGGCCACTACGCGGCCGCCCTTCTCCCGCGTCTGCTGCGCGATGGTACGCCATTGCTCGGGGCTCACCGCGCCGCGCCATACCGGCATGGCGCCTGGCACCGGACTCATCTCCACCGGAAAGTCTTCGAGCCTCACCCTATCATCCTCGCGGCCACCCGATACCAGTCGGCCAGATAACGCGGAATATACAGACCGAGCAGCAGCACGATGATCAGGTGCACGAACACAGGTAATACCGCCGGCGGATGCGGCAGCCGCTGGGCGGTGGTGGCGCCCAACACCATTGCCTGCACCTTGCCGAAGATGGCCGCGAACGCGACCGCCAGCGACGTCAACAGAATGGGGGTGGCCCAGGGTTGCTGCTGCATCGCGCTGGTGAGGATCAGGAACTCGCTCGCGAACACGCCGAAGGGCGGGATCCCGAGGATGGCGATGCTGCCCAGCATCAGGCCCCACCCCACCGTGGGACTGGTGTGGATCAGGCCGCGGATCTGGTCCATCACCTGGGTACCGGTCTTTTGCGCCGCATGTCCCACGGCGAAGAAGATGGCCGATTTGGTAAGCGAATGAGAGGTCATGTGCAGCAGCCCGGCAAAGGAAGCCACCGGCCCGCCCATGCCGAAGGCGAACGTGATGATGCCCATGTGCTCGATCGAGGAGTAGGCGAACAGCCGCTTCACGTCCTTTTGCCGCGCCAGGGAGAACGCAGCCACCATCACGGACAGCAGGCCGAAGCCCATCATCAGGTTACCGGCCAGATGCGTGCCGAGCGCGCCGTCCACCAGCACTTTGTTGCGTATCACCGCGTACAAGGCCACGTTCAGCAGCAAGCCCGAGAGCACTGCCGAAATCGGCGTAGGCCCTTCCGCGTGCGCGTCCGGCAGCCAGTTGTGCAGAGGAACCAGGCCGACCTTCGTGCCATAGCCGACCAGGAGAAACACGAACGCGATGGACAGCACTTTGGGCTCGAGCTGGTCCTGCACCGCGTGCAGATGGGTCCACAGCAGCGCAGTGCCGCCAGCGCCCAGCACCTTTTCGGCAGCAAGGTACAGCAGGATGGTACCGAACAGCGCTTGTGCAATGCCGACACCGCACAGGATGAAGTATTTCCAGGCCGCCTCGATCCCGGCCGGTGTTCGATACAAGCTCACCAGCAGCACGGTGGCAAGCGTGGCCCCCTCCATCGCCACCCACAATATGCCCACGTTGTTGGTGAGCAGCGCCAGCAGCATGGTGCAGCTGAACGTCTGGTACATGCTGTGATACAGGCGCAGCCGACCCGGCGACAGCTTACCCCGCTCGTGCTCGACGCGCATGTAGACGCGGCTGAAGAGCGCGGTGGTGAAGCCGACGAAGGCGGTAAGCGCCACCAGGAAGACGTTAAAGGCGTCGACGAAGAACAGTTCGCGCCAGACGGTCATCGGCCCCAACGCGACGACCTTGGCGGTCAGTGCGACCGAGGCGAGCAGGGTGAGCAGGCTCATGGAGGCATTGAGCTCACCCGCCCAAGGCCGGCTTCCCCACGCGGCCAGCAGGAGCGCCCCCAGCAGCGGCAATCCCAGCACGAGCAGCAGTTCCATCAGCTCTTGTCCTTCAACTTCTCCAGATGGTGGATGTCGAGGCTGTCGAAGGTCTCACGGATCTGGAAGAAGAAGATGCCGAATATGAACGCGCCCACCAGCACGTCGAGCGCGATGCCCAGCTCAACCACCATGGGCATGCCGTAGGTGGCGCTGGTGGCAGCGAAGAACAGGCCATTCTCCATGGCGAGGAAGCCGATGACTTGCGGCACCGCCTTGCGGCGGGTGATCATCATCAGAAACGACAACAGCACCACCGCCATGGCTATGCCCAGCGCGCTGCGCGTGATGGTGCCGGCCAGCTCCGTGATGGGCAGCGCCAGGTTGAAAGACAGGATCACCAGCAGGATCCCGATCAGCATCGTGGTCGGGATATTGATCAGCGTCTCCACGTCCCAGCGGATGTTCAGCCGATCGATCAGGTTGTGCAGCAGCCGGGGCAGCACGATCACCTTCAGCACCAGGGTCAACAGAGCCGAGCGGTATAGCTCAGGCTGGTTGATTGCCATCGCGACGATGAAGGTGTTGATGCTGAGCACCAGGCCTTGCAGCGCGAACAGATGAATCAGCCGCAGGATGCGGCGCTGGGACACCATGGCGAAAGCGATCAGCAGCAGCAGCGCCGCCATCAGGTCGATGAGCTGGTTCGTGAAGGACAGGCTCATCCGGCTGCCTCTTCGCGGAACCCGACCGCGTCTGCTGGCTCGCGTCGGCAGCTGAGCGCATTCGCCTTGCTGTCGATCCCCAGCAAGCTGGGGCACGTCGGAGGGCGGAAGAGGGGCCCCAGCTTGCTGGGGATCTGACCCCGCAGACGCGCAAAGGGAACCGGGGCACCCACGCCCTGCAACCGGCTCGACGGTCGCATCCCCACAAGTGGGCGCGTCGGAGGGCGGAAGAGGGCCCCCAGCTCGCTGGGGATCTGACCCCGGAGATGCGCGAGGGCCGGTGATCGACGCGCCTTGGCCGGCTCCACGGTCGCATCCCCACAAGTGGGGCCCCTGCTCCACGTTGCGCCGGCCCCTGCTCCGCGTTGCGCAGGCTCCCTCGCCAGGTGGCTCATGCGCTCACCCGCATGTCGATCAGGAAGTGGGTCAGCATCCCGAGTACCGCCAGCAGGAACGCCATGCCCAGGAACTCGGGTACGCGAAAAATGCGCATTTTGGCCGACATGAGCTCCAGCACCGCCAATCCGGCCCCCGCCGCGCCGAGCTTGAGCAGGAGCGCGAGGATTGCCACCGGCATCATCTCCCAACGCCCGGCCTGGGCGATGCCCCATGGCAGGAACAGGGCGATGCCGATCGCGGTGTAGGTCATGAGCTTCAAGGCATGCGCCCACTCCATGAGCGCCAGGTGTCGCGCCGAATACTCGAGGATCATGGCCTCGTGGATCATGGTGAGCTCGAGGTGAGTGGCAGGGTTGTCCACCGGGATGCGCGCGTTCTCCGCCAGCAGCACCATCAGGAACGCCAGCGCCGCGAAGGCGAGGCTCGGGTAAATCGTGAGCTCGCGGTGCGCCAGCACCTCGACGATGGTGTTCAATGCGGTCGAATGGCTGATCAGGGCCGGCGTGAAGAACACCATCAGCAGCGCCGGCTCGGCCAGGCTCGCCACCAGCATCTCGCGGCGCGAGCCGAGTGAACCGAACGCCGTCCCCACGTCCATGCCGGCCAGGGCCATGAACATGCGCGCCAGCGCGAACAATCCCACCAGCGCGATGACGTCGGCCGCAGGGGAGAACGGCAGGTCGGTCGCCAGCACCGGCACGATGCTCACCGCCAGCACCATGCAGCCGAATACGACGTAGGGGGTGAGCCGGAACAACCAGGAGGCGTTGTGCGCCAGCACCGCATCCTTGCGGAACAACTTGAGCAACACGCGATACGGCTGCAGCCACCCCGGCCCGGACTTGTTCTGCAGCCAGGCGCGGCACTGGTTGACCCAGCCCAGCATGAGCGGCGCGAGGAAAACGGCGAGCAGCGTCTGGAACAGCTGGGAAACAACGAAGCCGGGATTCATCGCGTGTCGCTCATGTCACTGGATCACCAGCAGCAAAACCAGCAGCGTCGCAAAGCTATAGATCAGATACACATGAATGCGTCCGTGCTGCAGCACGCCAACCAGCCCGGACAGGACGTCGGTGAGCTTGATCACCGGCACGTAGAGCCAGTACCAGAAACGGTCCTCCACGTTCGAGGCGTAGAACGGGCGCGCGTCGAACGCGCTCGGCTGGGAGCGCTGGACCTTGAAGAACGGCTCGAAGATCTGCTTGATGGGCTGGCCGAACCCCTCCGCGGAATCCTGCATGCGCGCGTCGAGCCGCGGGAAACCGCAGTCCCAGGCCGCCGAGCGGCGCGTGCGCCCGTGGTAGAACCGGCGGCCCAGCAGGAACGTAACCAGTACGGCAAGGATGATCCCGAGCAGGAACAGCAGCGGGCTGTAGCTCGCCCGCTCCGGCGCGATAGCCGTGAGGAACAACCAGCTCGAATCCTGCGTGCTCTCCTCGAGCGTTGCACCGACCAGCGCGCGCGCGATGGGGTCCAGCGCGGTGATCACCACGACCGGCAGCAGCCCGAGCACGACGCACCATGCCGCCAGCCACCCCAGCCCGGCGCGCTCCCACGGCCCTGCATCATGGGCCTGCGTCAACTCTTCGCGCGGCAGGCCAAGGAATACCACGCCGTAGAACTTGACCATGACATAACCGGCCAGAGCTACCGCCAGCGCGAGAGCGGCGGTGGCCACCGGCACCAGCATGTTCAGATACGAGTTGGGCAAGGTCGGGGTCAGCAGAAAAGCCTGGAACAGCATCCATTCCGAGGCGAAGCCGTTGAGCGGCGGCAGCCCCGCGATGGCCAGCGTGCCGATCAGTCCGGCCGCCGCCACCCACGGCATGTGGCGTATGAGACCGCCGAGCTTGCCCAGGCTGCGGTGGCTGGTGGCGTGCATCACGGAGCCGGTGACCAGGAACAGCAGGCTCTTGAACAGCGCGTGGTTGAGACAGTGATATAGCGTGGCGGCAAGCGCCAAGGCGGCCAGCACGTTCATGCTGTAACCGTAGAACAAGATGGTCAGCCCGACGCCGGCGAGAATGATGCCGATGTTCTCGACCGAGGAGTAAGCGAGCAGCCGCTTCATGTCGGTCTGCACGGCGGCGAACATTACGCCGAGCAGCGCGGTGAGCAGCCCCAGCGACAAGGCTACCACCCCCCACCACCAGGCCTGCACGTGCAACAAGTCGAAAGTGACGCGCAGCAGGCCATAGATGGCCGTCTTCAGCATCACGCCGCTCATCAGCCCCGAGACCGGAGAAGGCGCCGCGGGATGTGCCTCCGGCAGCCACACGTGCACCGGCAGGAATCCGGCCTTGGCGCCGAAGCCGAACAGCGCCAACAGGAATGCGATCGACGCCCAGGCCGCCGACAAGGTGTTGCCGCGCATGGCGTCGAAAGCGTAGTTCCATTGTCCCAGCTGCAGCGTCCCGAAGCACAACAGGATCGCGAGCGCTCCGATGTGCGCGACGATCAGATAGAGAAATCCCGCACTGCGGATCTCGGCCACCTCGTG
Source organism: Gammaproteobacteria bacterium (assembly GCA_041487115.1). Lineage (GTDB taxonomy): Bacteria > Pseudomonadota > Gammaproteobacteria > Burkholderiales > SHXO01 > SHXO01. Next base: position 10,232 of record JBGPMS010000067.1, read on the forward strand.
ATCTGTGGTGACCAGGAAATACGACGCTAGCGCCATGGTCTCCCAGGCCACCATGAACAGGTACGCATCATCGGCCAGCAGCACCACCGCCATGCTCGCGAGGAACACGTGGTACTGCAGACAGATAAGACGTATGTCGCCCCTGCCTTGCTCGAAATAGCTCGCGCAGTATAGCGACGCGCCAACGCTCACGACACCCAGGAGCAGCAGGAAGAACGCGGCCAGCGCGTCGAGCCGCAGGTGGAAGGGCAGGTCGGGTAGCCCGAACGGGAGCACCAGCGAGTAGGCGTGCGCGCCGAGGGCGAGATAGGCGGCAACGGCGAGTGCCAGCCCGCCCGCGGCGCCGAGCGGGAAGAAAGCCCGGGAATGCGTCGCCCGGCTGGTCTTGGACAGCAAGCCCAGCACGCCGACCGCGATCCAGAACAGCGGTACGCCAACGACTACGTAGAGCGAAGACAAGCCTGGTGCGCCGGTTTGCAATGGTCAGGGGTCAGCCTGGAAGCGGCACTTACGCGTTCCCTCTCGATCGGCGGAGCCGCGGTTTCAGACGCGGGTTTCCGAGGACCGATGCAGGCGCAATGATACCCGAGCCGACCCCGGCCGGGCCGGTTCATACCCTCAGGTACTCCTGTTTGCCGCCCAGCCATCGGGACAAATGCGCCTCGGCGTGCTGCGGAGACTCGCGCAAGATCAAGTCGGCGGCATCTCGCGCCGCCTCCAGCAGATCCAGATCGCGCTCCAGGTCGGCAAAGCGCAGCATCGGCAGCCCGCTCTGCCGCGCGCCGAGCAGTTCGCCCGGACCACGAATGCGCAAGTCATGGCGGGCGATCTCGAAGCCGTCGGTGCTCTCGTAGATGATGCGCAACCGCTCGCGCGCTGTCGTCGAGAGCGGATTCTGGTACAGGAGGATGCACACGCTGGCCTCGGCGCCCCGTCCCACGCGCCCGCGCAGTTGGTGCAGCTGGGACAGGCCCATGCGCTCGGCGTTCTCGATCACCATGAGCGAGGCGTTGGGTACATCCACGCCGACCTCGACTACGGTCGTCGCGACCAGCAATTGCACCGCGCCCGAGTTGAATGCCTCCATCGCCGTCGCCTTCTCGGCGTTGGCCAGCCGCCCGTGCACCAGTCCTACCGACAGCTCGGGGAAGGTCTGCTTGATGCGCTCGAAGCTCTCCAGCGCGGTCTGCAGCTGTAGTGCCTCCGACTCTTCGATCAACGGGCACACCCAGTAGGCCTGGCGGCCCTGCATGCAGGCGTCGCGCACGCGCCCGACCACCTCGTCGCGGCGCGCGTCGGACAGCAGCTTGGTGATCACGGGCATGCGGCCGGGCGGCATCTGGTCGACCACCGACACGTCGAGATCGGCGTAGAAGCTCATCGCCAAGGTGCGCGGGATGGGCGTAGCGCTCATCATCAACTGGTGCGGCTGCTCTCCCTCACGCGTCCCCTTGAGCCGCAGCGCGAGCCGCTGATGCACGCCGAAGCGATGCTGCTCATCCACGATGGCCAGGCCAAGATCGCGAAACGCTACCTGGTCCTGGAACAAGGCGTGGGTGCCGACCGCGACCTTGGCCTCACCGCTTGCCACACGCTGTAGCTGGGTGCGCTTGTCTTTGCGCCGGAGGTTTCCGGTAAGCCATGCCACCTCCACGCCGAGCGGCGCGAGCCACTGCAAGAACTTGCGGTAGTGCTGCTCGGCCAGGATTTCAGTGGGCGCCATCACGGCGACCTGAAAACCGCTCTCGACTGCCTGCAATGCGGCCAGCGCGGCGACTACCGTCTTTCCGCTCCCCACGTCGCCCTGCAACAGGCGCTGCATGGGATGCGGCCGGGCTAGATCTGCACGAATCTCCCGCAGCACGCGCTCCTGCGCTCGCGTCAGCTTGAAGGGCAGCGCGTTGAGCAACTTCGCCGGCAACTCGCGATGCCGCGTGAGGGCGGGTGCCGCCGCCGCCTGCCGCTTGCGGTGGTGCAGGCGCATGGACAGTTGCTGGGCCAGCAGTTCGTCGAACTTGATACGGCGCCAGGCCGGATGCGTACGCCCCTCGAGCGCCTCGAGCCGCGCATCGGGCGGCGGGCTGTGCAGATAGGCGATACTTTGCTTGAACGAAGGCAGCTTCAGCGGCGCAATCACCTCCGCTGGCAGCGTGTCGGACAGGTCGGCACCGTCCAGCGAACGCTCCACCAGCTTGCGCAGCGTCGCTTGAGGCAGTCCTGCGGTGGTCGGATACACCGGGGTGAGCGACCGCGGCAGTGCCTCCTCTCCGCGCAACACCCGATAGCGCGGATGGACCATCTCGGCGCCGAAGAAGCCCTTGCGCAGCTCGCCCAGCAGCCGCAACCGCGCACCGGGGGCGAGCTGCTTCTGCTGGCTGGGATAGAAGTTGAAGAAGCGCAGATACAGGATCTCGTCGCCATCGCGGACCCGGCATACCAGCATCCGTTTGGGACGGAACTTGATTGCGGTCTCCTCGACCTCGGCTTCGAGCTGGACGGTCTTGCCGGAGGGGGCGTCGCTCAGGCGGACCAACTGCGTTTCGTCCTCGTAGCGCAGGGGCAGATGCAGTACGAGATCGAACTCGCGCCGCACGCCGAGCTTCTCCAGCTTGGGCCGTAGCGACGCGGGGACGCTGGCGAGCGCCGGCGTGGCAGGATCAACGGAGGGTTTGGCCACCAAACCCGAAGTCCCAAGTCGGTCTCGTGAAGCTAAACGCCGGTGACCAGAATGGCCTCGATCTCCACCAGTGCCCCGCGCGGTAGCGACGAAACGCCTACGGCCGCGCGTGCGGGATAGGGTTGCTCGAAGTACTGCGTCATGGCTTGGTTGACGCGCGCGAAGTTGCCCATGTCGGTGAGGAACACCGTCACCTTCACCGCGTCGTCCAGTTTGGCGCCCGCCGCCGCAGCCACCGCTTGCAAGTTGCGGAATACCTGCTGAATCTGGGCATCGATGCTTTCGGCCAACGTCATGCTCTTCGGATCGAGTCCGATCTGTCCGGATAGATAGATCGTGTTGCCCGCCCGCACCGCCTGCGAATAGGTACCGATCGCCTGCGGGGCGTCCGCGGTCTGAATGGGTTGCCTGGCCATGGAAATGCTCGCAATGCTGGAACGCGCGTCGCGCGCGCCGCAAAACGCCCGCCGCGACGCTCGAGTTATGGTATGCGCAAACCCCGGCGCACGCCACCTGCGTCGTTCCGCACCAACGGGCGCTCCGATCAGCTTGTCGACATCCCGGTGGAGCGCCCGGCCGGTGAGCGGACCGGGAGTTGGTGCGGGAGGCCCGCTTGGGCCGTGGTATGATGCGCCGCCGCATCCGCTTCCAGACTAGTGCACCCCAACCCAGCTCCCGCGGCGGCATCCGCCGCATCCGAAACGGGCAACGATACCGACGCCGACTCGGGCGGCCGACGGGGAGCGCTGGGTCTCACCATCGGCGCAGTCGGGGTGGTCTTCGGCGACATCGGTACCAGTCCGCTGTACGCCTTCAAGGAAGCTTTCGGCGGCACCCACCCGGTCCCGCTCAACCATGACAACGTCCTCGGGGTGCTGTCCCTGATGGTGTGGTCCTTGTTTCTCATCGTGACGGTCAAGTACGTGATCTTCATGATGCGCGCCGACAATCGCGGCGAGGGCGGCATCATGGCGTTGATGGCACTGGTCCGGCGCACGCTTCCGCTCGGCGGCCGCAGCGCCTGGGTGCTGATGACGCTCGGCATGTTCGGGGCGGCGCTGTTCTACGGTGATGGCATGATTACGCCTGCGATCTCGGTGCTGTCAGCCGTCGAGGGCCTGGAAGTCGCCACTCCGCTGTTTCGCCCTTATGTCATTCCGATCACGCTGGCGGTTCTCACGGTTCTATTCTTGTTTCAGCAATTGGGCACTGGCAAGGTCGGGGCATTGTTCGGGCCCATCATGCTGCTCTGGTTCGTCGTGTTGGCCTTGCTCGGTGTGGCGAACATCTTTCACCAGCCGAGCGTACTTGCTGCGTTGAGTCCGTCGTACGCGGCACACTTCTTCAGTGTAAATGGCGGGGCCGGTTTCCTCGCGTTGGGCGCCGTGTTCCTTGCCGTCACTGGGGCGGAAGCCCTATACGCAGATATGGGGCACTTCGGCAGGCGCCCAATTCGCTTGGCTTGGCTTTGGGCCGTGTTCCCGGCGCTGGTGCTCAATTACCTGGGACAAGGTGCTCTCGTGCTCAACACGCCTTCGGCAGTCCAGCACCCGTTCTTTCATCTGGCACCTGACTGGGCGCTGTATCCGATGGTTGTCCTGGCTACAGTGGCCACCATCATTGCATCACAGGCCGTGATCTCAGGGGCCTATTCGCTCACGCGCCAGGCAATCCTGCTCGGTTACTGTCCGCGACTGATGGTCGAGCATACGTCGGAGCGAGAGATAGGGCAGGTATACGTGCCATGGATAAACTGGGGGTTGTACGTCGCGGTTGTCGGACTGGTCCTAGGCTTTGGCTCCTCCAGCAATCTGGCCGCGGCCTACGGCATTGCCGTGTCGGGGACTATGGTGGTAACCACCGTGCTCGCTTACTTCGTCGCACGACGCATCTGGAACTGGAGCCTGGGTAAGGCGACGCTCGTGCTTGGCGTGCTGCTTCTCGTCGACGTGTCGTTTTTTGCTGCCAATGCCGTGAAAGTCTTCGAAGGAGGCTGGTTTCCGTTGGCGGTGGGATTGGCCGTGTTCACTCTGCTATCAACTTGGAAACGCGGACGCGAAATTCTATTCCAGCGCCTGCGGCCCGGCGCTATCGCCCTGGACCCCTTCATCGCGAGCATTACCGCACATCCGCCCGTGCGCGTGCCGGGCACGGCGGTGTTTCTCACCGCCGCCCAGGAGGGCGTACCGCACGCCCTGCTGCACAACCTCAACCACAACAAAGTGCTGCACGAGCGCGTAGTGCTGCTCACCGTGCGGGCCGAGGACATTCCGCATGTGCCCGATGCCCAGCGCGTGGAGGTGAGCCCCCTGGGCCACGACTTCTATCGCCTGCAAGTGCACTACGGCTTCAAGGACGACCCCGACGTGCCGCGCGCGCTGGAACTGGCCAAGGCCAAGGGCCTGGAGTTCGACATGATGGAAACCTCCTTCTTCCTGAGCCGCCAGACATTGGTGCCCACCAGTCAGTTGCCCGGCATGGCGCTGTGGCGCGAGAAACTGTTCGCAGCCATGTCGCGCAACGCCTCCAGCGCCACCGCCTTCTTCAAGATCCCGACCAACCGGGTGGTGGAACTGGGCACCCGCATCGAGCTCTAGCCTCGCGCTAGTCTGCTCTCCCATATCGCATCCCGTCTTTGCGCATGACCAGCCCACTGCTCGCCAACCTCGAACAGTTGCTCGCAGCAGGCAAGGAAACCGCGCTGTTGCGCTTCAGTCTAGGCAACGAATACCTCAAGGCGGGACAGCCAGCGGCAGCCGCTGGACATCTTCAGCATGCGATCGAACTGGACCCGGAATATTCTGCGGCCTGGAAACTTCTGGGCAAGGCCCTGGCTGAATCGGGCCAGCGGGCGGAGGCGCTGACGGCCTACTGCAAGGGCATCGGCATCGCGGAGCGAAAGGGCGATAAGCAAGCCGCCAAAGAGATGGCTGTGTTTGCCTCCCGCCTCAAGAAGCAGCTCCTGAGTCCCGACTGAACCGGCCGCGCTGCCCTGGTCGGGAACGCCACCCGTCCTCGCTCCCGCCAGCACGGCGGCGTATTATCGTCCGATGCGTTTTTTCCTCGTGCTGGCGCTGCTGGCATTGCCCCTGCCCCGCGCCGTGGCCAAGAGCGACGCCTATCCCACGGGCCTGGACCTGATCAAGCGCTGTCATGCCCTGGACCAGGTCGCGCGCGAGGGCGGAAGTCCCGATGCGGAGACCGCGCAGGACTATGGCTACTGCCTGGGATTCGTGGTGGGGTACGTAAGCGGCTTCGCGGCGCGGGACGCAGTCGGCGAGCAGGGCATGTTTTGTCCCCCCGCAGACGCCCGCATCGGCGATTTCGTGCACGCCATTCAGGGCTGGCTCGTAGAACACTCCGAAGGGTTGGAGCAGATGGGGGCCTACGTGACCGTCCAGGCACTCCAGTCGAGATTTCCTTGCAGCAAGCGCTAACTGCCGCGCGCTCTGATCCCTCCGGCCGCCCCCGGCGGAAGCGCTCAGTGATCGTCGCGGTCTTCGTCAGCCTCGCGGCGTTCTTCGAGCTCCTCTTCGTATTCGTCGTCGTAGGTGTCGAGCGCCTCGGTGGCCCACTCGCGCTCTTCGATCACGTCGTTGGCGATTTCGTGGACGCGTGCCTCTACGTCCGACCTGGCTTCCTGCTCTGCCTTGGCCGTGGGGTAATCGCCGTCCACGATCTCGACTTCCACGCTGGCATGCTCCCCATCATCCACCGCGGCGGCGGCCTTAGGCCATTCCTTGTGCACATGCTCGAGCAGGATATCCTTGAAGGCCTCGTAGTCCTCGTCGGAAACCAGACCCAGCATGTCACGGTCGGCGTAATAGGTGATGACGAGTTGTCGGCTCATACACCTGACTCCCTGAGCGGGCCGCGCCACCCTGCATCGCCAGGACGCCCCAGCACGGCCTCGTAAGACTTCCGTTTCTGCAAAAATCATAGCACGAGGCGATTTCTACGTCCGCTTAAGTCTGCAAAGCCACCTACCCCACAGCCGCCCATTCGGGTGGTGCGCGAGAGACCTCCGACCGCGGCGCCGGTAGCGTGCCGACGGCTATAACCAAAGTGGTATGCCCTTCGATCGGGAAGGTGCCTACGCTGGCGTCATCCCGTCCAACCGGACAGCCGTGGCCGTCGTCATCCCCTTCCGTCCTCGCGCGATGGCGCGGGCACCCAGTCCCGCAGAAGTGGTGCTCGCGCTCCATCGACTGTTGCAAAAGCATGGCTTCGCCAGCGAACAGGACATTCGCGCCCGGCAAATGGGCCCCAGGCTGTCGCCCTCCTATGTGGTTGTGCTCGGCACCCATGCCGCTCCAACGCTCGAGAAGGTGCTTGCGCCGATCCTGGGAAGCCGTTCGCATCTGAGCGCTACCCACTGGGTGCTCTACCCGGCCGACGTTACGACCATTTGGGAGGCGGCTGGATAACCAGCTTTGATAGGACCAGGCGGGGAGGGCCACGGCGCGATCGCGGGAGTTGCTGGAAAGCGGCGGGCGTTCGAACGGTGTTCAGAGACTTCAAGAAGATGGTGGAGACGAGGAGGATCGAACTCCCGACCTTCGCATTGCGAACGCGACGCTCTCCCAGCTGAGCTACGTCCCCACGAGCCGCGATTTTACCGCCCAAGCGTCAATGCGGACAACGCGCTTCAGCGTCGGCGGTTTGC
>JBGPMS010000068.1:0-17534 GCA_041487115.1 Gammaproteobacteria bacterium
AGCTTCTATGGCGCGGCGCGCGCGGCTGAGCTTTCCGGCAACCGCAGCGCAGCGCAGGGGTACTACGAGCGGCTGCTGGAGCTCTGTTCGAACGCGGATGCAGACCGCGCCGAACTGCGTTACGCCAGGACGTTCGTCGCATCCACGCCGGATGGGAGTAGCGCGCGGGCGCAGGCGCGCTGACCAGTCGTTACTCCTCCTTCAAGGGGCGGCCAGGAGGGCCAGCAGACATAAGGTCCCTCTCCAGCAGACATAAGGTCCCTTTCCCTCTGGGAGAGGGTAGGGTGAGGGTACCGGAGAGGGTAGGGTGAGGGTGAGGGTTCGGTGCGGCGCTCCCCCCATCCCTCTCCTGGCGCACTATCGAGTCTGCTCGAGAGAGCTATTGCACGACGCATTGTGCGTTTCCGCCGGGGGGCGACCCGGACTGGAAGCTCGGGATGTCGCGAGTCACCCCCTGGGCCTGCGGAACGACCGTTGGCGGCGTCGCGGAGCTCTCAACGTAGCCGAACTGCCCGGCGGAGAAGAGGACTTGGCCGCTCCCGTTGGTCACGCTGATTACGCCTTGCGCTACGTCCACGTGCAATCCGTCTTTCGGCACCTGCCCGAGGCTGTTGCGGATGTTGCCGCAGTCGCCTTGACATAGCAGCAGCCCGAAGTTGGTGCCGCGGATGCCGATAGTCGCCGTGGTGGTGCGCATCTCGTAGGATCGGGGCTTGCGCTTCCCCACCAGGCCGGTGATGGTGCGTAGCCCCCCTTTGAGCAGGCTGAACAGCGCGTTGTCCTGCTCTGCATTCTTCTCATCGTAGTTGAAGGCATCCACCCGCAGTTGCGAGCTGGGACGCAGCGTGATCTCGCTGCCGTCGACGAATTTGACCCGTGCAAAGGTGTCTTGCGCGGTCGCGAGCAAGTCGCCGGCCTCCACTTTCGATTGCGGAGCCAGGATCTTCGACGAGCCGTCCGGCTTGCGCGCGACCAGCGCTCCGCTCACGTGCGTCACCTCGCCGACCGGCGCAGCGGCAGCGGCGGCGCCGAGCAGAATCGCGAGCAGCAGCCCGCTACATGCAGATCGGAAGCTTGCGCTTGGACGTTGTCCCACTGTCCTCATCCTGGTTGTCGGAGGATTTCTTCTGTTCCTCCTCCTCGGTCGCGGAAGTCAAATAGTTCGTGTTGGCCTGCCCGCCATCGCTGGAGATCCCGGCTGCGTAGAGGATGCTGGGGTCCACCGGGACGGTAGCCGAGCCGATATTGAACACCACCGGAACGCCGAAGACGCCTTGGTCGGTTGCAGTATTGCCCAGCGGGTCGAACGCAAGTGTCACGCAGCCGACGCAACTCGCGGCATTCAGGGTAACCATTCCGGTGCGCCCGACGACGCTCGCGTCCGCATTGAGACCGGTGCCCGGTTGCATGACGATCCTGCCCGCGGCCGTGATCGTGGTGTTGCCGCTGACGCCTTCGATCGCCGCATAACTGCCGTTGCCGGCGCCGCCGGTCAGAAACACGTTGGCTGCGCTGATCGTTACGTCGTTGCCGGAAAGTACCGCCGTGGCGTTGGGTCCAGAACCCCCCGTCAGGACGATATCGCCTGTGACGGTGAGATCGAGGCTCGCCGGGTCGATCTTGGCACCATGGTTTCCTGCAGTCACGTTCACCGTTGCCGCGTTGACGCTCAGCGTGGTTCCGGCGTTGAGCGTCGCCGGGCCGTTGGTCCCGTTGAGAGTAAGGGCGCCCGGCGTCGAGATGTTCAACACGCTCGTGCCATTGACCGTCGAGCCGGCGCTGCCGGTCGGGTCGAGCGTCACGTTCGCCCCCTTCAGCGTCACGGTCGGCGCGGTCAAGGTCACATCGTTGATTCCGAGCGAGCCGCCGCTCGAAGTGAGCGTCAACGAGTTGACGGCCGTGTAGTTGCCGACCAGGAAGTCGCCCTGCCGCGTGAGCGTAAGGTTATGGTAGTTGGGAATCGCGCGCGGTGTGCCGGTCTCGGCGAAGTTGTCCGTGACGGTCAAGTCGCCGGTGCCGAGGAGGCTGCCGCCGGTCAAGTTCAACCTCGTCGCGGTCACCGCGCCGGTACCGCCGAGAGCTCCGGCGACGGTGACCGTACCGAGCTTGCTGGTACTGTTCAGATTCAGCACGCCGCCGCTTCCGACTGTCGTGACCCCTGGTATGTTGTAGGTTCCGCCTACGTCTACAGTGGCTGCCCCTGTGGGTCCTCCGACGTCCACGGCGCCCGGGCCCGAGATGTTGCCTACCGTGTAGTTGCCCGATGCGAAGCTCAGCGTCGAGTGGGCGTCTCCGAACGAGTAGCCGCCCGCGCCTCTCGCACCACCGTTCAGCGTCGTAGTGGCCCCGGCCGGCACTTCGAACGTGCCCTCATTGTCGAGAATGGCCGTGATGCTGGAGATCTTGGTCAGCGTGTTCTGATTGGTCAGCGCGTGCCCGGGCCCGGTGACGCTGAAATTGCTCTCGATCGGAATCAGCGTTAGATAGGTAGGCAACGTGTAGTCGCTGGTGAGGTTGAGGTCGTCCAACGTCAGAGTCACACCGCCTGCACCTGCCGAGAACGTAGTGGCGGAACCCACGCGGATGGACCTCAGTCTCGGCGAAAACAGCGAAATGCTGCCGAGCGTCGCGGTGAGGTTCGCATTCTCCGCGTCGATACCGATATTGCCGCGGGTCCCGGCGGTGACCGAGATGGCGGAGGTCCCGGATACGTCGGCTTGCGTGGCGACGACTTTGTTCAGCGTGACATCGCCCAATGCCGACAGCGTGACGCTGCTGCCGCGTATCAGCGAGTTCGTGCCTTGGGTGATGTTGCCGCTCGCGGTAACGCTGACGGGGCCGCCGTCGCCTGCCGAGCTGTCCGTGCCGATTATCGCAAGCACCGGATGCAATGCGGATGAAGTGGCACCGGTCAGCGTCACGTCTCCGGTCGAGGATATCGTCACCGTCGCGTTGGGCGGGACTTCGTTGCCGGTCGCTTGCACCGCGCCGACGAGCGCAAGCGCCCCGTAGCCCTTCGAGCCGGCGTCGCCGGTGCCCGCTTGCAGTGCGAGGCCGCCGGAAGTCAGATTGATCGTGATGTTGCCGCCGTCGTCGTCGGATCCGATGCGGGCGATGGCTCCGTTGCCGTTGCCGCCGGCGATTTGGGTCTGCCCTGCCACCACAATGGTCAACTGGCTACTAACGCCGATCGCCGCACTCGCATCCAGTCCGGATCCGCCGGTTATCGTTAGCGCGCCGAAATGGAAGCTCTGGGTGCCGCCGATTGCGTTCTCGATCGACACGTCGCTCGATGCGCCCGTGCCGCCGGCGAGCGTCACGACCGGGTTCCCGTCGATGGTCTGGTTGCGTCCGCTCACGATGTGCGCCGAGTTGCCGACGCCTGTGCTGCCGCCGGTGAGCGAGAGCACTGCATTCGTCGGCAGCGTGATCGTCTGATCGAAGCCGCTCGCGGACGACACCTCCGCGAACGCCAGGCCGGCACCGCCGGCGTTCCCGCCCGCGAGCGTCAATCCGCCGGCATTGATCGTCTGCGCACCGCCGCTGCTGATCTCCGCGTTCGTGTAGAGCGCTCTGCCGCCGGTGAGCGCGATCGCGCCGGTCGCGTTGATCGTCTGAGCTGCGCCGGCGCCAAAGGTGGAGATCACCGCCGAATTCTCGCCGGCGCCGCCGCCCGCGGTCAGCGTCATGGTGCCCGCGTCGATCTGCTGAGGACCGGTCTGCGCGATGATGAAGCCGGTGTTCCCGCGCCGCGCAGTGTTGCTCTCGGTGCCGTCTCCGCCACCGCCGGTGGCTCCGGCGATAATGGCTATGTTTGGGCTGCCTAGTATCTGCTGGCTGGTCGTTCCGGCGGTGCTGATGTGGTCCGGCACGCCGAGGATGGTGTTGTCGTAGCTGATCGGGCCGCCGCCCCAGATGCCCGCGAAGTTGCGCACACCGGTGGTCCCGCCGGCGATGTCGAGCGCCGACCCCGCTGCCATCCGGACGATCTGGTCACCGCCATAGTTCTCGATCATCGCGTAGTTGTGCACGCCTGTGCCGGTGCCGCCGGTCAGCGTGAGGCCGCCCGCACCGACCGTGATGTCCTGCCCGCCGTCGCTGATGATGTTCGCGAAGTTCTCGTTCGTGCCGCTGCCTCCGGCGACGGTGATCGAACCGGCCGAGATCGTCTGCTTGCCGTGACGCGAGACCAGGGTCGCATTGGCCGAATTCGAGGTCGTGGAGGAGGGCGGAGTGTCGGGATTGGCATTTGCCGGCCCCGGCGCGGTGCCGCCGTGAAGCGAGAGCGCGCCGGTAACGGTAACGGTTTGCGTACCGCTGGCCGCGTCGATCGTCGCGTAAGCGCCATTCTGCGCACCGCCCGTCAGCGAGAGCGACCCCGCGGTGATGCTCTGCGCCGTGCCGTTCGCGAAGTAGATGTTGGCGCCCCCGGTGCCGGCGACGAGATCCAGAGCCTTGGCGCCGCCGCCGTGAATGTTGATGGTCTGAGCCGGACCCTCGTTGTCGATCACGGCGAGGCCGCCGGTGCCTTTGATGAGTATCCCGCCGGAATCGGCGACGTCGATCGACATCGTTCCGGTTCGGGTCGTGATGTAAGCCGCTCCGCCGAAGCCGTTCTGGTCCGGGCCAACGGCGCCCTGGTTCTCTATTGTGATGCCATAACCGTTTGCCGCGCTTCCCGTGGTGGCGATATGCTGCTGCCCCACCGGCGTGAAAATCCCGGTGCTGCTCTGCCCAGGCCGGGCGGTGATCGAGATCGACCGGGCCGTGATCTGCTGCACCGCCGAGGCATCCTGCCCGCTGTCCGCAACGATTTCGGCCCAGGAATAGACCACCGCGTCGGTCACCTGTCCGGTGGAGGTATTGCGCGTCGCCGGCAATCCGGCATTGGGCAGAACACCTCCGGAGACGACGATATCTCCCTGGCCGGAGATGGATTGGTTGCCGCCGGAGTAGATACCCGCGAAGCTGCGCCCGCCAGAGCTGCCGCCGATGACCGAGAGATTTCCCGAACCGAAATCGATGGTCTGGCTGTAGCTCGCGCCGCCGTTCGTCGCCAAGGATGCATAGTTGCCTGTCCCGGCCCCACCCAGAACTTGGATACCCCCGGCAGCATGGACGTTCTGGCTCCCGTTCGTGAACACGGATGCCTCGTTGTACGAGCCGGCGCTACCCCCGGTGATTGCGAGTCCGGCGCCAGCGGTGATGGACTGACTTATGACAGAAGGATCGCCCCCCGCGGCGAGATTCCCGATCAGCGCGCAGGCGCTGGGATCGCAGGCGAACAGCCCCTGGCTCGTGGATGTTCCCGTGCCCGCCGTCACCGCAATCTGGCCGGAAGTGGCGATCGTCTGCGTTCCGGCCTGGTTGAAGATGTAGGCATTGCCTCCATTCCCCGCGCCGCCCTGAACCACGATCGACCCGGCGTTGGAACCGGTGCCGGCCGTGATCGATTGGCTGGCGCCGTCGATGCGCGCGGTCCCAAGCCCGCCGCGGAGGACGAACGCGTTGGCCCCGGAACCGTCGACGAGTATCGTCTGCGTCCCGTTCTGCACGAAGACGTTGTTGACGTACTGGCCGCTGCCGAAGAAGTCGACATTGCCGCCGACCGCATCGAGCAGGATACCGCCGCCGTTGGTTGCAGTGATATGTTGCGCCCCGGTAGCTTCGATGTAGACCTTGCTCGTGCCATTGTTCGTCAACTCCACACCCCAGCCGTTGGGGCCGGAGCCGCTGGTGGTGATGGTCTGGTCGCCGCCCTGCGCGTGAATCGCCACGTTGGCGCCGCCGGAGGCTCCGACCAGCTGGACGCTTCTCGCCGTTACGCTCTGGTTGCCGGAGCTCATGATCTCCGCGAGCAGGGACGACGCGGCCCCGCCGAGCAGACGCACGTCGCCGACTGCCGTGATCGTCTGCTGCCCGCCCGCCCGGAAGTTGTCGAGCGCGGCGTTGTTGGGCCCGAACCCGTCCTGTAGAAGGATGCTTTGCGCATGAATCGTCTGGCTTGTTGCGACCGGGCCGTCAGGATCGGTGCCGATGTAGGCGTTGTTGCCGGTGAAGTTCGTGAAGAAACCCGACCCGTCACCACCCCCGCTCGCCCCACCGGTCAGCGTGATCACCGGATTGCCGAGAATCTGCTGGCTGGTGGAGGTCCCCATGGCCATGATCGCAGCGAAGTGCTTGATGCCGACGGTGCCGCCCGTCAGGGTCAACGGTGCGCCGGCGGCGAAGCGCAGGATCTGGTCGTTGGCGTAGTTCTCGATGAACGCGAAGTTGCGCAGGCCGGCGCCGCCGCCGCCTTGCATCACGAGTCCGCTGCTGCCGACGGTGATGTCCTGACCGGCGTTGCCGCGGATGGTCGCGAGGTTTTCTGTGCCCGATGAGCCACCCGTGATCGAGATCGAGTTGGCGTTGATGGTTTGCGCGCCCGCGACGGCGATCACGACGGCGCATGCAGAAACCGCGCCGCAATCGGTCGGCGGATTCGAGAGATCCGGAATCGCCGGCCCGGTCGCGGTTCCACCTGTCAGCGTCAGCGCGCCGGTGGTGGTGATATGTTGCGTGCCTTTGTTCGCGTCGATCAACGCGAGCGCTGTATCGGCGCTGCCGCCGGTCAGGGTTATCGAGCCCGCGCTGATGGTTTGCGCGCTGCCGTTGTCGAAGAAGACCTGCGCAGTGCCGCCGCCCGAGAGAATGTCGAGCGCGCCGGTGCCCGCGACGTTGATCGTCTGCGTCGTGCCTTCGTCGTCGATGATGGCGAGTCCGCTGACGGCCGAGATCAGAATCCCGCGGGAGCCTGACACGTCGATCGACTGCGACCCGTTGCGCGAGGTGATGTGCGCGGCCGACGTGAACCCGCCCTGGTCGAGGCCCAGCGCGCCCAGGTTCTGGACCGTTATGCCGTACGCGCTCGCGACACCGCCTAAGCCACCGGTGGTCGTGATGTGCTGTGCGCCGTCGTTGGTGAAGAAACCCGTGCTGCCGGCGCCGGCCAGGGCCTTGATGGAGATGGCCCTCGCACCGATGCTCTGATCCGTGCCGGCCTCGATCTGAGACCAGGACATGAAGCCGGCGGTGCCGCCGATCAGGACGATATCGCTGGTACCCGAGATCACTTGCGAGCCGTCGGCATGGATGTTGGCCGTGCTGTCGTTTCCGCCCACGCTGTCGCTGCGGATCGTGATTCCACCGGTCCCGAAGGAGACGTTCTGCGCGGATCCCGTACCGCCCACGTCGGCCAGCGAAGCCCAGTTCCCGGAACCGGCGCCCGAGCCCGCAGTGAGCGTGATGCCACCGGCCGCGACGACGGTCTGGTCGGTTCGGCTGTAGATGTTCGCTTCGTTCCTGGCCCCGCCGGATCCGCCCAGGATGCTGATGCCGCCGACTGCCGTGATGCTCTGGTTTCCGGTCAAACTCTCGTTGCCGAGGTTGGCGCACGCCTGCAGGTCGCAGCGGAAGTTGCCCTGTCCCTGATCGGGTGCCGAGCCGGCGATGAGCTGCAACTGTCCAGTGGTCGATACTGTCTGGGGACCCGCGTAGTTGGTGATCCCTGCAGTAGTGCCGGCCTGTGTGCCCCCCTGGATCAGGATGGATCCGGTGTTGGCGCCGGTGCCGACCGTGATCGACTGGTTTCCGCCGATGATGGTTGCCGCCCCCAGGCCGCTTCGCACGATGAGCGAGGCCGAGGGGCCGTCCACGGAAATGGTCTGCGCACCGCTCGGCTGGAAAACGGAGCCGACGAACTGGCCGCCCCCCGTGAGGTTGACGTTGCCGGCGATCGCGTCCAGCAGGACGCCGCCCGAGCCTGCCCTGATCCGTTGTGTCCCCTGGCTGTTAACGAGAAGAGTGCCCGCGGAGTTGTTGACCAGCTGAATCGCGTTGCTCGCCGTGATGACCTGCTGGCCCGGGCCATTCACCACGACGGACAGGGGACCGCGGAAAGAGATGTTTGCACCGCCCAGGGTCATCGTCGACGGCGTCGTCGCGTAGTCGATGGTGAGGTTGGTGAACGCGCCATCTCGTCCGATGGATAGATCGCCGGCACCGGTCCCACCGGCATCGGCGACGAGCGTGAGCGCATTGCCATCGGCCAGGTGCATGGTCGTGTTGAACGGCGCGTCCACGTTCCTGCCGATGTTGATATCGCCAAGCGCTTTCACGATGAACGATAGCGGTACCGCGTTGGTCGCGCCGATTTGCGCATCGATGTCGACTTGGTGGGCGTAGATCTCGAAGCTGCGCGTGATCGAGGTGAAGTTCGACGGCTCGACGGTCGCGGTGACTGTCACCAAACCCCAGGTGGCAAGATTCGTGTCAGTCAACGCGTCCGGGTTGCCGACTTGAACATGCGGAGTGAAATAGTTCTCGGTCTGCACGGTGTCGAGCAAGAGGTTCGTGCCAGGCGTCCATGGCGCGAAGCGGGCGAAGTTGCTATCCAGTGCGCCGGTCGTAATCGGCCCCGAGTCCTCCAGCTCGTTCGCGTAAAACTCGATGTTGCCACCTGCGGTCACTCCATTGGTGAACCAAATGCAGGAGTCCGCCTGGCAAGGGCCTGCGACGATTTGCGATCCCGCGATCGATTGCACTTTCAGATTCCCGCCGACGTTCAGCGGCGTCGCAAGCCCAAGCCGGATCGGGTCCAGGCTCGTCACCGACAGATCGCCACCGATGCTTCCCCAAACGCCTGGAATGACATTGTTTGGATTGTCCAGAGTAACCGTTCCCGACGTCTCGATGCGCAGGTCCGTCGTGTTCAGCACGAGAGATGCCGTCTGAGTGATTCCGCCGTCGCCGGATTGGAGATGTACGGCCCCTTGCGCGCCGTTGCTGGGCCCTGCTCCGCCGCCGGCGTCGACGGTTAGACCATTCAGGGTGAGGCTGCCTGGTGTGCCAGGATTTACATGCTGGAGCAAGGGGACGGAAACCGCCCCGATGAACACACCGCCACCGTCGCCGCCACTCCCGTTATTGACGGTGGTAGCCGGACCTGCGGCCCCACCTGCAACACTCACGAAACCACTGACGCTCAGGTCGCCTGCCGACATTCTCCCGATGGTGACGCTGCCGCCGGCACCGCCGGTACCGTTCTGCTGCGAGCCAGGGCCACCTTGTCCGCCTGACGCAATGAGGTGCAGGTTCTCCATTGCCGCGCCCGCGGCCCCGATCGAAAGGATCGCAACGCTGCCGCCCGCGCCGCCCGCTCCTCCATTGCTATTGGTATCCCCGTCACCGCCGCCGTCGCCACCAGAAACCGAGACTTGGCCAATCGTGAATGTCCCGCTACCCGAGATGTTGACGCTGCCACCCGCACCACCCGCACCACTGGTCTGCCTCTCATTTCCTCCCAGTGCGGAAACCAACCCGAGATTGACGGTTCCACCCGCCTGGATATTGATGCTGCCTCCGTGGCCGACTGGATTCGTGTCACCGAAGAATGGGGAATGTCCATCGGAATTGATGTCACCCGTCAGGTTGATGTCCTGCGCCGCGATGAGGTCGATGCTGCCGCCATTGGAGAACGTAGCACCGAACGAGAGGGCAGACGCCGAGATGTTGTCGGAACCCGTGATACTGCCTGCTGTCGATTGCACAAAGACGTTCCCGCCCTGGCTGTCGATGCCCCGGAGACAATCGCAGCTGTCCCCCGCCGTGACATCGATATCGGTGTCATTGACAAGCTTGATGTTGCCGCCAACGCTGCGCATGCTCTGTATCACCAGCGCAGGCCCACCAACACCGTTGGTATTCGACACGGCGGTTTCACCTGTACCGCTCACCTCCGTCACCAGCCTGCTCACGCCACTGGTCAGGATCGGTTCCAACGCCGTGCCGATCGAACCCCCGGTCGCCGGACCTCCGGTCACTTGCATGGTCAGATTCGTCGCCTGGATCAGCGAGGACGGCGCCGCCCGCAGGATGCTGCTGCCGCTGGTGGTGCCGTTTTGCCGCAATGTGACGCCCGCAGCAACGATCTGGTCCACCACAAGGTTACCGCTTGCGGCTCCCGGCACACCGAAGCTCACCGTCAGCGTTGCGCTGCCGGTGCCGGCGTTCAGCGTCGTCCCGGGCGCCATCGTGATGCCACCTGCGCCGGCGTCGCGATTGGTCGCATCCGCTCCGGGATGATTGGCGGTAATGGTCAGCTCGCCGTTGTCGGTGGTAATGCTGGAGCTCAGCACGATGCTGCGGCCTGCTTCGAGCGTGATGGCGCCGCCGGCGCCTCCCGCCGAAGTGACGACATCGGATGCCGAGTTGAGCGTGATGTCGTTGTTCGCCTGCAGCGTCACCGCGGTGCCGGTATTGGTGATGGCGGTAATTGCGGCGGGCGCGATGGTGACGCTTCCAGTCGCGTTCGAGGCAAAGATCTGCCCGGACGCCACAGCGCTGGGCACAACGATGTGCACGAGTCCTGCATCGACGAGCGACCCGTTGTCGGCGAGAGGGCTGCTGACGACGAAGCGACCGTTCGATAACGGGAATATGCCGCCCGAGCCAATCTGATCGTTCGCCGTCGTGCCCACGACGCTGTTCGCAGCAGACACGGCGCCGGAAACGCCGGCATCGCTGCTGCCGACCGTGACCGCTCCCGCCAAGGTCGCCGCGCCGTTGCTCCAGTCGGGACTCAACACCAGATAGTGGCCGCCGGAGAGTTCCATGATCCCACCGGAACCGACCGAGTCACCCGTCGTGCTGCCCACCAGACTGTTTGCAGCAGATACCACGCCCCTGACACCAACAACGCCGCTGCCCCAGGTGACCGCACCGACATTGGTGCCGGCGCCGCCGTTGGTCCACATGCCACTCGAAACCACGTAGTTGCCGTCGGAGAGCTGGGTGATCCCGCCAAACGCGCCGACCACGTCACCCGCCGTACCGCCCACGAGGCTGTTGGTTGCAGACACCACGCCGCTGACCCCCGCAGCGCCACTGCCCCAGGTCACCGCTCCGGCCTCACCATTCCACACGGGACTGGTCACCAGGTAATTGCCGTTAGAGAGCTCGGTGATCCCGCCGACCGCGTCACCCACGCCGGTACCGACCCGGTCCCCCGTCTTGCTGCCCACCAGGCTGTTGGCCGAAGACACCACGCCCCTGACCCCGGCAGCGCCGCTGCCCCAGGTCACGGCACCGACATTCGTGCCGGCGCCGCCGTTGGTCCACTGGGGACTCAGCACCAGGTAATTGCCGGTGGTGGCGAGCTGGGTCATCCCGCCCGACCCGATCGAATCGCCCGTCGTGCTGCCTACCAGACTGTTCGCAGCCGACACTACGCCGCTGACTCCGGCAGTGCCGCTGCCCCAGGTCACCGCACCGACACCATGATTGGGGGAGCCCACCACGTAGTTGCCGTTGGAGAGGAAGAGGATTCCGCCGCCACCGATCACGTCACCCGTTACGCTGCCCACCAGACTGTTGGTTGCAGACACCACGCCGCTGACCCCGGCCGTGCCGCTGCCCCAGGTCACTGCACCGACGCTGTTGCCGGTGCCGCCGTTGGTCCAGTTGAAACTCAACACCAGGTAGTTGCCGGTGATGGTGAGCTCGTGGACCCCGCCAGTACCGATCCCGTCACCCGGCGTGCCGCCCACCAGGCTGTTAGTTGAAGACACCACGCCGCTGATCCCGGTAGTGCCGCTGCCCCAGGTCACCGCACCGGTATCGCTGTTCCAGTTGGGACTGGACACCACGTAGTTGCCGGTTGCAGCGAGCTCGGTGATCCCTTGAGAGCCGATCCTGTCACCCGTCGTGCTGCCCACTAGACTGTTCGCAGCCGACACCACGCCGGTGACGCCGGCAGTGCCGCTGCCCCAGGTCACGGCGCCGACATTCGTGCCGGCGCCACCGTTGGTCCAGTTGGGACTCAACACCAGGTAATTGCCGGTTGCGGAGAGCTGAGGGATCCCGCCAGAACCGACCGAGTCACCCGGCGTGCCGCCCACCAGGCTGTTCGCAGCCGACACTTCGCCGCTGACACCGACACTGCCGCTGCCCCAGGTCACCGCACCGGCAGCACCGTTCCAGCTGGGGCTCAACACCAGATAGTTGCCGTTCAGAAAAGGGAGCACTCCGGAGCCGCCGACTCCATCTCCGGCCGCGGATCCGACCAGGCTATTCGTGGCAGACACCGCGCCGGAAACCCCGGTCGCGCCGTCGCCGAAGGTGACCGCTCCTGCCAAGGCCGCCCAGTTGGGACTGAGCACCAGATAGTTGCCGGTGCGCAGTTCGCGGACTCCGTTCGAACCGATCGCGTCGCCCGGTGTGCTGCCCACCAGACTGTTCGCAGCAGACACCACACCGCTGACCCCCGCTGTACCGCTGCCCCAGGTCACCGCGCCGACATTCGTGCCGGCGCCGCCGTTGGTCCAGCCGGGGCTCCGCACCACGTAGTTGCCGGTGCCGAGGAGCTCGATGATCTCGCCCCCGATCGAATCGTCCGTCGTGCTGCCGACCAGACTGTTGGCAGCGGACACCACGCCGCTGACCCCGGTAGTGCCGCTGCCCCAGGTCACCGCGCCGACACGGGTACCGGCGCCGCCGTTGGTCCAGGTGGGGCTCGACACCACGTAGTTGCCGGAGATGATGAGCTCGGTGAACCCGCCCGAACCGATCGAATCGTCCGTCGCGCTGCCCACCAGACTGTTCGCAGCAGACACCGCGCCGCTGACCCCGGCAGTACCGCTGCCCCAGGTGACCGCACCGACGTTGGTGCCGTTGCCGCCGTTGGTCCAGGTGGGGCTCGAGACAACATAATTGCCGTTGGAGAGCTGGAAGATCCCGCCCGAACCGACCAAGTCACCAGCCGTGCTGCCGATCAGGCTGTTCGCAGCAGACACCACGCCGCTGACTCCGGCAGTGCCGCTACCCCACGTCACCGCTCCGAACTGGTTGCCGGGGCCGCCGGCGGCGTTGCCCCAGCTGGGACTCAACACCAGGTAGTTGCCGCTGGAGAGCTCGATGATCCCGCCCGAACCGACAGTATCACCCGCCGTGCTGCCCACCAGACTGTTCGCAGCAGACACCACGCCGCTGACCCCGGTAGTGCCGCTGCCCCAGGTCACCGCACCGCCGGTGTTCCAGAGGGGACTCGACACAAGATAGTTGCCGGTCGCGAAGAGCTGGATGATCCCGCCTGAGCCGACTTGGTCACCCGTCGTGCTGCCCACCAGGCTGTTCGCAGCAGACACCACGCCGCTGACTCCGGCAGTGCCGTTGCCCCAGGTTACCGCACCGGTATTGCCGTTCCAGTTGGGACTGTTCACCACGTAGTTGCCGTTGCTCAGCACCGTAACGGGAACACTGCCGACCGAATCGTTGGCGGCGCTACCGGTCAGCGCGCTGATCAGCGCTCCGGTGCTGCTGTTGAACAGGTAGACTGCACCAGCGGAGATTCCCCCGAAGCCGTCGCTGGGATCGGTCACTAGGACGTTCTCGCTAGGGAGCACCACGATGTTCTCCCCGAAATGCGCGTTTGCATCCGGGTGCGGATCGAGCAGTTGGAACGAGGCCAGCCCGCCTGCCGTGCTGTCGATGATGATGTTCTTGGGATCGAGCAGGACGGTTCCGGGTGTGCCCTTGGGCGCGCTCGCGTCCGCCATGCCGGCGAAGATGAGGTTTTCTTTGCCGGAGACTTCGATGAAGCCGCCGTCCCCGGATTTCGCGCCGCCGCGCGCGGAGATATGCCCCGCGAATCTCGTATCGCTATCCGACCACACGATCACTTTGCCGCCTGCGCCTGTGATTCCGGCATCGGCGCGCAGCGAAGTCGAGTAGTTGATCCAGGTGAGGTCCGCGTTGGGAACCGCGGGGTTCTTGCCCTGGTAGTCGCCGCCGATCAGAATGGTACCGCCGCCCGCGCTACCCGAGGCGTTCGCCGTGGCGCCGAGCAGGATGATGTCGTGCCCTAGCAGCTTGATGTCGCCGCCCTGGGTCCCGGTAGCGAGGAAACTAGCGGAGCTGAACAGCCATCCGCTCTCATCCGCCGCGGCGCTGACGACGATGCTGCCGCCGGCCGTTTGACCGCGGGCGCTCAACAATGCGGACTGGGTCTGGATGACGGCGGTGGCGTTCACGGCGATGTCGCCACCCTTGCCTCGAGCTCCATCCACAGTGATCGCACCGCCTTGCAACAGGTTACCGGCTCGGATGCTCACGCTTCCGCCCGTTGCGCCGTCGGCGTGGACGGCACCGAGCTGGTAGAGCACCGGGGCTTCGAGCGACACCGAGCCACCCTGAGCGCCGCCGGAAGCGCTGGTGATGCTCCCCGCTTCCAGATTCAAGCTCTTGGTTGCCCGGAACGTCACCTTGCCGTTCTCACCCAGTACAGGCGTATCCGCTTTCACGATTCCGCGCTGGTTGATCAAGCCGGCGTAGATGCTGGCGTTGCCACCACCGACCACGATCTCGCCGACATTGATGGCCTGGGTGTCGGGGGCCTGGATTTCCACCAACACATTGGGCGCCGCGGTGTCACCCAGCCGCACGGAGCGGCCGGCCGCTAGAATCACATCGCCGTTAGGCGCGTTGATGATCCCGCTGTTCTCGATCTGGGGCGCGACCAGGATCACGCTGCCGCCAGACGGCGTGGAGATGACGCCCCGGTTGCTGATGCGCCCGGCCAGCGCGCCGTCGGTGAAGTTGAGCCGTCCCGCCAGGAAGTCCTGGTTGTTGAGATTGAGCGTCGAGGCCACCAGCCCGGCGACGTCGACGCGGCTGCCTTGCCCGAAGATGATCCCGCTCGGGTTGATCAGAAACACTCTGCCATTGGACTGGAGCGTGCCGA
The DNA here is from genome assembly GCA_041487115.1 of Gammaproteobacteria bacterium. Classification (GTDB taxonomy): domain Bacteria; phylum Pseudomonadota; class Gammaproteobacteria; order Burkholderiales; family SHXO01; genus SHXO01. The sequence continues at coordinate 14,780 of JBGPMS010000068.1, forward strand.
GGATGATGGACGGGTCGATGCCGGTGACGCGGTTGAGCACAGAGCTCGCTGCGCTTTGCTGCAGGAAGCGCGTGGTTTCGTTGCCGTTGATGGAGAAGCTTTGCCAGTTGATGATCGCGTTCGGGCTGTTGGTGATGGCGAGCGTGTTGCCTTGCTGGTTGAACGCGACCGCACCGTTGACCACGGTCGGGCCGGTGGGGTTGGCAACCGCGGCGCCGCTGAACGCGGACATGATCGCTGCGTGCAGCAACCGGCGCTTGAATTGTCCGTTCTGGGCGGACTTAGGTCTGGTCTGCTTCATGGCCAAAAGCTCCGGCTAAAAACTCACGAGGACACCGAAGTGGATCATCCAATCGCCCTTGTGCTGGGATCCACCCTCATCGATTACGCTGGCGCCGTCGACGCGCACCGCTACATTCTTCTTGAATCCGAGCCGCAGGCCGACCCCGGCACTGGATATGGACTGGTGCTCGATGTCACCTCCCACTGGATGATTGATGTGCACCGCGCCTGCATCGTAGAAGGCCAGCGCCCGCAAGTTGCCTTGCGCGAAGCCCTGCTTGGGCGCGAAGTCCGGCGTGTAGAGCTCGACCGATCCGGCATACCCGTAGTCGCTAGCGATCTCGCGCTCGAAGAACCCGCGCACCGAGCTCCAGCCGCCGATGCCGAACTGCTCGCCCGGCACCAGTGCGTCGTCGGTGTACTGGCCGTCCAGGCGCAGCCGGACTTGCCAGTCGCCTGTGAACGCCCTGGCGTAGGTGAAGCCGGAACGCAGGATGGTGTAGGAGGCATCCGCGTTCGGGCGGACGGCTTCGAAGGCCTGGTTGCCGCCGTCGGTCCCGCCGGGAATGTTCCTGGCTACCGAGCCGTAGAACGACAACTGATCGGCGCGCCGATTCCATTGGCCCATGTAGGCGAGGCTCGCCGGATGCACCCGGACATCGTTGCCTGCCGCACCGCAGTTTGCGAGGCCGCCGAGCGTGCAGGCGTTATCGTAGACGCGGTAGTCGGCGCCGAAGACGAGCTTGTGCTCGTATTCGCCCTTGCGCGGGAACAAGTAGTTGTAGCGGGCGCCGTAGATCTGGCCCTTGCCGGCGAATTGCAGCGCACCAGCGGGGATCTGCGTGGTGCCGGCATCGACACTGGAATAGCCGGCGAAGAAGTCCATGCTGTCGCCCAGCCGATAGAGCGGCAGGCGATATCCGAGGCTGTAGACCTGGACCTGATCCGGCTTCTCGGGAGAGGTGATGTACTGGGCGGTGGCGACGTTGTCGCGATCGAACAGGTTGGCGTACTGGACGCCTACCCCGACCCGGGTGCGGCCGGTCTGTTCGCTGCCGGTATTGTCCAGCGTGGCGAACAGCCGCCACGGGCTCTGGTCCTCGACCTCGACCTTGGCGTCGACCGCGTTGTCCTTGGGCGCGGGGCGCAGAACCACGCGCGCCTGCTTGACCGGGCTTTCGTTGGCGGCGCGCAGGTTGTCGGCGATCTTGCGCGAATTCGGCGTCGCGCCTTCTTGCAGCGCCGGCAGGCTGCGGCGGACATTGTCTTCGCTGAAGTACTTGTTGCCGGAGACTTCGACTTTGCCGATGCGGGTTTCCACCACCCGCAAGTTCACGACGCCGCGATCGAGCTCCTGCTCGGGCAGGTAAACTTGAACCGCGCCGTAGCCGGCCTTGCGGTAGGCGAGCTCCAACGCCTCGAGCGCTTTTTGCACGTCGCTGAAATCGCGCTGCTTGCCGCGAAACGGCGCCAGCACCGACTGGACGTCCTTGTCCTTGAGCAGTGTGTTGCCCTCGACCCGGTAACCGCTGATGTCGAAGCGCAGCGATACCGCGTCGGCGCCGAGCGCTGCCAGCGGAACGAGAAGAAAAACCACACCGAGAAGGAAATGCGAAACGACGCCGCGTAGCACACGCCCTCCCATTTTTGGCGCCTGCAAAACGCGTCACTGGCTCGGCGTATCTGCCGATGACTTTATCATCGGCCCGGCCGTGACTATGACGCGAGTATAGGCCGAGCGTCTGCGTCCGGGAAGTGGGGCTTTCGTTATAGATTTGTCATTTGGAATCAGTCTAACGAGTGGGCTCGAACGGCACGAGTGTCTCCGTGCGGCAGACGCCCGGCGCGACAAACGGCCGTCCCGTCCAACGCCCCCGGCTTTACCGCTCCCATCGGCCCGTCTACGTGCTCCTGGGCAGATCCCTTCAGCCAGTCCCTCATCCTTCAAACTGCTAGGAACCCTGCCCGCCAATGTGGTACGGTTCGACTGCCTGTCCTCGACGTTGACGTTCGGTGTGCCGTTGGTCAGGCCCCGCCGTCAGACCCGGCGCGAGGCTTGCCTTCCACGAGTGAAGAGAACGACGGGAGGGGCCGCGCGGGCGCCGAGCGAAGGGACAATCCTGCGGCAATCACAATCAAATCATGAGGAGAAGAAATGAGGAAGGTCGGTCTTGCCCTGTTGGGTCTGCTGATGTTGTCCCCCTGCGTCGTCGGCGCCGACGACCGCGCACTGCTGGTCGTGGCCGAGATGATCGAGATCAACGCCAAGCCAGCGGACGTATGGAAGTTCGTGAAGCGGTTTGACGGCCTGAAAGACTGGCACCCGGCCTTCGCCAAGAGCGACATCATCAAAGGCCGCGACGGCCAGCTCGGTGCGGTGAGGGCGCTGACGGTGAAGGATGGCCCGACGTTCACCGAGGAGTTGCTCGCGCTCAACGACGCCAGCATGGCTTTCACCTACGACATCATCGAA